>NZ_JACGWC010000024.1:0-57140 GCF_014077545.1 Colwellia sp. BRX10-1
AGAGAAAATTATGAAATTGTCTGCAAACCCTTTTCAAGCTTGCTTGGATACTATACTTTCACCCCTTGTTGCTTTTGATACGGTTAAAGAAAAAAAAGGCTGGTCATGGTTACCTTTTATTCTGCTGACTAGTTCTACTTTTGTGTTATTTATCTATTACTTTAGTGTTGTTGATTTTACTTGGTTAAAAGAGCAAATGATTAACCAAATTGCGGCGTCAAAACCGATGACCGATGATGAGCTTAAAGCCGTAGCAAGTTTTTATCAAAAGGATACCATGATTTGGACAACCGCTATTGGTGGCTCTTTAGGTTTTGTGGTTATTAATATGCTGACAGCCGTCTATTACCACATAGTGACGAAAGTCAGCGCGGCAAGTGAGTATAAATTTACTCAATGGTTTGCGTTTACTTGGTGGGCAAGTTTTCCTGCTATTATTTCTGTCGTGCTAAGTGCACTTGTTATTGTATTTGCTGGCGATGGTAGGGTGTCAATGCAAGATTTGCAGCCAACAAGTTTTAATAGCTTATTATTTTCTGTTGAGGCAAACAATGCTTGGTTTGGCCTGCTTGAAGCGATTAACTTATTTTCATTTTGGCTGATTGCAGTGACCACTATCGGTCTGCGCTCTTGGTTGAATATTAACACTCAAAAAGCATTTTTTATTGCTGCTGCTCCACAAATACTTATCTTTATTTCTTGGGCTTTATACATAATGTTTATCGCTTAAAAAGAGCACGATTTATGAAAAAAATACTGATTATTATTGCGGTTATTATTGGGCTAGTCAGTTTAGCTTACTTTAAAAAAACGGGTCAATCCCAGACGCTTGAAGTTAAGGTTCAGCAAGTGGCTGCTGAAAACATTAAACGTTCAATTTTGGCCTCAGGCACTTTAGTTTATAAAGAGCAGGTACAGTTACGCTCTGAAGTTATTGGCCAAGTCAGTGAAATGTTAATAGAAGAAGGTGATGAGGTGACTAAAGGACAAGTATTAATGCGCCTTGAACCTCGCACTTTCCGTGCTGATGTTGAGCAACAAGCGGCTTTTGTTCGTATTCAAAAGATTGCCATCGAGCATCAAAGCAAGAAAATTGAAAACTTAAAATCTCAATGGCAGCGCAAACATGACTTATATCAACGAAAAATTCTTGACCGTGACGCTTATGAACTTATCGACAATCAATACGCATTAGCAAAAATTGATTTACGTTCTCGTCAAGAATCTTTACTGCAAGCGCAAGCTACACTTGATAAAGCACAAGAGCGTTTAGATAAAACCGTTTTTCGTTCTCCTATAAAGGGTATTGCGACGTCCGTTGATATTAAACAAGGCGAAACAGCCATTAGTGGCAGCACAAATATTTCAGGATCGAATTTAATTACTTTAGCTGATCCCTCTTCTATTCTCATTGAAGTAGAGGTCGACGAAGCAGATATTGCAAATATTCTTGTTGGACAGCAAGCCGATATCTTTGCGGTCGCCTTTCCTGATAAAGCGCTTAAGGGGCAAGTTCAGAGCATTGCCACCACAGCTAAGCGCGCACAAGGACGACAAGGTTTAAGCTTCAAAGTTAAAATATTATTGTCTGACTCAAATACTATCGCCGTTCGACCTGGCATGAGTTGTCGCGCCGAAATATATACCCAGAGTAAAAGTAAAACGATAGCGGTACCCAGTGAGTCAGTCATTTTTGCTACACAGGGCAAGAACGTTCAAGTAGACGATGAAAGCGATAACGAAGCGCTTGCAGATAATGTTGACCACGTATTTGTGCTTATTGATGGTAAGGCTGTAAAGCAGAATGTTGAGCTAGGTATCTCAAATGATCGCTTACAAGAAATTACTTCAGGCCTAAAAGTAGGTGATAAAGTGATCATTGGACCCGCAAGAGCACTTGGTAAATTAAAAGATGCTCAGTCGGTGAAAGTGATCGATAAAGAGGCATAAATGATGTCTAACATTTCTCAAGAAAAAAAAGTGATAGCGCCAATTATTTCATTAAGAAATATCGCTCGCCTTTATAAAATGGGTAATCAAGCGTTTTATGCACTCAATAATTTTGATTTGGATATTCAATATAATGACTTTATTGCTATAACCGGACAGTCGGGGTCAGGTAAATCGACCTTGATGAATATTCTTGGCTGCTTAGATTATCCAACAAGTGGTGAATATAAACTTAAAGACAGAGATGTAGCTAAGCTTGATGAAACAACTCTGGCGGGTATTAGAAATTTAGAAATTGGCTTTATTTTTCAAAGTTTTAATTTATTACCCAGATCAAGTGCTTTACAAAATGTCATGCAACCATTGATATATCGAGGCATGCCAATCAAAGAACGCCGTATAAAGGCTAAGCTAGCCTTAACCCGGGTCGGTTTAAAGGACCGCATTGACCATTTACCGAATCAGTTGTCTGGTGGACAACGTCAGCGTGTCGCTATCGCTCGGGCATTAGTCACTGAACCTGCGATATTGTTAGCAGATGAACCTACCGGGAACTTAGATTCAGCAACCACAATGGAAATTATGGCACTGTTTGATGAGCTTCACCAAGATGGCCAAACCCTAATTATTGTAACCCATGAACAGGAAATAGCCGATCGTTGTCAGCGAGTTATACGCTTAACTGATGGCTGCTTAGTTGCTGATTCATTAAACCCAAATATTGAACAGCACTATAAAGAGCAGCAACTGATAAAGGAGAGTGCTAATGTCTAGTGTTTTCTTTAAAATTGTTGAGAGTACTCGTTCAGCGGCACATTCGGTGCGTGCTCACGGTTTTCGAAGTTTTTTAACAACCTTAGGTATTATTATTGGCGTTGCCTCAGTGATTGCTGTTGTCTCTGTCGTACAAGGATTAAGCAGCAGTATTACTTCGCAGTTCGACGATATGGGCACTAATGTTGTCAGTATTAATGCTTTTACGCCGCTAAAAGAACGTCTTCAAGGCAAAGTTGCCAAATTAACTTACCGTGACTTTTTAGAAATACAGTATAAAGTTTCAGGCATTAGCCATATCACTCCAACGGTTGCCGCAACAGGCCCAAATGGCGTAGTTCAGTATAAAGGGGAGTCAACGGCAACACGCGTTGTCGGTACAGGCTCTAGTTATCAATCTCTATATGGCATCTTTCCTGAAACGGGGCGCTTTTTTAATATAAATGATGATAAGTCTCGACGCCGCGTAGCCGTGTTAGGGGACTCGATTATAGACAAACTTGAAATCAAAGGTTCTGCTGTTGGTCAGTATATTATGATTGGCGGTGAGTGGTTTAAAGTGATTGGCGTGCTAGAAAAGCGTGGTAAACTTTTTGGCTTTGATCAAGATGACTTTATACTGTTGCCTTATACAACAACAAGAGCTTTGTTAGGTGGTGCTGAAGAACCCGATATCAGTATTTCGCTGCAAGTGGACGATGCAAATCAACTTGAAAGTATTAAGCAGCATATTCAAAATCTACTGCGTCGAAATCATAATATATCTAAAGAAACAGCGGATGATTTTAAAATTAGTACCGCAGAGCAAATGCTTGAAACCGTCAATAGTATTACCTCAAGTACCACTATGGTGCTCAGTGGTGTTGTTGGTATTTCATTATTGGTAGGCGGTATTGGTATTATGAATATTATGCTGGTTTCAGTGACTGAACGCACCCGCGAAATAGGTATTCAAAAAGCGCTTGGCGCAACGCGTGTAGATATACTTTTGCAGTTTCTTATAGAAGCTGTGTTCTTATGTTTACTGGGTGGTTTAATTGGTTTGGCATTAGGTTATGGTGCTGGCGCTTTGGTGAGTAGCCTTATTGATTTACCATCAGCAGAAGTACCTATGTGGGCTATAATGTTATCGTTTGGTTTTAGTGCAGGCGTTGGGCTGTTATTTGGTATTATTCCAGCGGCTAAAGCGGCTAATTTAGATCCTATTGATGCGCTACGTTATGAGTAGTTAACATGTATTACAGCGATATAATTGTGTAATTAAAGAGCTTATTAACGTTTTATATTTTATACCTCTTAAACAAAAAAAGCCCAGTCATAGACTGGGCAAAAAATATAAGGGAGAAACATAATCAATAAAAGTTTAGCTTTCGTTTGCTCCTATCGAATGGTTAGTTCTTGAAGCAGCACGTGGTTGCAGTAAACTTTTACCATTTATCGCAATTTTTCTTGGTTTTAACGCTTCAGGTATTTCTCTCTCTAAATCTATATGCAGCAAACCATGCTCCATAAAAGCACCGATGACTTTGACATGTTCACCGAGTTGAAATTTACGTTCGAAGTTACGCTCAGCAATACCTTGATGTACAAAGTTTCTTGGTGAACCATTATCGTTGACAGGTTTGGTACCGGTAACGATTAAGGTGTTCTCTTTTGATTCAATTTCAAGATCTTCATCGGCAAAGCCAGCAATAGCCATAGTAATACGATATTGGTCTTCGGCAAGTAATTCTACATTGTAAGGGGGGTAAGATGATTGCTTGTCTGTACGAGACGCTTTTTCAATTAAACCCGCTAAGTGTTCAAAGCCAATAAATGAACGGTAAAGTGGGCTGATATCTGTTTGTATACGCATAATTCATATCCTATTAGTTATACCCATAATTGAGATGTAAGGGTATTAGCAATATGGGATCTCTTTTGAATATTTCTGTGCTTACTATAACCAACATAAAGTCGCGATATAGCTAGGCTGAAATTATTATTCTCAGAGATTTAAGGTGCCTTTCAATATTGAACAGGCGGTTAATGTAGTCCCGTTTAGCTTGTGGCGACTACATTAATAAAGATGGGCGCGATGTTTTATTTTTCAAGTTTTAAATTTAAATTAAAATTGTTTTTAATTTAAGCTTTTGAAATGTAATGATTTATTGTTTGTCGTTATTCTCTTGAACCGTTTCCATATCCAGTGTTTCACTTGGGCTTAATGCTTGTATGGTCGAAAGGGCTAATTCATAATTAGGGTGCTTTGAAATATCAGCAACAATTTCCTTGTAAGCGATCATTCCTGATGAATCAATAATAAATATCGCTCGCGTTAATAAGCCCATATCTTTAATGAGTAAGCCGTAATTACTACCAAAGTTGCGCCACACTGAATCAGATAAGACCGTTATTTTATCGATACTTTCTGCTTCACAAAAACGTTTTTGCGCAAAAGGTAAATCATTGCTAATCGTTAACACAACAATGTCTTGGGGTAATTTTGCCATTTCTTCGTTGAAACGTTTTGTTTGTAAGGCACAGACGCCGGTGTCTAAACTTGGTACCACAGAGATAAGAATGTTTTTTCCTGAGAATGCTTCGAGAGTTACCGGCACAAAACTGGCATTAACCACTTTAAAATTAGGGGCTTTTTGACCAACATCAACTTGTGTACCTAATAGCGTGATGAATTTGTTATTTGCCTTAACTAAGTCAGTTGTTTGTTGTAAATTATCTTCATCAAGTGGCTTTGCAGATGCCACAAAAATGCTCAGGCTATTTAAAGTTAAAATCAGTGAAAAAGTAAGAAATACGGTTGAAAATTTCATAATGTTAAGCGCGCTTAAAAATTTTGGATAAAGAGATGTTAACTTTGACGATAAAAAATAGCCATTATTTAGTGCTTTATTTCAAATATTATCTATTGTTATTTATAGATAAACAGTAAAATGTTGAAAAATCATCACCACAACTATTATCTGAAAATAGGAATAACGAAAATATGTCAATACCCTTGTTAATTTGTGATGACTCAAATATGGCGCGTAAGCAGGTAGCACGTTCTTTACCTGATGATTGGGATGTCGAGATAAGCTTTGCTACTAACGGCGAAGAAGGCATTCAAGCAATAAAAGCTGGTAAAGGTGATGTACTTTTACTTGATTTAAATATGCCAGTGATGGACGGTTACCAAGTCCTTGAAACTATTATTAAAGAAGACTTAAACACTATGGTGATTGTAATTTCTGGCGATATACAGCCAGAAGCACACCAACGTGTTACGAGCTTAGGTGCTCTAGACTTTATTCAAAAGCCAGTCAATAAAACCAAACTAACAGAAATATTATCGGCTTACGGTATTTTTACCCAAAACAGCGAAGAAGAAAAGCCTTTACCCGTTGAAATCGAAAAACCGCCGGTGATAGCCCCAGCTCCTAAACATAGCGAGTTGGCACCACTGACACAAGCGGCAGAGACAGTTAGTATTGAAAGAGAACAATCAGATGAAGCGTTTTTCTTAGACCCTGAACTTCGAGACTGTTACCAAGAAATAGCCAACGTCGCTATGGGACAAGCAGGAGATTTATTAGCGCGTTTACTTGATGTGTTTGTTGTTCTCCCCATTCCTAATGTCAACTTAATTGAAGTTAGTGAACTGAGCATGGCGCTCTCTGATGTAGAAGAACAAGAAAGTACTTCGGGAATTTGCCAAGGATTTATTGGCGCGGGTATTTCTGGTGAAGCACTACTTATTTTAAATGACTCAAGTTTTAAAGATGTTGCTTCATTAATGAATTATAAGTATGAAGTTGATGAAAGTACTGAGCTTGAATTATTAATGGATCTAGCCAATGTACTTATTGGTGCTTGTTTAAATGGTGTTTCTGCCCAATTAGATATGCCTTTTAGCCAAGGCCACCCCGTTGTTTTAGGACAACATAAAAAAATATCTGAGTTGATAGCGACCAACTCTAAAAAATGGAAGCGTACCTTAGCTATCGAAATTAGTTATAGCATTGAAGACTATTCAATCAAATGTGATTTACTCTTACTCTTTACCGAAGAGTCTATGCGTACACTCAATAATAAAATCTCTTACTTACTGGATTAACTATGTCATTAGAAACATCACAAATAAATGAATTACATTGGTTAATGGAAATGTTACACACCATCGATGTAGGATTGGTTGTACTAGATAGAGATTATAAAGTGCAAATATGGAATGGTTTTATGGAGAATCATAGCGGTCTGTTACCCCGTGAAGTGAAAGATAAAGTGCTATTCCCTTTGTTTGATGAAATACCTGAAGCATGGTTTAAGCGCAAAGCTGAATCAGTCTTTTTACTAAAAAATAAAGCCTTTACAATTTGGGAACAACGTCCTTATTTGTTTAAGTTTCAAAATTATCGTCCTATCACAGGGGCGGCTGATTATATGTATCAAAATACTACTTTTATTCCTTTGATGTCAGCGACAGGAATAGTGACTCATTTATGTCTCATTATTTATGATGTGACTGATAATGCTTCTCATAAAAAAGACTTAGTTAAGGCGAATAAAGAATTAGCTATTTTGAGTCAAACTGATGGCCTAACAAAACTGTTTAATCGCACGCACTGGGAGCATTGCTTGCAAGCGGAATACAAGCGTTGGATCCGTAGTCAAAACCCTAGTTGCTTAGTGATGATTGATATTGATCATTTTAAAGTGGTTAACGATACCTATGGCCATGTCGTTGGTGACGAAGTTATTCGCCATATCTCAGGACTTATTCGCCATCATGTGCGTGAAACAGATGTTTCGGGGCGCTACGGTGGTGAGGAATTTGTTATATTATTAGCGGACACACCATTAGATAATGGTAAAGTATTTGCTGAACGATTAAGAGAAGAGATTGAAAAATCTGTGGTGAAATATAATGACATTGATGTTAAATATACGGTAAGTATGGGGATTGCTGAAATAGACATTAGTATTGAAAGTTATGAAGCTTGGATTGAGTGTGCTGATGCCGCTATGTACCGAGCAAAAGATAATGGCCGTAATCAAATAGCCTTGCACCCTAAGCAACTAGTTTAGTTCGTTACAAATAAGTCATAAAAAAAGCCCTTATGGGCTTTTTTTATATAAAATATTTACTTTAATGAGCGTAAACTTTTTTTCCATTTACCCAAGTCGCTATGACTTTATTCTTCCAGATATCTTGTTGGTTTTCTGTAAAGTAATTATCTTCTAATAAAATAAAGTCAGCTTTTTTACCTTTTTCTAAGCTACCTAAAGTATTTTCTTGGTGTGCTGCATAAGCCGCGTCAATAGTAAAAGTTCGTAAGGCTTCTAAGCGTGTCATACTTTCTTCACTGAACCAGCCATTTTTCGGTTGGTTCTGATGATCTTGACGGGTGACTGAAGAGTGTAAACCAAAAAATGGATTAGGAGATTCCACTGGAAAATCTGAGCCTGCAGCGATTATAGCTTTGGCATTCATCAATTTACGCCATGCATAAGCACCTAAAATACGTTCTTCACCAATTCGGTCAACAGCCATGTTTTTATCACTGGTTGCGTGTGTAGCTTGCATTGAAGCGATAATGTTGAGCTCAGCGAAGCGAGGAATATCACTTAATTGTAATATTTGCGCATGTTCAACTCTATGACGAAGCGCTTCGGTATTTGTTGCTTTTATTTGGTGTTGATATAAATCTAGAACCACTTTATTAGCATTATCACCAATGGCATGAGTATTCACCTGAAAACCTGCCTTCATCGCAGTATTCATATACAAGGTTAACTTTTCTTTGTCATGTAACATTAAACCTTTATGACCAGCATGGTCTGAATAATCAGCAATTAAAGAGGCGCCACGACTACCCAAAGCACCATCGGCTTGAATTTTCACACTATTAAAATTAAGCATGTTATCACGGCTAGTGAATGGTCCTTGCTTGAGTGTTTCCTGCCAATTTTCAGAGGGTAAATACAACATAGCGTTGACACGCATAGGGAGGGCGTTTTCATTGCTCAATTCTTTGAATAGTTCAAGGTTATCAGTAAAAATACCAGCATCATGAACACTGGTTAAACCAAAAGATACCAATTTATTAAGCGCTTTTTTTAAGACTAATTTTTGTTCTTGCTTGGTCAAAGGGGCAATGCTTTTAGTGATCAAATCCATGGCATTATCAATAAAAATTCCTGTTGGCTGACCAGAGTCATCACGAATTATATCGCCACCCGTTGGACTTTGTGTCGCTGATGTTATACCAGCAAGCTCCATCGCTTTAGTATTGGCCCAGCCCGCATGTCCATCAACACGTCGTAAGAATACTGGTTTGTTAGGAAAGTGTTTATCTAGCGATTTTGCTGTTGGAAATTGGGTGTTTTCCCATTGAGTTTGGTTCCAGCCTTGTCCTTGTACCCAAGTAATATCTGGGTTTGCCTTTGCATAATTTATGGCTTTCTTTACCGCTGATTCTTCTGAAAGTGAGCCAAGTAAATTTGCTTGCATCAAACTTAAGCCGTAACTTAATATATGGCCATGAGCATCAATTAAGCCCGGAAGTAGTGTTTTACCCTGGCCATCGATAACCGTCATCTGACCGGATTTAGGTAATACTTCACCATCGATAAAAAGTTTATCAATTTTATCATCGGTAAATTGAATAGCCGTAAACTGCTTTAATTGTTGGTCAGCTAAAGTATAGCCCTGAACATTGGTGATAATGGTTGTTTGTGCGAAGGCTAAACTGGTAGAGGTCAGTAAAAATAAGGTTAAAGTGGACAGGTGTTTAGTCAATACTTTCATAAATAAATCCTATGTATTATTGTTTTTTATGTTTTTTTATTGAGCATAGGATAAAGGCAGAAAAATAAAATTAATAGTATTAATGGTAATAACCAATGAATAAGTTGCCAATATTGACTATAAAAAGTCTTTCCTTGGACGAGTTCAAGGTCAGCTTTAAGCACAGCGTCAGTAAACTGTGGCAGTGTGGCTTGAATATTTCCTTGGTGATCAACGATAGCGGTTACACCATTGTTGGTGGCACGTAGCAGTGGTCGACCAAATTCCAAAGCGCGCATGCGAGCAATGTCTAAATGTTGATGTGGACCATGTGAATCGCCAAACCAAGAATCATTACTAACCGTGAGTAAAATGTCGGTTTCGTTGGTAAAGTTAGCGGCTAATTGCTCAGGAAAGGCAATTTCAAAACAAATAAGCGGTAATAGATGAACGCCTTTAGCAACAAGGTTGGGTTGAATATAGTCACCTCGGGTGAAAGAAGAATATTGTAAATTAAATATTGGCGCAATTTTTCTTAATATGTCACCAAAAGGCACAAATTCACCTATGGGTAACAGGTGGTTTTTATAATAGCGGTTACTATGGTTATAACGGTAATGCCCAGTATCGTCGTTACTTTCTTTTTTACCGATGACAATCAGTGAATTGAAATAGGTTTTTGATTGATATTTGTAATCTAAAATACCGGTAATAATAGCACTATCATTGAGTGCGGCAGATCTATCGGCCATACTGAGAAAGTCTTGTGCAGCGGGTTCTAATGCTGTTACTGCTGACTCCGGCCAAACAATAATGTCAGCATCATAATTTTCTCGGCTGTGATCTAGGTATTTTAATTGGATGGGCCACTCTTTTTCGGGCTGCCATTTCATTGATTGTTCAACATTACCTTGTACTAAAGCAGCGGTAATTGTTTTGCTGGTCGGTGTTACCCAAGCAACATTCGTTAATAAATAAGCGGAGATAGACACAGCAATCAATAAGAGTATATGTGTCTTGCGATAGCAGTTATTTATAACATTAATAACCGCAATACTGATTACCAGCAGCAAAGCACTTATTCCTATTTCACCAATCAGTGGTGCAAAACTCGCTAGTGGACCATCGATTTGGCTATAGCCAATTGAAAGCCAGGGAAAACCAGTCAAGATGTTAGCACGCAAATATTCTGAAATAAGCCAGCAGGGTGGCAGTAACCACAGAGAGAATTTTTTCTTTGGCGCAAACCTCGTTGATAAATAGCAAGCAAGTGCTGGATAAAGTGCCAAATAACAACACAATAACACCATCAATAACAGTGAGAAAAATAGTGGCAAACCACCAAATTGATCAATACTGACATGCACCCAACTAATACCGCTACCAAACCAACCAAGAGCAAAGATGAAACCTTGTTTAGTGGCTGTCTTTACATCAGTACCATTAATAGAATGGAGAAATAACGGCAGCACAATAAGCATCAGCCACCATAGCGAAAAAGGTGCGTAGGCGAGCACTAAGCTGAGCCCAGCAAGGAAGCTGAGCCAGTTACGCTTATTAAATAAGTTATCGCGTAGTCGTTTTATTAGGCGAGTGCCTAGTGTCTTGATCGCCATTGAGGTTAGTCGACTATCTTTCCATTGATTTTATGGTCTTTTGGAATCGTAATATGTAAGCTTTGGATACGGCGATTATCGCCGGCGGTGACTTTAAATTCAAAATCACCAATCGTCATTATTTCACCTTTTTTAGGCATATGGCCAAATTGATGTAACACTACGCCACCAATAGTATCGGCATCGTTGCCATCAAACTCAGTATTAAAATATTCATTGAAGTCATCAAGCTCTGTTAATGCCTTAACTTGATAAACATTACCGGCAAGATACTTAATATCTAGTTCAATTTCATCATCTGTTTCATCTTCAATTTCACCAACAATTAATTCAAGAATATCTTCAATAGTGACAACACCAGAAACGCCACCATATTCATCAACAACAATTGCCATATGATAACGCTGAGAACGAAACTCTTGTAATAACGGTTCAACTCTTTTACTTTCTGGAACAATAATCGATGGACGAATTATTTTGGCTATGATGCATTCTTCTTGTTGACCAAAGCCGTAAGCGAGCAGATCTTTAGCGAGTAAAATTCCCTCAATGTGATCAATATCGTCGTTAATAACAGGAAATCTAGAGTGACCAGACTCTAAGATGATAGGTAAAGAATGTTCAATCGGATCGTTGATATCAAGCGTGACCATTTGCGATCTTGGGATCATAATATCACGCACTCGCATATCAGAAACTTCTAATACACCTTGGATCATTAACTTGGTTTCTGGCTTAATTAAGTCGCGGTCTTCAGCGTCATTTAATACATCAACTAATTCGTCTTTACTTTTGGGCTCTCCGGTAAAGACCTGTACTATTTTATCAAGTATCGATCGATTTGCAGAGCCGTTGCTAGAGTGGGGGTGGTCATCGCTCATAGAGCTTATTTATTTCCTGTAAGGTTAACTTGTTGCTTATTTTCTAATCAATCGAAAGTAAATTCAAGTAGTAAGTGGTTATTTATCTATGAATTATAAAGGATAAATTTATTCATTTATAATATAAGGATCGGATATATCGAGTGCTTTAAGTAATTTTGTTTCCAGTGCTTCCATTTCTGTGGCTTCAACTTCATCAATATGATCGTAACCTAATAAGTGTAAGCAGCCATGAATCACCATATGAGCCCAGTGATTATGCAGGTCTTTGTGCTGTTCATTGGCTTCTTGGGCGACGATGTCAGCACAAATCACTAAATCACCGAGTAAGTCTAGTTCAATTTCTGCTGGTACCTCAAAAGGAAATGATAAAACATTGGTCGGTTTATCTTTTCCACGATACTGTAAGTTCAGAGACTGGCTTTCTTTAACGTCAACGAGACGAATGGTAAGTTCAAAATCCGTTTTATCATTATTTAAAGCGATATTTACCCAAGATTGAAACTGTTCATTGCTGGGTAAATTTTTGGCATCACAAGCATGTTGAAGATCGAGTAGTGTTGCCACTATTGATTATCCATAGCATCAAGTGCCGCTTTATTTCTTTTTTCATCTTTTAAACGTTTTTCTTTTTGTTCAAAAGCATCATATGCATCAACAATTCTAGCCACAACCGGGTGGCGGACAATATCTTTTGATTCAAAGTAGTTGAAACTAATGCCTGGAATATCGTCAAGTACTTCAATCGCGTGACGTAAGCCTGATTTAGCACCACGTGGTAAATCTACTTGGGTAATATCGCCGGTGATAACAGCACGGGCATTAAAGCCAATACGGGTTAAAAACATTTTCATTTGTTCTACGGTCGTATTCTGACTTTCATCAAGAATTATAAAAGCATCATTTAATGTTCTGCCACGCATATAAGCAAGAGGAGCAATCTCAATGACATTGCGCTCGATAAGCTTTTCAACTTTTTCAAAACCCAGCATTTCAAAGAGTGCGTCGTATAATGGGCGCAGGTAAGGATCCACTTTTTGTGATAAATCACCTGGAAGGAATCCCAATTTTTCACCCGCTTCAACGGCTGGGCGTGTTAACAGAATTCGTCTAACTTCTTGTTTTTCTAAAGCTTCAACAGCACAAGCAACGGCTAAATAGGTTTTACCTGTACCCGCAACACCAACGCCAAAGCTAATGTCATTACTCATAATGTTATGCACATAACTTTGCTGGTTTGGATTACGAGGTTTGACGACACCACGTTTGGTTTTTATAGTCACTAACTTGTCGAAATCAACATCAACTTTAGTGGGCTCTTGCTCAAGCACTTTTGCGTCTAAAATAGCAAGATGGACCATTTTTTCTGTGATTTCTTTTAGCTCATTTTTTACGGTTGCTGTTTCAATATATAAATTCTTAAGCAAGACAATGACGGCTTCACAATTTGCGGGTTCACCCATCACTTTAAATTCATTGCTGCTGTAACTTATTTTAACACCAAGGCGACGTTCAATGGTTTTTAAGTTATCGTCCATTGAACCACATAAATTCGCTAGGCGATTATTATCAAGCGGTGTTAAGTCAAATTGTTTGCTAATACTTGTAGTCAAATTTATATCCGTTTTTATAGGCTAAGGTTTTAATTATTAAGGCGTAAAACTACCAACACCTAACTCGTCGATGTTACTACTTTTGCTAGTATGATGACTGTTCGCTAGGATGTCTTGTGGAGAATACGCAATGCGCAAGCCCATTTCACTTTCTTCGCGCACTAATTCACCGCGCAGCGAGTTAGCATAAACATCAGTAATTTTAATATCAACAAATTGACCAATAACCGTGTGAGGAGCAACAAAATTAACCGTGCGGTTATTTTCTGTTTTACCGCGTAATTCCATCGGATTTTTCTTTGAAGGACCTTCAACAAGAATACGTTGTTCTGTATTCAACATTTGACGTGCAATACGTAATGCTTGATGGGTAATTTGGTCTTGAAGCACTTTTAAACGTTCTTTTTTAGTGATATCAGAAATATCATCAATCATATCTGCTGCCGGTGTACCAGGGCGCGCACTGTAAATAAAACTAAAGCTTAAATCGAAATCTACCGCTTTAATTAAATCCATTGTTGCTTGGAAGTCAGCATCCGACTCACCAGGAAAACCAATAATGAAATCTGAACTCATGCAAATATCTGGACGTGCTTTCTTTAATTTTCGAATTTGTGATTTATATTCTAATGCAGTATGACCACGTTTCATTTGCGTTAAAATTCTATCTGAGCCACTTTGTACCGGTAAATGTAGGTGACTCACTAATTCAGGAACGTCTTTGTAGACCTCAATGATATCATCGGTAAATTCAATCGGATGTGATGTTGTATAGCGAATACGGTCAATGCCGTCAACAGTAGCAACCAAACGCAACAATTCTGAAAAGCGACAAATTTCATCATCGTGCGTAATACCACGATAGCCATTAACGTTTTGTCCTAATAAATTAACTTCTCGTACACCTTGTGCAGCAAGTTGAGCTATTTCATATAATACATCGTCAAGTGGACGACTGACTTCTTCACCACGAGTGTAAGGTACAACACAGAAGGTACAGTATTTACTACAGCCTTCCATAATCGACACAAAAGCGCTAGCGCCATCAGCTTTAGGTTCAGGAAGACGATCAAACTTTTCAATTTCAGGAAAGCTAACATCAACAACAGGATTATGATCACCAGTAACTTGTTGGATCATTTCAGGTAGGCGGTGCAATGTTTGTGGGCCAAAAACCATATCAACATAAGGCGCACGCTGGCGAATAGCATCACCTTCTTGAGAAGCAACACAGCCACCAACACCAATTAATAAACCGGGTTTATTATCTTTTAGATGTTTCCAACGCCCTAGCTGATGAAAAACCTTTTCTTGTGCCTTTTCGCGTATAGAACAAGTGTTTAATAAGATGACATCAGCATCTTCAGCTTCGTCAGCCAATACAAAACCATGCGTTGAATCTAATAATTCGGCCATTTTCTGCGAGTCATACTCGTTCATTTGGCAACCCCAAGTTTTGATATATAGCTTTTTACTCATTAACTTTCCACTCATTAAATATTTAAAAATTTAGACAAACTAACATGAAATTTATTGCTTCGCAGTTAGTTCAATTTAAGGATGCATATTTTACTCCTTCTTGACGCTTGACGCCAGTACCCGATTCAACTTTAAGTGGCGCGGGTCTATCTGATCTCAATTATTGACCGCAACCATTAATAATATTCGTATAACTGATATAGGTTGGTTAGAATAACTTTGAAAAATCATTAAATAAAAAGTGTAAATTTTATGAGCAATTTTGATTGTGTAGTGGTCGGTGGTGGTATGGTCGGCGCTGCTAGTGCGTTATCTTTGGCAAACTTAGGGTTAACTGTGGCTATTGTCGAACCAAAGCAACCCGTCTGTTTTAATGAAACACAGGCACTAGATTTACGTGTTTCAGCTATATCGCTTGCTTCTGAGCATTTGTTGACACAATTGGGGGCTTGGCCACAATTAAAACAATGGCGAATGTGTCCTTATAAACGATTAGGTGTTTGGGAAAATCAGACAAGTTATACCGAGTTTAACGCCGATGACATTGGGCAATCTCATCTTGGCCATATTATTGAAAATCGCTTAGTTCAGCTTGCCTTATGGCAGCAAATTAAAACTCACAGTAAGGTGACTTTATTTGCACCAGCGAGTTTAGAGAGCTTTACTGAACATCAAAATGAAATCGCAGTAAGCTTGGCAATTAAACCGCCTGAAAAAGAGTGTGGCGAAATAGAAAAAATTACCACTCAAATATTAATTGCGGCTGATGGCGCTCATTCACAGGTAAGAAAACTAGCTCATATAGGTATAACGGGTTGGGATTATCAGCAATCAGCAATGCTTATTAATGTTGAAACTCAACATTTACAACAAGATATTACCTGGCAACAATTTTTTCAGACTGGCCCAATTGCTTTCTTACCGCTGCCAGGAGAAAGTCAATTAGGTGGTTATGCTTCCTTGGTTTGGTATCATCAAAAAAACGAGATAAAAAGGTTGTCGGCTTTATCTAATGAACAACTGCAAAGTGAAATCATTGAAAAATTTCCACAACGAATAGGTCAAATAAAGGTTATTAATAAAGGGGCATTTCCACTGACTCGTCGACATGCTAATACTTATCAAAAAGGTCGAGTATTATTATTAGGTGATGCAGCGCACACCATTAACCCCATGGCAGGGCAGGGAGTAAATCTTGGCTTTAAAGATGTTAAGGCTTTACAAACCGTCATAGCCAGTGCCATTGGTAATAATGAGTGTTGGCACTTGCCTGAGGTTTTATCACGTTACGAATCTAAGCGACGAATAGACAATCTATTGATGATGACAACGATGGATTCACTGTATGCAACGTTTAGCCACCCATCACCAGCTATTAAACTCTTTCGAAACATAGGGCTGACAATGGCAAATAAGATACCTTTTTTGAAAAATAAGGCTTTAGCTTACGCTTGTGGTGTATAAGTTGAAGTGATAATGGATCTTAAAAGAAATTTTTCAATGCAGTAAGAGATTAAGTCTTAAGATAATATTTATTGGGTGTTTAAGGTAAGATTCAAAAAGAATGGCAGGGGTAAGAGGATTTGAACCTCTGAATGACTGGATCAAAACCAGCTGCCTTACCGCTTGGCTATACCCCTGTAATGTTACTTATTTTCTAACAACTATCATGATGATATCTGTTAGTTAGAATGGTACGGGTCAAGAGACTTGAACTCTCACATCTTTCGATACTGGAACCTAAATCCAGCGCGTCTACCAATTCCGCCAAACCCGCATTGCTTCTAATACTACTAAGCGTTAATAGCCTTGTAGATATTTCAAATAATTATTATGTCACTCAGTAATGTTTACTATTTTTTTAATAAAGACTAATTACGTTTTAAAAAAGGAATATTAAACAATAAAGTGGCAGGGGTAAGAGGATTTGAACCTCTGAATGACTGGATCAAAACCAGCTGCCTTACCGCTTGGCTATACCCCTGTAGGTATTCTAAATAACAAGTAAATATGACACTTATAATGTTTAATATTAGTTTTAATAAAGACTGATTGAGTTTTAAAAAAGGAATGTTAAACAAGAAAGTGGCAGGGGTAAGAGGATTTGAACCTCTGAATGACTGGATCAAAACCAGCTGCCTTACCGCTTGGCTATACCCCTGCAATGTTACTTACTTTCTAACAAATATCATGATGATAACTGTTAGTTAGAATGGTACGGGTCAAGAGACTTGAACTCTCACATCTTTCGATACTGGAACCTAAATCCAGCGCGTCTACCAATTCCGCCAAACCCGCATTTCTTCTAATACTTCTTTCACTACTAAGAGTTAAATGGTGGCTACACCGGGATTTGAACCTGGGACCCCATCATTATGAGTGATGTGCTCTAACCAGCTGAGCTATGTAGCCTTTCCGTATTGCCTCTCAGCAAGTGGCGCGTATTATGCAAATCTGCTTAGGCTACGTCAACCGTTTTTTTATAATAAATGCTAATTTCTTTCTGTTTGCTTGTTTAGTCTACAAATTGGGCGTTTAATATTCTAGGAAAGCGCAATCTCTTTAAAATAAAAACAAGAACGCTAAGTTCTTGCTTTATTTTAAAGAAGCGTAGATATCAACTTATGATTATTTTACGCGTTCTTTTGCTTCTTCTTCTAAATGTTTTGAGTATTTACCAATATCGGCGATATGTTTAGCAACTTCTTTTGAAGGAACTTTACCAATAATAAATTCACCTGTTTCTAAAGCGCTATTAGATGCAGCAAAAACTAATAAATTTTGGCCGTTACATTCGATACTACCAAAAAGTGCACGAATTTTTAATTTATTTTGTTTCATAAATGAACGTAAGCGGTTCTTATCATTAGCCGCAACGTATTCACAAATACGAAGAGATATATTATCGGCTTTAGTCACAGGGGCAAAAGTTACTGAAGCGGCAATTAAGCTAGCAAGTAGGAGTGTTTTTTTCATGGTCTGCCTTTTTATTGTTTATTAAAGTAATAGGTTATTGGTCTGACGTTGATAATTTTAACTTATATCAGATTGGTATTATGATAATTGTGGTATATTTTAGAAATAAAACAAGATATTTTTAAATTTTTTAAATTAAGTAGTCTATTGTTTTCATTGTTTATTATTTATATCTTTTTCTTTTGCAGTCATTTTTTTAAACTTGAATGACGAGTAATAACTTATTTTTAAAGACAAAAAAGGAGCCGAAGCTCCTTTTACTATTTAATTTTTTCGCGTTAAAGCGTAAACATTACACGTTAAATCTGAAGTGAACCACATCACCATCTTTAACACGGTACTCTTTACCTTCTAAACGCCATTTACCGGCCTCTTTAGCCCCTGACTCGCCATTAAATTCGATAAAGTGATCATAGGCAATAACTTCTGCACGAATAAAGCCTTTTTCAAAATCGGTATGAATAACACCCGCAGCTTGTGGAGCAGTAGCATTTTGCTTTACTGTCCATGCACGTACTTCTTTTACACCTGCCGTAAAATAAGTTTGCAAGTGAAGCAAAGAATAACCAGCATTAATAACACGATTAAGCCCAGGTTCTTCTAGTCCAAGGTCAGCCATAAATTCAACACGGTCTTCATCATCCATTTCAGACAATTCACTTTCAATTTCAGCACAAACAGCAACAACGATGGCACCTTCGGCATCAGCAATTGCTTGAACTTGATCTAGGTAAGGATTATTTTCAAAACCATCATCATTCACATTCGCGATATACATGGTCGGCTTTAGTGTTAAAAAGTTTAAGTAGTCTACCGCTGCTTTTTCTTCTTTAGACAATGTTAAAGAACGTATCATATGTCCTTCTTCAACATGCTTTAATATCTTTTCTAATACCGGCATTTCAAATTTAGCGTCTGCATCGCCACCTTTGGCTTTCTTCGCTAAGCGGAAAATTGCTCGTTCCGCTGTGTCCATATCAGACAAAGCCAGCTCAGTATTGATCACTTCTATGTCATCACTAGGGCTAACCTTATTGGCAACATGAATAATGTTGTCATTATCAAAACAACGCACAACGTGACCAATTGCATCGGTTTCACGAATGTTAGCAAGAAATTTATTTCCTAAACCTTCACCTTTTGAAGCGCCAGCCACTAAACCAGCAATATCAACAAATTCCATAGTAGTTGCTAGAACGCGTTCAGGGTTTACAATTTTGGCTAATGCATCTAAACGAGGGTCGGGCACGGGTACTACACCCGTATTCGGCTCAATAGTACAAAATGGAAAATTAGCTGCTTCAATACCTGCTTTTGTTAATGCATTGAAAAGTGTTGATTTACCTACGTTGGGCAAGCCAACAATACCGCATTTGAATCCCATGATAATACCTTAATTGTGTTGCAAAATTGTTTTAAAAGTTTAGTTATAGCGGCTTGAATGAATGCAAACGATTTTGAGCTTTCTTTAAATCGTCTGTTTGCCAGATGTCGATACATCGGCTTGCTTCATCAATCGCTTGATCTATTTTGTCTTGGTCAATAGCTGGTGCTTTGCCAAGTACATGTCCGGTAACGCGATCTCTATGACCTGGGTGGCCTATACCAATGCGTAACCGATAAAATTCTTTGTTATTAGCCAGACACGAAATAATATCGCGTAAGCCGTTATGTCCACCGTGCCCGCCACCCTTTTTAATTTTACAGACGCCCGGTTCCATGTCTAACTCATCATGAGCAACAAGGATATTATCGACGGGAATACGGAAAAAATTTGCAAGAGGCGCTACAGACTGACCACTTCTATTCATAAACGTTGTTGGAACAAGCAAATGAACAACTTCGTTACCTATTAGGCCTTTGCCGTAAAGTCCGAAATATTTTTTTTCTGGTCTGAGGGAGATGTTGTAGCGAGAAGCAAGTTCTTCGACGAACCAAACTCCGGCATTATGACGAGTTTTTGTATATTCGGGGCCTGGATTACCCAGGCCCACAACTAGTTGAATAGTCATTTAAGCTTATACTTAATGATTATTCAGTAGCTTCAGTTTCTTCAGCTTCATCAGTTTCTTCAGTTACGCCTTTCGGTGCATTTAATGAAACAACAGCTTGATCATGATCTTCGCCTTTTGCTAATTCGTCAGATGTTACGCCTTTAGGCAAAGTAACGTCTGATAAATGCAATGTTTGACCAACTTCTAAATCAGCAACATCAACTTCGATGAATTCTGGAATGTCAGCAGGTAAACAGCTAATCGCAATTTCGTTAATCTGGTGAGTAATGTTGCCACCTTTTTTCTCTGCTTCTTCTTCGTTAAGGAAGTGAATAGGAGCGTTAACGTGAACTGCATGAGATGCATCAATGCGTAAAAAATCTAAATGCATTACAAGTTGCTTGAACGGATGACGTTGCATGTCTTTTAAAAGACACTCAACTGGCTTACCGTCGATGTTTACAGTTAAAACGTGAGAGTAGAATGCTTCTTCTTGTTGTGCACGGTAAACATTTTTGTGCTCTAACGTTAAAGAAATCGGCTCTTGGCCTTCACCGTATAAAATTGCAGGAACTTTGTTTGCGTGACGTAGGCGGCGGCTCGCACCTTTCCCTAGGTCAGTACGAACTTCAGCTTCTAAAGTAAATAAATCAGTCATTTTTTAATACCTAATATTAAAGAGTTAGTTGAGTTGTTTTTTGCGACCAAAAACAACAATGAACCTTTACAACAATAAAAATAATTCAATCATCATAAAAGGCGCGGCATAATAACACCTCAACTTAAACATATCCAACGTTAATATGATTAATAAACTATTAATAATGGCTCCTTATTATGGGTATCATTGGGCTAAATGACCGTTATAGATAATTTTTTATTGAAATTTAGGGGGTAGACCCGTTACCATTCAAAATACACTCTAGCAACCTGCGTCCTGAAATTGAGCGGGTATATGTGCCTCATAACTTCTAATGCCTAATGTCGATAAGAGAATTAACTATGACAATTACATCTTTCTATCCAACTCCTCGTACTTTAATGGGCCCCGGTCCTAGTGATGTTTCACCCCGTGTTTTATCTGCTTTAGGTCGTCCGACCATTGGTCATTTAGATCCAGAGTTTGTGCAGATGATGGACGAAATTAAATCATTACTACAATACGCATTTCAAACCAAGAATGAATTAACGATGGCGGTTTCAGCGCCAGGCTCGGCAGGTATGGAAACTTGTTTTGTTAACTTAGTTGAACCAGGCGAAAAAGTGATTGTTTGTGTAAATGGTGTTTTTGGTTCGCGTATGGTGGAAAATGTTCAACGCATAGGGGCTCAAGCCATCGTTATAAACGATGAGTGGGGAACGCCTGTCGATGTCAATAAAGTAAAACAAGCTTTTAAAGACAATAGTGATGTTAAATTTTTAGCCTTTGTTCATGCTGAAACATCTACTGGTGTATTGTCTGATGCAAAAGCCTTATGTGCCATAGCTCAAGAAAATTCAGCGCTTTCTATCGTCGATGCAGTGACCTCATTAGGCGGAGTTGAACTAAAGGTTGATGATTGGGGAATCGATGCTATTTATTCGGGTAGTCAAAAATGTTTATCGTGTGTGCCCGGCATATCACCGATTAGCTTTAGTACTAAAGCCGTTGAAAAATTAACAAGTAGAAAGTCTAAAGTGCCCAGTTGGTTTTTAGATTTATCTTTGGTTATGGGCTATTGGGGCGGTACAGGTAAACGTAGTTATCATCATACGGCACCGGTGAATTCTCTCTATGCTTTGCATGAATCTTTAGTGATGTTGCAAGATGAAGGTTTAGAAAATGCGTGGCAACGCCATAAAAACCAACACCTGAAATTAAAAACGGGATTAGAAAAACTAGGCATAGCGTTTGTTGTTGAAGAGCAATACCGTTTACCACAATTAAATACGGTATTGATTCCTCAAGGCGTTGATGATGCAGCTGTTCGCCAAACCTTACTTAATGAATATAATTTAGAAATTGGCGCTGGCCTAGGTGGTTTTGCTGGTAAAGCATGGCGCATTGGTTTAATGGGCTATGCGGCAAGAACTGAAAATGTGACTTTATGTTTAGCGGCTTTAGCGGATGTTTTAGAGAAATAGTCAACGTCTGACAAAAGAATTAAGCGAGCGTAGCTCCAGTGTTGTGTTAAATAAAAAAGCCCCGAGTCAAAATATGACTCGGGGCTTTATTATTTATGAAGTTCTTTTATCAGGAATGCTTAACTGTCAAACATTGCTGAAATAGATTCTTCGTTACACACACGGCGAATCGCTTCAGACAACATACCGCTTAAAGTAAGTTGACGAACAATACCAAGCGCTTTAATTTCGTCGGTAAGTGGTATTGAATCTGTTACCACTAACTCATCAATAACAGAATCTCTTAGGTTTTGCGCAGCATTACCAGAAAGAACTGGATGAGTAGCATAAGCAATAACGCGTTTAGCGCCATGTGCTTTTAATGCTTCAGCCGCTTTTGCTAATGTGCCACCAGTATCTATCATGTCGTCGACAATAATACAGTCGCGGTCAGCAACATCACCAATGATGTGCATAACTTGTGCAACATTGGCTTTTGGACGACGCTTATCGATGATAGCAAGATCGGCTTCATTGAGTAATTTAGCTACGGCACGAGCGCGAACAACACCACCAATATCAGGAGAAACTACAATCGGGTTATCTAGATCACGAGAAAGCATATCTTCAAGTAAAATAGGTGTGCCAAATACGTTATCTACCGGTACATCGAAGAAACCCTGAATTTGCTCAGCGTGTAGGTCAACCGTTAATACTCGGTCAACACCAACACTTGATAAAAAGTCAGCGACAACTTTCGCAGTAATTGGTACACGAGCACTACGTACACGTCTATCTTGGCGAGCATAACCAAAATATGGAATAACTGCAGTAATACGACCAGCAGATGCTCGTCGTAATGCGTCAATCATCACAATTAATTCCATTAGGTTATTATTCGTTGGCGCACAAGTTGATTGAATAATAAAAACATCCGCACCGCGTACGTTTTCGTTAATTTCAACACTGATTTCACCGTCGCTAAAACTACCGACTTTGGCATCGCCTAAAGTCATATACAAACGATCAGCTACTTTCTTGGCCAGTTCAGGGGTGGCATTACCCGTAAATATTTTCATGTCAGGCACGGTCAGTTCCTCGGAAACTATTGACATTTTAAGTTACGCTATTAGTAAACCTTGAGTTTACTATCAGCAAATTATTAAATTTTTTCCAGTGGTTCTTGGCATTTTTATGAAAATAAATTCTCAATGGTATTAATATTCTGCATTTTCTACTTGCAATGTTACTAAGTTGTTAATGGCATTGCGTAATGGAGATGTATTGACACCTTTTGCCACAAAAGAAATTATTCCATTAGGAAGTAATGACTGGATGCGACAAGCCTCTTGCTCAGTATCAAAACGAGAAAAAATACACGCTCCGGTACCAGTCATTCGAGACGGGGCGTATTCTACCAACCAAGCCAGTAACTTGGCAACCTCGGGATACTTTTTTATTACTAACGTCTGGCAGTCATTGTGGCATAAGTCTATGTCTAACTTACTAATATCATCATTTAAATTAACTTTTGCCGTATTGCGAGTTAAGTCAGCATCAGTAAAAATACTGGCAGTAGAAATACTGACATCAGGTTTACTGACTAAAAACCAGCTTTCTTGAGGATAAACAGCAGTGAGTTCTTCACCAACACCTTCAGCAAAAGCAGAAAAACCATGAATAAAAATCGGTACGTCAGCACCTAGCGATAGGCCAAGTTTTGCTAGCTCGGTGGTAGACAAGTTGGCCTGCCACAAAGTATTTAATGCCAATAAAATAGTCGCGGCGTTGGATGACCCGCCACCTAATCCACCCCCCATAGGGAGAATTTTTGTTATTTTTATTTGTGCACCTAAATATACGTTATTAAAAGTAGTCGGATTTTTTAATAGGTAGTTTTGTAGTAACCGAGCTGCTTTTACAATTAAGTTATCTTCATGTAATACACCATCAATCGGCGTGAGTAATTCAATACTATTACCCTGAGTCTTTCTTATTTCTATGGTGTCGCTGTGATCTAAAAATTGAAAAATAGTTTCTAACTGATGATAGCCGTCGTTGCGTTGACCAATAATATGGAGGAATAAATTAAGCTTTGCCGGTGCAGGAAAACTATAAAATTGCTGGTTAGTCTTAGTCATTACTTGTCACGTCCCATTGATGAACATTAATTTTAATGGTGATGTTATCTTGTTTTATGGTGAACTTCGTTGCTAATTGATATTGGTCTACTTGTTGATAGCCACTATACTTAATAAACCATTTTTTTTCACCAGAGTAGCTGGTCAATGTTTGGGGTAATTGTGTTGTTTCGTTATAGGTTATTTTATCACTAGCTAAATAAGGTAAGCCTTTTAACCAGAAAGTCATCGCGTGTGTCGGTAATGTAAAACCTGTTAACGAAGCAAGCAGGGAGTTTAAATCAGGGCTTTGGTAGCGCTCACCATCGACATTAATAACATGCATATTATTGACCGACTCTAAAGTAAAAACTTGAATACCTAGCACTGTGGTTAAATTTAGCATCTGGCGATTTTTATCTCCTTGGTAATGCCAATTTAATGTTAAGCTATGACGCTCTTTAGGGCTGATTATGCCCATTTTCCCTTTTATTTTCCAATTCGACATTGCTGTGAGCTTTTTAGTGCGCTCGGTAATGTTTTGATGTTCAGTAATTTGCTGATGGTTATTCGTTAAAGAACTACAACCAGATAGAAATATCAGTAAAAAACTGAAAAAGAGTGGCAGCGATAAGGTAATTTTATTCATATAAACCATTATTATTGAGTTAATCGCCATAATATTGCGTTATCGCGTATTTGATGCTTTTAATTTTCTGCGATTTTTCGTAAAATTAACATCATTATTTATCATAGATCATAGGTTTTTTATAAAACTTGATTAATAATGTCGTTAATAAAAAGATTAATGGAAAAAAAATTGCTATCGATAATTTTTATTTCTTATATTAATCGTCTTAAAAAGGCTGAATCGTTCCGTTATGTCTATAGTTGCTGTTGGAATCAATCACAAAACTGCCCCTGTTGCCGTGAGAGAAAAAATCTCTTTTAATCCCGACAATTTAAGTGTGGCATTAACTGAATTACTTGGAAACGTAGAATGTCGTGAAGCGGCTATTTTATCAACATGTAATCGTACAGAGCTGTATTTAGTTCAAGAAGGCGATGTAAGGGTTACCCAAGAAAAAGTTGTCCGCTGGTTAGAAAAACATCACAATGTTCCTGCTTCAACTATTACGCCAAGTTTATATTGGCATACTGATCAACAGGCCGTTAACCACATGATGCGGGTTGCTTGTGGCTTAGACTCTTTAGTTTTAGGCGAACCGCAAATCTTAGGTCAAATGAAGCAAGCCTATAGCCAAGCGAAAGCTGCTGGTTCTATGTCTTTAGTCATGGACCGTTTATTTCAACGTACTTTTGGTGTTGCTAAACAAGTTCGCACTGAAACTGAAATTGGCGCGAGTGCGGTTTCGGTTGCTTTTGCATCGGTAAATCTAGCAAAACATATTTTTGCCAGTCTTGAAAATGTAAAAGTACTATTAGTGGGGGCCGGTGAAACTATTGAACTGGTTGCTAAACATTTATACGAGAATAAAGTGGGTAAAATAACTGTTGCTAACCGCACAATTGCCCGTGCAGAAGCAATGGCTGGTGCTATTGGCGCTGACGTTATTACCTTGGCGCAAATCCCTGACAAAATGGCTGACGCCGATATTGTTATTAGTTCAACCGGTAGTACTTTACCCATTATAGGTAAAGGTATGGTTGAACACGCATTAGGAAAGCGTAAGCATCGTCCTATTTTTATGGTTGATTTAGCGGTTCCTCGTGATATCGAAGAACAGGTTGGTGATCTAGAAGATGTTTTTCTATATACGGTCGATGATTTACAAGGCATTATCGCGAAAAATTTAGCTAATCGTCGCAAAGAAGCTGTTCAAGCTGAGGCAATAGTTTCTACTCAATCTGATGTGTTTATGTCATGGCTTCGTGGCTTAAATACCCAAGATACCGTTATAGATTACCGTAAACAGTGTTTAGAACATCGCGATCTGTTACTTGATAAAGCATTGTTACAACTGCAGGGTAATAAGTCACCAGAAGCTATTTTGGCTGAGTTAGCCACTAAGTTGACCAATAAATTTATGCATGCACCCACTAGCGCTATTCAATCGGCGGCCCAAGGTGGCGAATTAGATAAATTGGTATACTTACGCGATATTTATAACATTAAATAACGGTCTCGACCTTACAACACACCCAAACCGTATTTTGATGAACATTTGAGCTTAGCTGGGTATTTACAGCTTTTTTACACCTTTGATTGAAAGTGCTCAACTAACCCTTTAAACTGCACATCACCAATTTTTATCCGCTGTTTCCTAATTATAAGATTTCTTAATGAATAAATCTGTTTATCAAAAACTTGAAATATTAGTCGAGCGCTTTGAAGAAGTTCAAGCCTTGCTTTCTGATCCTGGAACACTTTCAGATCAAGAAAAATTTATTGCCTTATCAAAAGAGTTTTCTCAATTAGAAGCAGTCACTAGTGTGTTTAATGACTACCAAAGCGCAGAAGAAGACTTTGCTTTAGCTGAAGAAATGCTAAAAGATGAAGACCCTGAAATGCGTGAAATGGCGCAAGAAGAATTTAAATCAGCTAAGAAAACCATTGAAGAATTAGCCGATCAATTACAAATTTTACTATTACCTAAAGATCCAAACGACAACAATAACTGTTTTGTTGAATTACGTGCAGGAGCCGGTGGTGATGAAGCGGCAATTTTTGCTGGCGACTTATACCGCATGTATAGCCGTTACTGTGAAAAGAAAGGCTGGCGTATTGAAGTTATGAACACCAATGAAAGTGAACAAGGTGGCTATAAAGAAGTCATTTTCAAAGTGCTTGGAGAAGGCGTCTACGGACAAATGAAGTTCGAGTCTGGTGGTCATCGTGTGCAACGTGTTCCTGAAACTGAATCTCAAGGTCGAGTGCATACTTCTGCTTGTACCGTTGTTGTTATGCCTGAGATACCAGAAGCTGACGCGATTGAAATTAATAAAGCAGATTTAAAAGTTGACACTTTTCGCGCATCAGGTGCGGGTGGACAGCACGTTAACAAAACTGATTCTGCCATTCGTATTACCCATATTCCAACAGGCGTAGTTGTCGAGTGTCAAGAACAACGCTCTCAGCATAAAAACCGTGCGCAAGCGATGTCGGTATTACAAGCTCGCTTACAACAAGCAGAAGATGAAAAACGCCGCAGTGAAGAAGAGTCTTCACGTCGTAATTTAGTGGCAAGTGGTGATCGTTCAGAACGAATTCGTACTTACAACTATCCGCAAGGACGTATGACGGACCACCGTATTAACTTGACTTTATATCGTTTGAACGAAGTCCTTGAAGGTAACTTGCATTTGGTCCTAGAGCCTATTATGTTAGAAAATCAAGCCGATTTACTTGCGGCTCTTGCTGAGCAAAACTAGTTATTGGTTTGAGCGAATCCTTAAAACCGTCAATAACATATTGCCAGCAGAGTTTTGCTGAAATAATTAATCAAGGGCAGCAGTTACTCGCTGCCTTTTCTGATAGCGCAAAACTCGATTGTAAAATCCTACTTGCCTTTGTTTTAAATAAAGAAACAAGTTATTTGTTAACTTGGCCTGACAAAAAGTTAGCAGAGCATGAATTCCACGCTTTTTTAGCTTTATTTGAGCGCCGTTTGCAAGGCGAGCCTATTGCTTATATTACACAAGAACGTGAATTCTGGTCACTGCCTTTTTACGTATCACCAGCAACCTTAATTCCTCGTCCAGATACAGAGTTACTGGTCGAACATATTTTAGCGCGCCATCTAGCAAGTGATTTATCGTGCTTGGATCTCGGTACGGGTACCGGAGCTATTGCTCTGTCGCTTGCTTCAGAACAAAAGCAGTGGCAAATTCACGGCATTGATTTTAGTGACGCTGCGATTAGTTTAGCTAAAAAAAATGCTCAACGGTTACAGTTACCACAGGTAGAGCTTTATCAAAGTGATTGGTTCTCTAATGTAGCTGTAGATAAAAAGTTTAATATTATCGTTAGCAACCCCCCTTATATAGATGAAGCCGATCAGCATTTAATTGCAGGCGATGTCAGGTTTGAACCGCTATCTGCTCTGGTTGCTCGGGATAATGGTTTTGCAGATATCAAACGTATTGCCAAAGACGCACAAGGTTATTTAACCCATAATGGTGCACTCTATTTTGAACATGGCTTTGAACAAGCGGCTGGCGTTAGCGATATATTAAAGCAATTGGGTTATCAGTCGATTGAAACATTTAAAGATTACGGCGGAAATGACCGAGTTACTTGCTGTATTTATGTACAACAAGAACAATGAAGATAAATATAAGGTTTTTGCATGAAACATTTACATATGACTCTGGCGGCAATAAGCATTATATTGTTCACCTACCGGTTTGCATTAACCTTGATGAATTCAGCACAATTAGATAAAAAATGGTTGAAAATCAGCCCTCATATCGTTGACACTTTTTTATTACTATTAGGTGTTGGTCTGGCTGTCAAGTTAGCGATAAATCCAATAGAATATTTATGGCTAGGCGAAAAGTTACTTGCCATTATTTTTTATATTTTTACCGGCTATTATACGTTGAAGTTAGCTCGTAACCGAATGATGCAAGTGATAGGTTATTTAGCAGCTATGGGCTGGATTATGTTAGTGGTGCGAATAGCGACAACAAAACAAACGATATTTTTATAATAAATATACCCTGAAATAAGCAATAACTATAAATAGAGTCAGCAATTAAAAATTACAGCATGAATGAATTATTATTTTCCGAGCTCAATGATGACGATAAATCACTTATTGAAGCTTTTGTACTTATTGAAGAAGTTGTTTTTGGTGATAGTGACTTTGAGCCAACAAACCTTAGTCAAATAGTTGAACAATGTTCAGAATTAATTTCTGATACAGAAGAGTATCTTGAAAAAGCTGAGCAATTAATCAACGAACTTTTCATTGGGCAACTTTTTATTGATAATCAACGTGATTTTTGGCCCGTTAGTGCTCATAAGTTACAAAGTGGACTCGATTTTAAATTAATGGCCCCAGCGCTAAAAAGTATAGTGCTTTGCCATATATTTCGTCTTTGTGGTTTTGAAGCTGATGTGGTGTACGTACCAAAGAAAAATATGATTCGCGTCGTCTGTGATGATGTTTATGCGATTGTTTTTGATCCCATTACTGGAGAGTCTTTAAATTGGCAGGAGCTTGATTTATGTATGGATGAACTTGATGGCGATCCACAAAGCGACCAAATTGAAGATATTTCAAGGTTAAGCTTAATTGTTAAGCACGTTAGCTCATTGAAAAATGCTTTGATCCGCGAAGGGCAGTTTGCTCAAGCATTAAAGTGTGTTGATATATTAATAGCGTTACGCCCAGAAGATCCGTTTGAGCGTCGCGACCGAGGTTTTTTGTTGCATCAACTCGATTGTTTTAAAGTCGCTTACGATGATTACCAATATTTTGTCGATAAATGTCCAAAAGATCCTGCTGCGCAATTATTAAAAATGCAATTGGACAAAATCACTATAGCTGATACGGTATTACATTAATAAGCCTTAGAAATAAGGCTGTAGTTTACAAATAAAACCAATAAATCAAATAAAAATAACAAGGTTAATCAATGGAAGATCAAATTATCAACAATACACCTTTTATCACGAATGACGCCACGGTTATGGGGTTACTCGCACTAATACTTGGATTCGTTTTTTATACTTCAAATAGTGAACACCCCGCATTTAAGAAGTTCTATAAATACGTGCCAGCATTACTTATGTGCTACCTATTACCCTCTTTGCTAAACACTTTTGGCATTGTTAGTGCAGAATTGAGTCAAGTAGACGAAGTCGCCAAGTATTATTTATTGCCGGCTTGTTTGGTTTTACTCACTTTGAGCATCGACATAAAAGCAATTGTTGGTCTTGGTAATAAAGCGATTATTATGTTTTTAACCGGCACGGTTGGTGTGGTTATTGGCGGCCCAATTGCGCTCTTAGTTATTTCTGCTATTTGGCCTGAATTACTTGGTGTAACTGGTCCTGAAGCTGTTTGGCGTGGTATGGCTGCGCTTGCGGGGAGTTGGATTGGTGGCGGCGCAAATATGTTGGCGATGAAAGAAATTTATGGCGCTGATGGCAAAATATTCACCATTATGGTGACCGTTGATATTGTTGTAGCCAACTTGTGGATGGCGGTATTACTTTATTTAGCAGCAAACCATAAGCGTATTGATGCGAAGAGTGGCGCTGACACTTCAGCAATTGATAGATTAATTGATAAAGTAGAGTCTGCTCAACGTGAAAATATCAAGTTGCCGTTACTAAAAGACTTTATGATGATTATAGCGGTAGGTTTTGGCGCTGCTGGTTTAGCACATTTTGCCGCTGACTTTTTAGTCCCTTATTTTCAGACAAACTTTCCTGAATTAGAAAAATTTAGCTTACATTCAAAACTATTCTGGATAATCGTCTTAGTGACTACGATAGGATTAGCATTGTCGTTTACTAAAGTAAGAAAACTTGAAGCCGTAGGAGCTTCGAAAGTTGGTAGTAGCTTATTATATGTATTAGTCGCGACAATAGGTTTGCATATGGACGTTACTCAAATTGTTGAGTCACCCAAATACATAGCCATTGGAGTTATCTGGATGTTAGTCCACGTTGCTTTACTGCTTATTGTTGGCAAAATGATTAAAGCACCGATCTTCTATCTAGCTGTTGGCAGTAAAGCCAATATCGGTGGTGCTGCTTCTGCGCCCGTTATCGCATCAGCATTTCATCCTTCTTTAGCGCCGGTTGGTGTACTACTGGCGGTGTTAGGTTATGCTTTAGGTACTTATATGGCTTGGTTATGTGGCCAGTTATTAAGAATTATTGGTAGCTAATCGTTTGTTAGCTCCAGACTTTATTTTGGAAAAATTATGACAATAACTTCAATTAAATTGACTAAATACGATATTGAAATCGCTAACGATAAACCGTTTGTTTTATTTGGTGGTATGAATGTATTAGAGTCACGTGATTTAGCGATGAGCATTGCAGAGCACTACGTAGAAGTGACACAAAAGCTCAATATTCCTTACGTATTCAAAGCATCTTTTGATAAAGCGAACCGTTCGTCTGTTCATTCATACCGAGGACCAGGTTTAGAGGAAGGTCTGAGAATATTTGAAGAAATAAAGTCGACCTTCAACGTACCTATCATTACCGACGTGCATGAAATACATCAAGCGCAACCTGTAGCCGAGGTGGTTGATATTATTCAATTACCGGCATTTTTAGCGCGCCAAACAGACCTAGTGGTTGCTATGGCAAAAACCAATGCGATTATTAATGTTAAAAAGCCACAGTTCTTAGCAGCACATGAAATGCGTCATATTATTAATAAATTCGCAGAAGCAGGCAATGAGCAAGTTATTCTTTGCGAGCGCGGTAGTTGTTATGGTTACAATAATCTTGTTGTTGATATGCTAGCGATGGATGAAATGAAAGATTATGCGCCAGTCATATTCGATGCCACTCATGCTTTACAGCAGCCGGGTGGCCGAGCTGATTCTGCAGGTGGTCGTCGTGCTAAAGCTGCACAATTAGCGCGTAGTGGTATGGCATTAGGTTTAGCAGGTTTATTTATAGAATCACACCCTGATCCTAATAACGCTAAATGCGATGGCCCTTGTGCGTTGCCGCTTGATAAACTTGAGCCTTACTTACAGCAAATGAAATCAATTGACGATTTAGTTAAATCATTTGAGCCATTATTGACTGATTAGTAACAATAAAAGCGTCGTTAAAACACAAAAACCTGAGTAGCTACTCAGGTTTTTTTATAGCTGATATAATATCTTGCTTAGTCATCTTAGTCGCATTTTTTTATAGTGGTTATTCGGGGTTGTCCTTAGCACGAGTATGGAACAATACTAAATTGCGCTGAAATCACTTAGGGTGATCCTCATCGGGCTCTTTTGATTGAGTTTTGTAGGTGAGTAAGTAGAGCAGTATAATAATACCGGCGACTGGCGCTAAGCTTATTAGCTGCCACCAAATACTTAGCCCAGCGTCACGCAGACGTCGAGTACATGCAGCGACCCACGGCAGTAAAACTAGTAATGAGGCAATTTGCATTGGCAGCGGACTAGCGAAAGCCTCGGCGAGTAATTTAGCGAAGGCGAGTAGCATCGTTATGGCGAGCGCGAGCCACCAAAAATCTGCGCGTGAAGTCAATCCACTAAATTCTAGGCCTTTTAATATACCTTCGTGAATTGATGCGAGGGCAGATTCGCTGGGTTTATCGGCATTTAGCAGTAATCTCTCTGCAGGTACTTCAAATACGGCGGCAAGCGCTCGTAAAGACTCTGTTGATACCTTAGCACCAGATTCAAGTCGCTGGATTGTCCGAAGGTTTAAGGAGCTTAGTGTAGCGAGTTGCTCTTGTGACCAATGCCTTTCAAGGCGCATCTCCCTGAGTTTTACACTATTAATGTCCATTAATTTTCCTTGTACTGATGTGTTAAGATTATTCTCTATGATAATGCCGCATTGTATTATACGTGACGACAAGGCGGTGACATCACCTCGACATCGAGCCGACTTTAAGCTGTCGGTATCAACTTTAGCTATTTTTCTGTCGAAAACCAGCTTCAGTTTAACGTGATACGCTACTAGAAATTAGTATTATTTAACTTGAATATTAGCACCAGCGCTTGGTTTATTACCACTATGACATTGCAAATAGTGTATGGTAAACATCCGTTGATAAGGTGATATCTGTACAAATTTGATAGTGCTTATAAGGGCGCTTGCAATATTGTTTTTGCTTAGCAAGGTATGATAAGTATTAATGTTTTAAATACCCAAAACATAAAAAAGGTGCTTTAAAGCACCTTTTTTTTGTTTAATATTCTGTCTTGTAAGTGCTAATCGCCACTTTGGTTTTTTTCTAAGTCTTGAAAATCAATATTCTCAATTTTACTTCCTGCATTTTCATCATAAAAAATATCTTCATCAAACTGATTTTCTGATTTAGCGACAACAATTGAGACCATGCTGTCACCCGTGACATTAACCGCGGTTCGTGTCATATCAAGCAAACGGTCAACACCTATAATTAAACCTATGCCTTCTACAGGTAAACCTACTTGATCTAGTACCATAGCTAGCATAATTAAACCTACGCCTGGAACACCAGCTGTGCCAATTGAAGCTAAGGTCGCGGTAAGTATTACCATTAAATATTGACTAAATGTTAAATCAACATTAAACACTTGCGCAATAAATACAGTAGCTACGCCTTGCATTATAGCCGTGCCATCCATATTAATGGTTGCACCTAGAGGTACGGTAAACGAAGCGATTGAATTTTTAACACCCATTTTTTTGGTAACAGTTTCAAGTGTTACCGGAATGGTTGCATTACTGCTGGCTGTTGAAAATGCAAAGATAACGGTATCACGCATTTTTTTCAAAAAAGTAATTGGGTTTAAACCAGTCATTACTTTTAAGATAGTAGAATAAGTTACCGTAGCATGTAAAATTAGTGCAAAGAAAACGACTAAGAAGTAAACAATTAGGTTGCCGAATACCTTAAGTGACATATCAGTGAATAAACTCGCTAATAAACAAAACACACCATAAGGAGCAAGGTTCATTAATATAGTTACCAAGCGCATGATAACGGTACTCATGTCTTCAAATAAACTAGCAATACGTTCGCCGGCTTTACCTGAAAGCGCTATAGCAATACCAAATAACAAAGCAAATATAATGACTTGAAGCATATTGCCTTTTGCAAAAGCTTCAAACGGATTACTCGGAAACATTTGAATAAAGACTTGCGCTAAAGAAGGCGCTTCACGACTAGTGAAGGTTGTGTCCGAGGCCATGTTGACCCCTTCGCCAGGGCTTATTAATAACGCTAAAAACATTGCAAAGCTAATCGCTATAGCTGTTGTAATTAAATAGAGTGAAATGGCTTTACCGCCAATACGTCCAAGTTTTGTGGTATCTTTTAAGGAACAAGTCCCACAAATCAGCGATACAAAAACCAGTGGTACTACCAACATTTTTAAACTTGAAATGAAAATTTGTCCAATGACTTCAAAAATCCCGTCAACCAAAAATGATCGTAATGAAAGTTCAAAGAAATAGAGTGGGATAACAAAGTCTGATTTGTCTGGCATAAGAAATTGTAAGGATACGCCTACCGCGATACCGGCAAGCATGCCAGTAACAATTCTAGCGGTTAAACTAGCTTTTTTTTTATCAGTCATAAAGAAATGCAACGTTATTTTTTATTATAAATTATGAATAGTAGATTAACAGGTAATTCATTGATAAAAAAGCTATTGATTAAAAAGCAACTATAGCGCTATTTTTAATGAAATTTCTAGAATATAAGTTACTATAAATAGAGATGTAAATAAAAATACTAAGGGATGCTTGTATGGCACTGCTTCAACGTTTGAGTTTTTGGATTTTAATTATCGCACTAAGTGGTTGTGGTGGTAGTGGTGATGGCGGTTTATCTAGAGTGGAAACTCCGGTTGCAGGTGGATCTGTTGCCAGTACTATTTCACTCAATATTTCCGATAGTACGGTGACCGGTGCTGCACCGGTAACGGTTACAGCAACAGTAATGCAAGGCAGTGCTCCTGTTTCAAACAGAGCGGTAACCTTCGCAACAAATTTAGGAGCCTTTTCGCCATCTTCTGGTTCTGCTTTAACAAATGAAGATGGTATCGCTACGATTACCCTCACAGCAGGTAGTGTTCGTGGTGCTGGTGAGATATCCGCTTCTCTTTCTTCTGGTGAGATCTCGTTAGTACCATTAGGCTTTAAAACACAAGGTGATGATATAGGTGTTGTCGGTGATATTAATATCAACGTCACTCTCATAGATGGTGATAGCAATGCCACTGACACGGTTACGTCATCAAAACCGGCAAGAATAATTGCGACAATTGATGGTATTAGTGCTCCTTTGATTGTTACTTTTAGTTCTACTGTAGGTGATATACCTATTCCATCTGCTATCACAAATGCAAATAATCAAGCGATTGTTGATATATATGCGGGTGAAAACTTAGGTGCAGGAACTATTACTGCATCAATTACCAGTGGAGAATCGGGTCAAACAATTTTTGTTGTTGGTTCTTCAACTGTCATTATGGGAGCAGGTAGCCCATTTATAGAAGGTGTTGCTGATGTCAGTTTAACGAATATTTCTGCTGGCGGAACGAGTGTTATTTCAGTATCAATTGTTGATGATCAAGGTAATCTATTTACTGAACCTGTAGATGTTAATTTTTCATCTGGGTGTACGGCACAATCAACCGCTACACTAAGTACACCGATTACTACCTCTAATGGTGCGGCGACAAGTACTTATCTAGCACAGGGGTGTGTAGGTGATGACACGATTAATGTCACTGCTAATGCTGGGGGCATTAATTTATCAGCAACAGCATCTGTTAGCGTTTTAGCTGCTGACATTGGTAGTATCGAGTATGTGTCTGCATCGCCAGAGCATATTGGTATAATAGGCGCTGGTATTGTTGGAGGCTCTGAAAGTTCAACGGTGATGTTCAAAGTAAAAGATACCGATGGTAACCCCTATAATAATCGTCGAGTGAATTTTTCCTTAAATACCAATGTGGGTGGTATAAAATTAAGTCAAAATTTTGCGACCACTAACGATCAAGGTTTAGTACAAACAGTTGTTAATTCAGGCTCTGTTGCAACTACAGTGCGTGTTACAGCATCGACAGAGTCATTAGGTGGCACTTTTGTATTTACTCAATCCAGTCAACTCGTCGTTTCAACGGGTTTACCGGACCAAGATAGCTTTAGCTTGGCCCGGGGGGTCGCAAACCCTGAAGCTTGGGGCATTGATGGTGTAGAAGTACCTGTTGTTGTTCGCATGGCTGATGCATTTAATAATCCAGTACCAGATGGAACCGCTGTTAACTTTACTACTGAAGGTGGTTCTGTAGGTTCCTCATGTACAACAACTAATGGTGCATGCTCTGTTATGTGGACCAGTCAAAACCCTCGTCCAGCGGGACAAGTATTAACCAGTAGTTTTTGTAGTGTGGCTGAAAATGATGATCCAGCGATCTTTTGTGCTCGCCAACCTTTGCCAAATGGTAATAATTATCTTGGACAGGAATATGGCGGAAGAGTGACAATATTAGCAACCGCTATTGGTGAAGAGTCATTTCCTGATAAAAATAGTAATGGTCGCTTTGACGAGAGTGAGTTCACTTTGTTTCAAGGAAAAGATGTTGGCGATAGACTTTACGACCTAAAGGAGGCCTTTGTTGACCATAATGAAGATAATTTATACAATCCAGTAGAAGTGAGCACTCAAGCTGGTGGTGAGTTAGAAGAGTTTGTTGACTTTAATAGCAATGGAATTTTTGATATAGAAAATAGTGTATATAATGGTATTTTATGTGGTTTAAATGATATAACGAATCCAGGTACCGAGGTAGCCAATCAATATTGTGCTAATCCAGATGATGAACCTGATCCGACCAAAAAAGCGCAAAAAGTGTCAACCAATGTTCGTGGCTCTACCGTTATTATTATGTCAGGTACGTCACCATATATAACCGTTACAGCAACAAACGATGCCGTTGTCGATACGTCACCAAACTTTGACCGAAACGATATTTCTCTCTATATTGCTGGCGAAAGTACCGGAACAGTTAGTGTTGTTATCGCTGATTTACATAACCAACCTATGCCGGCTGGTACTATTGTGTCATTTGTAGCTAGTGTTGGATCTGAAGTCGGTACCAGTAGTTATACATGGCCAGGGGATTCGAGTAATGGTGGTAGCCAATTTAGTGTTGCGATTAAAGGTGAGGCGGAACCAACCAGTGGACCATTAGAAATAAAAGTTGAAACCCCTGGTGGTGTAACAACTGTATTTAGTGGTGTAAGTATTATTATTCAATAATAATTAACTTTTCCACCTATAAAAAAAACCGCTTGTTAAGCGGTTTTTTTATTTTTATTTATCGATAACAGATAAAACTAAAAATTTATTTAGCCATCTCTGCTATTAAAAAGGCAGAGATCTCTGCGCCAGCCGCTAACGTTTTATCACGACTCTCTTTTCCTAAACCTGTGCTGTCGGTAAAAGGAGCAATTTCCATCATGTCAGCACCGGTAATACGGTATTTTGCTGCTAAAGCGCGAAGTATATCCATCGCTTCATTTTGAAATAAACCATCTGGCTCTGGTGTGCCTGTGGCAGCAGCGACAGTTTCATCAAGTGCATCAATATCAAAGCTTACATACAATTCATCAATGTTTTCATCTTTTAATTGCGCTAAAATATTTTCAATGATTTTTTCAACGCCCAGCTCTTTCACTTCATGAGCCCAATGTTGTCTTACACCAAAAGTGTTTTCCCAATGCGACTTAGGACGACCGCTCGAGCGAATACCCACTTGAATCAAATGATGTTTTTCATGTAAATCATCTAAAATATGGGTACACCAAGAGCCAAAGCATAAATCAATGCCAAGGCGTTCAACCAATAAATCAGTGTGAGCATCAAAATGAATAATAGCGGCACGAATGCCGCGCTTTTTCTTTGCTTGCAAGTAAGCTTTTGTTAACGGGTAGCTTACTGAGTGATCGCCACCAATGCCGAAAATACCTTTTTGTGGGAACTCAGCATAAAAGTCGTGTAATACATCTTCAGTAATGGTTAATGGGCTAACAGCATAAGGGCTGTTTTCATCTTTATAAAGGGCTTTTCTACAGTTAGAAAGCGTTGCTTCATTTAAATATTTATCATGAAGTAAATGTGGAATAACGCGAACATCTCCCATATCAAATGCTTCAAGCTCAGGGTATTGTTCAAGTAAAGTTGAACGGACAAATAATGGCCCCCAATTTGCTCCACGTAAAATTCCGCCACCGCAATCAGAGGCAACACCTAAAATAACGGCATTTGACGCATCAGGAAGCCCTTTTAATGACTCTTTCCAAATATTATCAATGTCTGTCGATTGACCGAACAAGGCTTGATGCAATTGCTCTTTACGCTCTTTAGCGGTATTGACGGTAAAAACACCGTTACCTGCTGGGCATAAACAGTTGGTTAGTTTTTCCTGTAAGTTAGTCCATGATGTTGTCATATATTTGTTCTCTTGTTATTTATCCGAATAATTTACATTGATAGTAAGCATTAAATGAATATTGTTTTACACGGTGACATAGGCTTTTTGACTGGCAACAATTGAATTTAAGATAGAATTAAATTATCGTTGGCAGGAAAGTTTTTATAATAGTCATACCGAAATATTGACGCCATTATAACGAAAATAGCTCAATTAGGCGATGTTATTAAAAATAATAACTTGTCAGCTTGCTTATTTACCGATATATCTAATAGGAATTCTAATTTCAATGATTTATGGTTTTTTTGTGCTAAAAATGAGTTGCTCGGCTAATTTTTAGACAGTTCTGACCGAAATGTAATTATACTGGCAAAAAAAATAGCCAGTGACGTAGGAAAGTATATATATATGGCAAAATCTCTGGTTATTGTCGAATCACCAGCCAAAGCGAAGACAATTAACAAATATCTTGGTAAAGACTTTATTGTGAAATCTAGTGTCGGTCATGTACGTGATCTTCCTCACAGTAGTACTGGTAAAAAAGTTGCCGCGAAATCTCCTGCTGAAGTCAGAAAAATGGCACCTGCAGCAAAAGCTAAATATAAAGCTAAACGAGATAAGCAAGCACTTGTTAACCGCATGGGTATTGATCCTGAAAACGATTGGGAAGCAAATTATCAAATACTCGAAGGCAAAGAAAAAGTTGTTGCTGAATTAATCAAACTTGCCGGTTCAGCCGACACTGTCTATCTCGCAACCGATTTGGATCGCGAGGGAGAGGCGATTGCTTGGCACTTAAAAGAAATTATCGGCGGCGATGACAGCAAATTTAAACGTGTTGTCTTTAATGAAATAACTGAAAACGCTATCCAGCAAGCTTTCTCTACACCCGGTGAATTAAGTATGCCAGGTGTTAATGCTCAACAAGCAAGACGTTTTCTTGACCGTGTTGTTGGCTTTATGGTTAGCCCATTATTGTGGAAAAAAGTTGCCCGTGGTTTATCTGCCGGTCGCGTACAGTCGGTTGCTGTTAAATTAGTTGTTGAAAAAGAACGTGAGATTAAAGCGTTTGACCCGAAAGAATTTTGGGAAATCACCGCTGACACAAAAACCGCTTCTGGTTTAGATTTTCCATTAGATGTTACCCACGAAAATGGTAAAGCATTTAAGCCGACCAACGAAAAAGATGCGAAAACAGCATTAGCAAGTTTAGAAAAGTCAGCCTATACCGTAAATAAACGTGATGATAAACCGTCAAAAAGTACCCCCTCTGCTCCTTTTATTACGTCGACACTGCAACAGGCAGCAAGTACTAAATTAGGTTTTGGCGTAAAGCGTACTATGGGTTTAGCTCAGCGTTTATACGAAGCAGGTCATATCACTTATATGCGTACCGATTCAACCAATCTAAGTAAAGATGCAGTTGAAATGTGCCGTGGTTATATTGCTAAAAACTTTGGTGAAAATTATTTACCTGAAAAAGCGAAAATTTACAGCAGTAAGTCGGGTGCACAAGAGGCCCATGAAGCGATTCGTCCATCTAATGTTAAAATAGAATCTGCATTTATGGAAGGCATTGAAGCCGATGCTAAGAAGCTTTACGACCTAATTTGGCGACAGTTTGTTGCTTGTCAAATGACAGCTGCGCGCTATACCGTTAGTACCATTACTGTTGGTGCTTCAGGCTTTGATTTAAAGGCCAAAGGTCGCGTCATGCAATTTGACGGTTGGACAAGAGTCCATCCGCAATTATCAAAAGGTGATGACAAGCATTTACCTGATTTATCTGTTGGTGAAGTATTAACCCTAGAGCAGTTAAATCCAGCGCAACACTTTACTAAACCACCAGCTCGTTTTGGTGAAGCATCACTAGTAAAAGAATTAGAAAAGCGTTCAATTGGTCGCCCATCAACGTATGCGTCAATTATTTCTACTATTCAAGACCGTGGTTACGCTCGCTTAGATAAAAAACGTTTTTACGCCGAAAAAATGGGCGAAATTGTTACTGACAGTTTATCTGAAAGTTTTAAAGACTTAATGAATTATGATTTTACCGCCAACATGGAGCAAGAGCTTGATGAAGTGGCTGAGGGTAAAGCTAATTGGAAAGATGTCCTTAACGGTTTCTATAAAAATTTCACTAAACAGTTAAGCCAAGCTGATATGCCTACTGAAGAAGGTGGCATGCGTAATAATGAACCGGTATTAACAGATATTGATTGTCCGACCTGTGGTCGTAAAATGGGTATTCGTACTGCTTCTACTGGCGTCTTCTTAGGTTGTTCTGGTTACGCTTTACCGCCAAAAGAACGCTGTACGCAAACGATGAACCTTACTTCTGGCGAAGAAGCGGTCAGTGTATTAGTGGAAGACCAAGAAACTGATGCTTTACGTGCCATGCGACGCTGTGATAAATGTAGTACTGCGATGGACAGTTATTTAATTGACGAAACGCGTAAGCTACATGTTTGTGGTAATAACCCTGTTTGTGATGGTATTGAAGTTGAGACCGGCGAGTTTAAAATAAAAGGTTACGATGGTCCCATTTTAGAATGTGATCGTTGTGAGGCTGAAATGGAGCTTAAGTCAGGCCGTTTTGGTAAATATTTTGATTGTACCAATGCAGAATGTAAAAACACACGTAAGTTACTAGCAAGTGGTGAAGCGGCTCCTCCAAAAGAAGATCCTGTGCAACTACCTGAATTACTTTGTGAAAAATCAGAAGCACACTTTGTATTACGTGATGGCGCAGCGGGTATTTTCTTGGCAGCGAACACTTTTCCGCGCTCAAGAGAAACACGTGCACCTAAAGTTGAAGAGCTACAGCGTTTTAGAGACAGAATATCGAGTAAATTTTATTATTTAGCCGATGCGCCTATTAAGGATCCTGACGGAAACTTAGCCGTTGTGCGCTATAGTCGTAAAACCAAAGAACAGTATGTCATGACTGAACTTGCACCTGAAGCCGATGGCGCAAAACCTAAAGCAACGGGCTGGAATGCAAAGTATGTTGAGGGTAAATGGGTTGAAGAAGCAAAGAAAAAAGTAAAACCCAAAGCCAAGGCTAAAGCAAAGCCAAAAGCTAAGGCAAAACCGAAAGCTGAATAATATATATTTAGCTTAAAATAAAAAAAGCGCTATGTAGCGCTTTTTTTTATGTTCAGGATGAGCAGTATGCATGATGACATGGCCGCTTTTTGACAGCCATGTCATCAAAGTATTAATAAATCCATGTATGTCGAGGTGAAATAATGACGTGGTCAGGATGAATAGTATGTCATGATCACATGGCCGCTCTTTGACATCGCGGCATTAATACATCCATGTATCTCCATGTGAAAGAATGACGTGCTCATGATAAAGGGGATTAAAAAATGCCCACATTAGGTAACACAAGCGTAACCAGCAATTAGCTAGTTAGATTGACGATTAAGAGAAATATATTAAATGCTATATCTGGCGATTATTTTTTTAAGTGCTTTTTTATTATTCCAAGTACAACCCCTTATTGCTAAATTGATTTTGCCATACTTTGGCGGTGGTTCAGCTGTCTGGACTGCATGTTTATTGTTTTTTCAAGCTTTTCTATTATTAGGATATTTTTACGCTCACTGTTTAACACAAGTTAAATCTGTCAAAAAACAATTAATTATTCACTCGGTCTTTCTACTTGTCAGTGTGTTATTTCTTCCTATTGGCATTCAAGATTGGGGTGATATATCACAGACAAGTTCGCCACTTCAAAATATCCTACTGTTATTAACCGTATCGATAGGGTTACCTTATTTTATTTTGTCGTCAACGGGCCCGTTAATACAGCGATGGTTAACTTATATCGAAATAGGAAAACTCCCTTATCAATTGTATTCATTATCCAATGTAGGTTCTTTGCTGGCGTTAATCAGTTTTCCTTTTCTATTTGAACCGCTGCTAACCACAACTCAACAATCAAATTATTGGACGTTCGGGTATGGTTGTTATGCGTTACTACTGGTAACGTTATTATTAAAAATGTCAAAATTAAGCTTTACTTCTGTTGAGCAAAGTACTCAGCAAGCGTTGGATAAAATCGTCGTAACAACCACATTATTGGATAAAGTTTTATGGATAGCCTTAGCCATGGTTGGTGTTGTTTTATTAGTGGCGTCCACCAATGCTATGACACAAAATATTCCCCCTGTGCCTTTTTTATGGATAGTGCCGCTGTGTTTATACCTACTGACTTTTATTATTAGTTTTCATAGCTCTAAGTGGTATGTCAGAGAATATTGGTTTGCGCTATTTGTACTCACGGCTTGTTTAGCTTTGTTGATGTACTTTATTGGCTCGCAACTCGACATTATTTCACAAGTGGTTATTTACGCTTGTATATTATTTAGTGCGTGTATGATTTGTCATGGGGAATTAGCACGTTTAAAACCGCAAGTTCAGCAGTTAACTTTGTTTTACTTATTTATGTCATTGGGTGGCTTTTTAGGTAGTGCCTTTGTTGCTTTTATTGCGCAAAATATCTTTGATCAATTTTTAGAGTTTCCTTTAGCCATTATTAGTGTCTTTGTTCTTTTAGCTTTGAGTATTTATTCACAAAGAAATACGGCAATAAAAACACAAACTTGGTTGGTAGCATCTAATCTTATTTTAGCGGTCAGTTTTACCGTGGGATTGTTTTATCTTAATACGCTTTTTGTTAAAACTAATGTGGCAAGTGAACGCAATTTTTACGGAATTTTAAGTGTTAAAGATGTAGAAGTTAATAATAAAGTGCAACGTCGTTTGATTGATGGAACAACATCACACGGTACGCAATCATTAGAGAAAGGCAATGAAAAAACGCCATTAAGTTACTATAGAAAAAATACCGGTGTTGCTCTTACACTTGAGCAACTGACCAAACAAAGAGTACAAGAGGGGAGTGCTCAAAATATAAATGCCGGATTTGTGGGCTTGGGCGCAGGTACCTTAGCGGCTTATGGTAATAAAACTGACCACTATATATTTTATGAATTAAACCCTGCGGTTATTTTTGCCGCTAATAACTATTTTAGTTACTTAAAAGATTCTGCTGCCAACATTGAAGTGGTTTTAGGTGATGGTCGGGTTAGTTTAAAGCAACAATTTGAAGATTCAGGAAGCAAACAGTTTGATGCCTTAGTCATTGACGCCTTCTCGGGTGATTCCATCCCACAGCATTTATTAACAAAAGAAGCATTGCTGCTTTATTTTAAGCACCTAAAAAAAGATGGCGTATTAGCGATACACATTTCTAATTCACACCTTAATTTAACACCTTTAGTGCGTGGCTTAGCCGATGCATTAGATAAAGAAATTGTTTATGTGGAAACGCTAGCCGACAAAGAAAATGAACATAATGTTCAGTGGGTGCTAGTAACAAATAATGAGTTTTTTCTTAATGATGCGCGCATTAAAATATACGCGAGTGCTTGGCCAATGCCAAATATTGGCGAAAAGAGTCGTATAATATGGACCGATGATCACAGTGATTTATTATCAGTACTCAAGTAAACATTAAATATCTTGTCGAGTGAAATGTCATCGACAAGATAATTAAGCCGTTACTTTACCAGCTTCCTTGATTTTCCATACTCAACCAAGGCTCTTGAGGGGCTAATGCGTCATCTTTTTGCAATAACTCAATAGATATGCCATCTGGAGATTTTACGAAAGCCATATGGCCGTCACGAGGCGGACGATTAATAACAACACCTGATGCCATAAGCGCCGCGCAAGTTTTATATATGTCAGCAACCTCAAATGCTAAATGACCAAAGTTTCTGCCAACGGTATATTCTTCTTCAGAATCCCAGTTATGGGTCAGTTCAATTTCAGGGCCGCCAACTTCTGTCGCAAGAAAAATCAATGAAAACTTCCCTTTGGGTACATCGACACGTTTTGTTTCAATGAGCCCTAGCTGATTAATATAAAAATTGAGTGACTTATCTAAATCATGTACGCGAACCATTGTGTGTAAAAATTTCATTTTGTACCTGTTTTGTATTGTTAGCTAATAAAAAGTAATGATTTACAAACAGCAAAAACTTCATCTGTTGTTTCGATAATAATTCATTTACCATTACATTAATTGCCACTATAAACAGAAAGTATTTTATTTACTATGCTAATTAAAAACGAATATCAGTAAATACACCCACTGAAAAATAAAATGACATTATCAATAGTTTATTTTATATTCTTATGTAGTCTGTTAACAATATTACAACAAATTAATGACATGATAAAAATAATACCACTCACATATAGCTTGATTATCTGTAGTCTCCTATGGCCTATTATTAGCCAAGCTACAGAAGTATCAATGGCTTTTAGTAAAGAAATTCCTCCTTATATTTTTGAAGATGATAATAGTGGAATCGAAATAGATATTATTAAAGCCGCCTTAGCTCATAAAGGGCATACGTTAAAGCCAATGTACTTTCCATTAGGACGAATTCCTTATGCTTTCACCAATAATTTAGTTAATGCAGTCATGGGAGATATGGGGGTAAACTTGAAATCACAAGGCGGTTTTTATGCCAAGGCAGCTGTAATCTATGACAATGTATTTATTACTTTAAAGAATAAAAATATTTTACTGGAAAGGCCTAAAGATTTAGATTCGTTGAATGTGGTTTCTTTTCAAGGAGCAGATAAACGCTACCCTAAATGGCTAAAAAAAGTAAAAGAAGACAGTAGGTTTTATGGCGTTAGCGACCAACTAACACAAGTGAAGTTACTGTATTTTGGGCGCTATGATGTGGTGGTAAGCGATCGTTATATCTTTAGATATTTTGTAAAGAAACTTAATTTAATGCATGGTCTAGATAGCCAAGAAATTACCGAGCACAAACTTACTATCGATAAACCAATGGACTATCGTCCCGTATTTAGAGATAAAAAAATTCGAAATGATTTTAATTTAGGGTTAACTAAAATTAAGGAAAGTGGTGAGTTTTTGCGGATATACAACAAGTATATAAATTTATAACTAACGGTTATACACTGATAATAATCGAGAACGAATTAACTGGTTTTCTCTTTAAAACTACATAAATCTTCTATTATACAAGAACCACAACGGGGGGTTCTTGCTATACAAGTATAACGACCATGCAGAATGAACCAGTGATGCAAGTTATAAAAAAACTCTGTTTTTCTTGGTGTGTTTTTAATAATATTTTTTTCGGTTTCTTCAACTGTTTTCCCTTTCGCATAACCGGTACGATTTGCCAGTCTTTGAATATGGGTGTCTACTGCAATAAAGTACTTACCTTCATTATCTTTTAGTTGGCCAAAAGCGGTGTTTAAAACAACATTTGCTGTTTTTCTGCCAACCCCAGGTAAGGCTTCTAATGCCGCCCTTTCTTTGGGAACTTCGCCATTATGTAAATCAACTAACATTTGGCATGTTTTTAGCGTGTTTGCCGCTTTAGTATTAAATAAACCAATTGTTTTTATATAAAACTTCAAGCCATCAAGGCCTAAATCAAGTATAGCTTGAGGGGTATTAGCAACAGGATAAAGCTTTGCTGTGGCTTTGTTAACACCAACATCAGTCGATTGTGCTGAAAGCAGCACAGCAATAAGCAACTCAAAAGGTGAAGAAAAATTAAGTTCAGTGGTTGGGTGTGGATTATTGTCTCGTAACCGAGTTAATATTTCTAAACGTTGTACTTTATTCATGGCGTTATTCTTTTATTATTATTTTTCATCAAAATTGACACGAACTCGTTCAATTTCCTTACTTTCTGTTTTAGGCTTAGCGGCTGCTACTCGATCATCAATGGCGTTTTTTAAAGCTATAAATAAGCCCATGACGATAAAAGCACCTGGGGGTAGTATGGCGAGTAAAAATTGACTATCGAGGGTGTAAACTTCAATACGTAATATACTTGCCCATTCGCCAAGTAATAAATTAGCGCCATCAAACAGCGTTCCTTGGCCAAGTATTTCTCTTACTGCACCCAACAACATCAATATTAATAAAAAGCCTAAGCCCATCATTAAACCGTCAAAGCTTGCTTGTTTAATTGGGTTTTTAGAGGCATATGCCTCCGCTCTACCAATAATGGCACAGTTAGTAACAATTAAGGGTAAGAATATGCCAAGTGATTGATATAAGCCAAAAGTATAGGCATTCATTAATAATTGCACACAGGTAACAAAAGAAGCAATAATTAAAACAAAAATAGGGATCCTAATTTCTTTAGGTACCCATTTTCGTATTGCCGATACGGTAGTATTTGAACAAATTAGAACAAATAAGGTCGCTAAGCCCAAACCAATAGCATTGGTTAGGGTCGATGTTACGGCTAATAATGGACACAATCCTAAAAGCTGTACTATACCCGGATTGTTCTTCCATAAACCTTGCCAAGCTAATTCTTTATATTCATCGTTAATTTTCATGACGATTAAGCTCCCTTAGCAACATCTTGATTTGAACAATTACTCGCTGCTTCAAATAATTCATCTTGGTGAGCGTTAAAATAATTAACGGATTTGCGTACTGCTTTGACCACAGCACGTGGGGTTATTGTCGCGCCTGTGAACTGGTCAAACATGCCGCCATCTTTTCTTACTAACCAACGATTATCATTTTTATCAATGAGCTTTTTACCGGTAAAACTATTGATCCAATCACTTTTTTTCTCTTCAATTTTATCGCCTAGTCCAGGCGTTTCTTGGTGTTTTAATGTTCTAACACCGCTTATGCTACCATCGATATTGATGGCAACAATAAGCTCTATATTGCCACTGTATCCATCTGGTGCAACGGTGGTAATTGCTGCAGCAACAGGGCTATTATCATTTCTTGCCCGGTAAACTTTTGGTGGGTTAACTGTGCCTAATGCCTCGTTAGGTAAAATGAAGCAGTCTTTATAGATAACATTGTTGTAGCTATTTTTGGCAATGATACTGTTTAAATTACGCAATAAGTCTTGTTGTTGCTGCAAGATAATTTGATCTTTGGTGAGTGAATGAACCACGCCAACAATTGCCGTGCAAGCAATAGCAAATAAAGCGAGGATCCTGGCATTTTTACTGACTGCACTGGTAAGAGAAAGGACCATTATTCTTTGCCTGCTTTACTTGATGAAATATTATGCCCATAAGTACGGGGGCGTGTGTATTGATCTATTAGTGGAGCAGCCATGTTACAAATTAGCACTGCAAACGCGACGCCATCAGGGTAACCGCCGTATTTTCTAATAATAAAGACTAAAAAGCCTGCTAATGCGCCAAAAACGATTCGGCCTTTAATACTGGTAGCGCCAGAAACTGGGTCCGTTAAAATAAAGAATGCACCAAACATACATGCACCATTAAACCAATGGAAGAGTGTTGAAGCGTTAGTATCTTGGCTATATAAAAAAGCAATTAATGAACAAACAAATATGCTTGCTAAAAAGCTAACGGGTGTTGCCCAATGAATTGTTTTTTTGCCTATTAAGAATAGACCACCGAGTAAAAACCCAGCACTAACCCATTCCCAACCCACTCCAAAATTTTCACCAATGACGGGACTTGTCATACTTTCTGCAATGTTTAAGCCCAGTGTTAGGTTTGTTTTTACCGTATCTAGGGGGGTTGCCATGGTATAACCGTCGACATGTGTTCTTAGTTGCTCAACAGAATAGCCATCAATGGTAAAGCTACTAAAGATTACAGAGAGTGTATCAACAAAATTTAACGGTAAGGTCATTAGTTCAAGTGGCGGTAACCACGATGTCATTTGTACCGGAAATGAAATCAATAGCATGACATAAGCGGCCATTGCAGGGTTGAAAGGGTTATGACCTAGACCTCCGTATAATTGCTTTACGACAATAATGGCAAAAGATACACCGATAACAGTGATCCACCACGGCGCTATGGCGGGTAAACTAATCCCCAGTAATACCGCCGTTAAAATAGCGCTGCCATCAAATAGTTGCGCCTTGATATTTTTCTCCCGTAAAGATAAAACGGTAAATTCTGCTATTAATGCGGTGATCACAGCGAGTGATATATGGATTAAATTACCCCAGCCAAAAAAATACCACTGGGCAAATACACCGGGAATAGTGGCGTAAATGACCATACGCATTATTGATGATGTTTCACTTTGAACATGATTATGTGGTGAGCTTGCTATCCAAAAGGCCATAATTTTACGTCAACTCTGATTTTACGGGTTTGTTGGTTTTTTCTTCGCTAGTATTAGCCGTTGATTTTGATTGTTGCTGGGCAAGTTTACGGGCTTTCGCCTTTGCAATTGCTGCAGCAATTTTAGCTTTTTTATCATCAGCTGGAACGAGCATATCAGCCTGGTTTGCTTGTGCGTCTGTATCGATGACAATGTTATTATCAAGGGTTAAGTCGCTATCATCTGCGCTATTGTTATTTTTTTCAGCTAGCTTACGGGCTTTAGCTTTTGCAACCGCCTTGGCAATTTTAGCTTTTTTATCATCAGCTGGAACGAGCATATCAGTCTGGTTTGCTTGTGCGTCAGCTTCGACGACAATGTTATTATCAAGGGGTAAGTCGCTATTATCTGCGCTATTCGTATTTTTTTCAGCAAGCTTGCGGGCTTTAGCCCTTGCAACCGCCTTGGCAATTTTAGCTTTTTTATCATCAGCTGGAACGAGCATATCAGCCTGGTTTGCTTGTGCGTCTGCTTCGTTAACAATGTTATTATCAAGGGTTAAGTCGCTATCATCTGCGCTATTCTTATTTTTTTCAGCTAGCTTACGGGCTTTCGCCTTTGCAACAGCATTGGCAATTTTAGCTTTTTTATCATCAATTGCCGGTGGAACATCTCCCAGCGCACTTTGTGGTTCTGATTTATAAGTTGCCGTATTTTGTTGAGCTGCTAGCTTTTTCGCTTTCGCTCTTGCAATAGCTGCGCTCACTTGACTTTTTTGTTCATTTTCTACCGATGGTGCTTCTGTCTGTGCAGTGACATTTTCACTACCTTGGGTTTGTTGAGCTTTTTTCGCTTTAACTCTAGCTAAGGCGGCAGCAACCGCTGATTTTTCTGTTTTTGCTTCGCTGGTACCTGAGTTCATCCGCGCTTTACGTGCTTCTGCTGCTGCTTTATGTTTTTCTTCTCGTGCTATTTTATCTCTGGCTAAACGCTCTTTTCGTGCTTCAAATCTTACCTTTGCATGTTCAGCTTTTAGATCAAGTTGTTTTTGTTGACGAATTTCAGATTTTGCTACTCGGTAATAATGCACCAAGGGGATCTGGCTCGGACAAACATAGGCACAAGCACCACATTCAATACAATCAAATAAGTTTAATTTATCAAGTTGTTGGTGATCTTTTGCTTTAGCGCTCCACTGTAACTCTTGTGGTAACAATTGGCTGGGGCAGACATCACTACACTGGCCACATCTGATACACTCAACCTCTTTTGTGCCGGTTGAATAAGGTGATGATATTTCCTGCTCACTCGGTGCAAGTATACAATTGGTTGTTTTTACAACGGGAACTTGGTCTGTGGGTAAGCTATAGCCCATCATTGGACCACCCATAATGATATGCTTTTTATCTTTATTGGGGTAACCACATTGTTCGAGCAAGAAGCCTACGGGGGTGCCGAGTAATGACCAGACATTCTGTGGCTTTTGTAAAGCTTGGCCACTGACAGTGACCACTCTCTTAATTAATGGAATATCGTTTATTACCGCATCAGCTATCGCAAAGCAAGTGGCAATGTTTTGCATAACAATACCCATAGAACTTGGGAAAACGCCTGAAGGAACCTCTTGACCTGTTAATATTTGAATTAACTGTTTTTCACCGCCAGTAGGATATTTAGTTGGCACAACACACACTTGAATTTTTTCATTATTAGCGGTTGCTTGCTGAAGTACTTTTATCGCTTCAGGTTTATTATTTTCAATACCAATGAGGATATGTTCAGGTGAAAGAAGACGGTCAAGTATATTAATGCCATCTAGAATTGATGGGCTGTGCTCGCGGATTAGTAAATCGTCAGCACTAATATAAGGTTCACATTCAGCGGCATTAATAATAAGGAATTGTATTTTGTCTCTAGTACTTATTTTAACTTGTGTAGGAAAGCCAGCACCGCCCATGCCTGATATACCGGCTGAGGAAATTTTATCAATTATTTCATTATGGCTTAATTTACTTACATCAGTACATATATGACGTTCTTGCCATGTATCTTCTCCGTCTGGCTTAATAAATAAGCATAATTCGCTTAGGCCTGAGGGATGAGCAATAACGGCATTTTTAATGGCAGTAATAGTGCCACTCGTAGGAGCGTGAATAGGAACAGCCATAGGATGCATACTCTGGGTGAGTGCTTGCCCCTTAAGTACTTTATCACCTACTTTTACCCGTAAATCTGCAGCAATACCTATGTGTTGCTGTAATGGCAGTATTAGCTGTTCAGGTATGCTAACCGCTCTGATAGGCTTATCAGTGGTTAAGAACTTCTGTTCTGGTGGATGTATACCGCCATGAAAAGTCCAAAAATTAGCGCGCTTTATACGTTCAATAACTGATCCCACGAATCCTCACCTAATCAAGCTGTACCACAGGTATATTATTAAGATCCCATTGCCAGTTTTGTGGTGTTTTAGCGATAGGTATCATTATTATGCAATCAACCGGACAAGGGTCTATACATAAGTCACAGCCAGTACATTCGTCGGCTATTATAGTGTGCATCTGTTTGGTCGTACCTAAGATTGCATCAACAGGACAAGCTTGAATACATTTAGTACAACCAATACAGTCTTCTTCAATAATAAAAGCAACTTTAGGAGAATTGTCTGTATCATGGTTTTCGTCAAGAGGTGGTGGTTCAACCCCCATTAAGTCTGCTATTTTTTTGATGGTATCTTCGCCGCCAGGTGCGCATTTGTTAATAGCCTCACCGTTAGCGACTGCTTCAGCATAAGGTTTACAACCGGGGTAACCGCATTGGCCACATTGCGTTTGTGGTAAAATAGCATCAACCTGCTCGGCAAGAGGGTCGCCCTCAACGTGAAATTTTACAGAGGCAAAGCCAAGAATGGCGCCAAAGACTAATGCCATACAGCCAAGTACTAGTATTGCTAATAGGGTGGTCATTACAACTTCACCAATCCAGTGAAACCCATAAAGGCAAGTGACATTAAGCCAGCGGTTATCATAGCGATAGCGGAACCTTTAAAAGGTTTTGGGATATCAGCATTAGCAAGTTTTTCGCGCATCGCTGAAAACATAATAAGTACAAGTGAAAAACCGACAGCCGCGCCAAAGCCATAAACAATCGACTCAAGAAAATTATGTTGCTCATAAATATTTAATAAAGCAACACCTAATACCGCGCAATTAGTGGTAATCAAAGGCAAGAAAATACCCAGTAAACGGTATAAGTTGGCACTGGTTTTATGTACGACCATTTCGGTAAATTGTACAACAACAGCAATGACTAAAATAAACATCATAGTTGTTAGATATTCGAGTCCCAGAGGAGTAAGAATATAGGTATTTACGATGTAGCTGAGTAACGAAGCAATAGTCATTACAAAGGTGGTGGCAAATGACATACCGATTGCAGTTTCAGTACGTGAAGACACCCCCATAAATGGGCATAAACCTAGGAACTTTACGAGAACAAAGTTATTGACTAATACTGTGCTAACTAACAGCAGTAGATAATCTGTCATTTGAAAATTAATTTTATGAGATAATTCACGCTATTATCCGACTTTATTAGCCAGATGACAACCGCTCAATGCCTTAATTTTTATTGCATATGCACTATCTTCTTGCCATGCTTGGCCTTTATTAAGATGGAACGTTTAGCTTTAAGTTATACTCAATTAAATCGCTTCAGGCTTTCCTAAATAAAAACCTTGGCAACCATCGATAAATAATTTTTCTAAAGTAAACTTTTCTTCTTGGCTTTCAACACTTTCAGCTAGAACAGTGATACTGAGACGATGAGCAAGATCGACCATTAATCTGATGAAGTACTGGTTGTTTTTATCATCATCAATATCACGTGTATAAGTACTATCCATTTTAATAAAGTCAGGTTTAAGGTCGCGGAAAAATTTAAAAGAGGTTAAACCCACACCAAAACGCTCAACAGTAATACGAGAACCGACTCTGTGGATCATATCAATAAAACGCTTACTGGTTTTAATGTTTTGTTGGAGGCCGTATTCCGTTATCTCAAAGATCAATTTCGCAGCAATAGTTGCCTCTTTCAATAAACGACGTTCAAGCCAAATTAAAAAATGTTCGTCATGAATACTGCGTGAACTGATGTTGATGCCAAAAAATTGGTCATGTAAATTTTTTGTTTTAATTTCACTGATCACTTTTTCGATAATCATTTTGTCAACAGCCATCATTTTATCAAGCTTTTCCGCCATAGCTATAAAAGAAGCGGTGGGTAACATTTCATCAGTTGAATTTAAAAAGCGGGCAAGAATTTCACCATAGACCTTATTGTTACGGCTGTTAGGTTTTATCGGTTGGACAAGTAATTTAACCCGTTGGTTTTCTAATACGCTGTCTATTTCTTGACGCCAATTTTGGTTGCCATAATTCGCACTAGAGCTATGTAAAATGTCACTGTCGCTTTGCGAATACCAAGAATTGAGTTGTTGAGTTTGTGCAATACTGATGCCGGTATCAGCGAGTGCCAGTAATTCGCCAAGTGGTTTATCTTTCTCGAAATAGACTAACCCAGTGTAGCCAACTGAATCTAAATCTGATGATTGTTGGTAAGCGTTAAACTTACTGGATATTTCATTCGCAGCGTTTTCAGCTTCTTTTAATGTTACGTTAGGAAGCAAAGTGGCAAAGTCAGAACTATTAAGTCGATAAACATTTGCACCTCGGTAGGTTGCAGTAACGCTTTTGATAATGTCGGCAACTTTGCAAATATAATTATCACCTTCACTGTAACCGTGTATTTGATTTATCGTTTGCAGTTCAGAACAGCGTGTTATCGCTAAGACACCAAATTCAACCTGGTTTTCATCATTAGCAAAAAACTGAATAAAGCGATTACGGTTTTCTAATTTTGTAAGAGGTTCTATATAAGCTTGCTTTTCAAGTGCACTGGCATCATTAACATGCGCGGAAAGTAATGCCTCGACTTTTTTTAGTCCATGAGTTAATTCAGGCATGTCGATAATTTCATCACCAGCCTCAAGTTTATTCATCGATATAACTTGAGCAATACCCTGTTTTATTTTGTTGTTAACCACAAAAACAAGCTTTTTAGTGTGTTTAACACTTAACGTACAAGCAATAACAATAATGATAAGGCTGGCTAAAATAGATACCAGCATTATTTTAAAGATCAATGTCGCGGCGTCATTACTGTTTATTTGATAACTAACGGTCGTATTAGATGGGTGGGTAAATACGACTATGGGTGGAGAAATATAAGGGACAAGCAGGTTGGTGTTTTCTACTTTATAATTAACTATTTCTTTGTTTTGTTGTTGTAGGGAAAATAATTGAAAATCAGCTAGATTAACTAAGTGTTTAACTTGTTCTAATTGGTTGGTCTTATCTGATGTGTCGATAATAGCTGAAATAGAGTTTTGCATCATTAATTGCTTACTCGAGAGTGAGGTAGCAAAGAAATAACTCACCATAACAACAATAAGAATATTAAAAAACATCCCTAAAATGACGTTGCGCATTAATAATTGAGAATAGCTATACATAATATGTTGATTTACTGAAAAGTTAGGCCTACTTCAATTTATAGCATGCTTGATAAAAAATTACTAACTTACTGTTATTTAGAGCGATATATAATGTAGGCGTTAATGAGCTCTATAACTTAAGGTTTTATTGCTTATCCTATCAATTAGGCTTGCGATTCGGCGGTAGTCGCTATATAATTGACCTAGCTTAAATATAACAATATTTCACTGAAATTAATTTTTTGGCTATTGCTTAAAGCAAAGTTAGAAGATAATTTTATATTGTTGTATCGATTTGACGGCTTATTTTATAAGTCACTAGGTTAAATCAACATCGTGGGTTCAGTGTAATAAGCCCCGCGTATTGGGGCTTTTTCGTATCTGGGACATTTGTTCAGCACGATAAGCTTTAAGAATTGCTGGGCTATAAGCCCTTTTTTTGTATCTGGATGTTGATACATGAAGACAAAGTAAGATTTTATTTGGAGAAAATGATTGGCTAAGTTTGAACATAAATTAACAGACATGTTACGTCCTGCTGTTGAAGAAGTTGGTAAGGAATTATTAGGCATTGAGTATATTAGTGCTGGTAATAACTCAGTATTACGTTTGTTTATCGACCATGAGAATGGCATTGATGTTGATGATTGTGCTGAAGTTAGCCGTCAAGTAGGCGCTATTCTTGACGTTGAAGACCCTATCGGCAGTGAGTTTAATTTAGAAGTTTCGTCACCCGGTTTAGACCGACCGTTATTTGATAAACCACACTATGAAGCAGTGATTGGTGAAATTATTGAAGTAAAATTATCTATACCATTAAACGGTCGCCGCAAATTTAAAGGTCGCTTAGCTGCCGTTGAAAACGATACTTTAGTAGTAACGGTCGACAGTGAAGACTATGAATTAGTGCTTGGTAATATTGTTAAGGGCAATTTGGTTTTTAATCATAATAAAAAAAGCTAAGCAAATAATAACAATAAAATAAAAATACGTAGTTGTTCAACGTCATTACATAAATAGTTGAACTGTTCAGAAACGATTAAAAAGGCTAAGTAGCATGAGTAAGGAAATATTACTGGTTGTAGATGCCGTATCTAACGAAAAAGCATTACCCCGTGAAAGCATTTTTGAAGCAATGGAAACCGCTTTAGAAACAGCAACAAAGAAAAAATATGAAGGTGACATTATTGTTCGTGTTGCTATTGACCGTACTAATGGTGAATTTGATACTTTCCGACGTTGGTTGGTTGTTGCCGATGACGCCGTAGCAGAAAACCCATTTGCAGAAATGAGTTTGTCAGCTGCACAGTATGACAATGAAGAGTTGCAGTTAGGCGATTACATTGAAGATCAAATTGAATCAGTTAAATTTGACCGTGTAACTACGCAAACAGCAAAACAAGTTATTGTACAAAAAATTCGTGAAGCAGAACGTGCTCTTATTGTTGAAGCTTACCAAGAACAAATTGGCGAACTAGTGACAGGTGTTGTTAAAAAAGCCAGTCGCGATAGCATCATTATTGATTTAGGTAATAATGCAGAGGCGGTTATCTACCGTGACGATATGTTACCTCGTGAAACATTCCGTCCAGGGGATCGTGTTCGTGGTTTGTTATACGAAATTAAAACAGAAACGCGCGGCGCACAATTATTAGTGACTCGTTCTAAGCCTGAAATGTTAATTGAACTTTTCCGCGTAGAAGTGCCAGAAATTGGCGAAGAGATGCTAGAAATTAAGGGCGCTGCTCGCGATCCAGGTTCACGTGCAAAGATTTCTGTAAAATCTAATGACAAGCGTATTGACCCAGTAGGTGCTTGTGTTGGTATGCGTGGTTCACGCGTGCAAGCCGTTTCAACTGAGCTTGGTGGTGAACGTGTTGATATCGTTTTATATGACGATAACCCAGCACAATATGTTATCAACGCAATGGCTCCAGCTGAAGTTGCATCAATTATTGTTGATGAAGACAAAGGCACCATGGATATTGCTGTTGAAGAAGGCAATTTAGCGATGGCCATTGGTCGTAGTGGTCAAAATATCCGTTTAGCTAGCCAATTAACTGGCTGGGAATTAAACGTGATGACTGTTGCTGACATGAACGAGAAGCATCAAGCCGAAAACGATAAAGTTATTTCATTGTTTACAGATAACTTAGATATCGATGATGATTTTGCTAACTTATTAGCAGAAGAAGGTTTTGCTACGTTAGAAGAAATCGCTTACGTACCAGCAGCTGAAATGTTAGAAATTGACGGTATGGATGAAGATATTGTTGAAGCGCTTCGTGAACGTGCCAAAGCGGCATTAACGACTCGTGCATTAGCAAGTGAAGAATCTCTTGAAAATGCAGAACCAGCAGCTGATTTATTAGCGCTAGACGGTTTAGAACGTCACTTAGCATTTGTATTAGCAAGTCGTGGTGTAATTACCCTTGAAGACTTAGCTGAACAAGGCGTTGACGAAATTGCCGATATTGAAGAATTAGATGAAACCAAAGCGGGCGAGTTAATTATGGCTGCGCGTAATATTTGTTGGTTTAACGAAGAATAATTCCCGGGAGAATATAGTAGATGTCAAACACAACTGTAGCAGAACTTGCTCAAGAAATTGGTACACCGGTGGACCGCTTAGTTAGCCAATTGGCTGACTCTGGCGTGAATAAATCCGCGACCGATTCCGTATCACAAGATGAAAAAGAAGCATTGTTAGACCACTTGAAAAAGCAACATGGTGACGACTCAACAGCCGGACCATTAAAAATGACGCTTAACCGTAAATCTAAATCAACGTTAACGATGGGACATGGCAGTAAAGCTAAGTCAGTTAATGTTGAAGTGCGTAAAAAACGCACTTATGTTAAGCGCAGCGAAGTTGAAGAACAACAGCAAGCAGAAGCTGAAGCTAAAGTAGCAGCAGAAGCTGAAATCGCCGCTCAAGCAGCTGCTGAAGCAAAAGCAATTGCTGATGCTAAAGAAGCAGAAAATGGTAAAGCAGTTGCTGCAGCAAAAGCTGAAGCAGAAGCTGAGCGTAAAGCAGCGGCAAAAGCCGAAGCCG
>NZ_JACGWC010000002.1:0-337920 GCF_014077545.1 Colwellia sp. BRX10-1
CTTTTCGAAGATTCAAACCTTATCTATAAAACGTTAAGTTAACTACTTTACTCTAAAGTGATGTAGATAACTTATCAAAACGTTCGTTTGGGTTACCCCTTGGAACTGGAGCGCATTCTAGACATATTTTGAAAAGGATCAAGCACTATTTTCATCTTTATGTTTGTTTGCTGAAAATAAAAACAATGTGGGCAATATACTCTCTAATCGCTCAATAAACATCAACGTTCTTATTCCTACTATATAATAATCCATTTAAAGTGGCTTATATAAGCACTAAAATAGTGCTTTTAATTAATATGCTTATTTAGTGTAGTAAACTTTTTATTTTTTGCTTAATATAAGTAAGGTGTTATTTGCATATAAATTACACTTATCTTTTTTACAACTTTGTACTTTGTACAATATTCAAGGCTGGGTAGCAGGTACATTGCAATTTAGTTTTTTAATTTAGAATTTAAAATAATAATTAGGTATTCATATATGAAGTCTCCTCAAGGGTTAACATTTATAGTCGCAGTAGTATTTGCTGTTATTGCTTACATTTTATCAACTGTTATTGGCAGCTCACCAGAAATTACTGCGATATTAGTTTTAGTAAGTACTTTTATTGCGCCACTTATAGGTTCATCAACTACTGCAGAAAGTGCTGATGAAGAAATAAAAACGTTATATGTAGGGAATCTACCTTACCGAGCAAATGAATCATCGATCAGAGAGTTATTCTCTGAACATGGTCAAGTTCATTCTGTTCGTTTAATGAAAGATAAACATACTGGAAAGCGTCGTGGTTTTGGTTTTGTTGAAATGTCAGCTGATGCGGCTGATGCGGCTGTTTCATCGCTTAATGATACTGAATTTCAGCAGCGTACTTTGAAAGTTCGTGAAGCTAAGGAACGTCCAGAAAAAAATCTCGAAGAAGAATAACCGTTCTTCTTGGTAAGTTATCCTAAATAAACCCACGTTAGCGTGGGTTTATTTTATCTATTAAAGCTTAATGTTGTCAGACTTAACCGTATCTATTACTTTATCGAACTTTTCTTTAGCGACTTTATCGTCACCAAACTCAGCTTTAAAGACTGCATCAAGTAACTGACCAAAAGCATCATCATTCTTAGACAATATTTTATCTGCTTGTTCTTGCAGTTGGTTAAACTGATCTAAGAAGTCAATTAAAGGCCTCAGGTCTTTTCCGACACTAGGCGCTAATTTATCATCCAACTCTGCCACTGCTGTATACGCTTGGCTAACATAACTGGTTTTTGTTTGTTGCAAATCCATACTAAAACTAGTTATCTGTTTATTATCGAAGCCAAGTTCAACTGCTTTTTCAAAAGCTTTATTAACATCGCCATTAAAGAAATCTTTTTGTAATGAATTTACGTCTTTAATTAATGCTTCGATTGCTGCTTTTTCATCATCATCAAGTTCACCCTCTACGCTATAAGAAAAGTTGATTTCATGATACTGACTACTGGTACTACTATAATTTGTCGATCCCCCTTGGCTACTCTCTTGATACTGGTAAGCTTCTTTACTGGCATATTCTTGTAATTCGCTAAATGATATTGAAACTACATCACCGTCAGTAGTAGTAATACTCAGCTCGCTACTTTTTGAATTGCTTGTGTATAATTCGCTATCAATTGCTGTAGAACTGATAATTGGCGTTAACTCTGATACCTTCTCATTTGATTTATTGGCTGAAGGAAACATTTGTTCATGGAGGTCATCAATTCCCTTGTTAATAAGCGTACGACTTTTTTCTATACCTTGGTTTAAGTCATCGTCAAGCATGGCGAGATCTTTTAAATCGCCTTTTGCTTGATCAATACCTAAATTCGCCCCAGCACGCCCCTGCTCAAACATCTCTTTCAACTTATCCTCACTCGCTCCATTTGCTTGGGCAGCTAAGATACTCGCGCTAACAAAGTCCATAACATTACGAGCCACTGCTTCGAAATCAAAAAGGCTAGTTGATGGCTCGCTTTCAGTTAACGCTGTTTTACTGAGATCACTCATCACTACATTAGTTGCTTGTGGTGCATCGGTAATCTTTTGAAAATTTGCTGAAATCTGACTAGAAATTGATTGAGATATAATTTTCATCGTAATGGCAGCACGATGGTTTAATGCCAGTGTATTAACTGACTCTGCTGGCATTTCTCGTTTAACGACTTCATTATTTGCTGGTTCACTTTTACGACTTTGCCCTAAATAATTCGGCAACCTTGTCTGATTATCAATTTTATTCATTGTTACTCTCCAGTATCTAATTAAATTTTAATTAAACACAATCAAAGATCTAAAGATCCTTAAATTTAATATGGCTATTATATCGGCATTTTTTCGTAAAACTTTAGCAAGAAGTCAATCCCTTGTAAGAAAATTATAGACAAATGACTAGACAAAGTAATCACAATCGCTAAACTCAGCGCCTCTTTAATACTCACTAGAGTTGGGTATAATATTGTTTAATTCTTTCTACGTTTAAGGCTTATATATGTTTAGTCACATTGCACCACAATTTTATGATAAACAACTTGATAACAAACAGGATGATATCGCTAAATTGTTTAGTGATTTTGACTTACCAAATTTTGATGTTTTTCGATCAGAGCCTTTAAACTATAGATTACGAGCAGAATTTAGAGTTTGGCATGACAATGATGACTTATTTTATATTATGTTTAATAGTGAAACGAAAGAAAAGTATCGCGTCGACACTTTCCCGGTTGCCAGTAAACTCATTAATCAAGCTATGAAAGCCTTGCTTGACGAAATTAAAGATAAACCGTCACTTCGTCATCGATTATTTCAAGTCGATTTTTTATCAACGCTCAGTGGCGAGCTTTTAATAAGCTTGTTATATCACAGACAATTAGATGAAGAATGGCTAACTGAAGCGGCAACACTAAAAACAACCCTTTCAGCAATAGCCCCTGTTGATATTATTGGCCGTGCTAAAAAACAAAAATTTATCCTTGATAAAGATTATGTCACTGAGAAGTTAACTGTTGGCGATAAAACTTATATCTACGAGCAAGTAGAAAATAGTTTTACACAGCCTAACGGGCACGTTAATGAGCAAATGCTACTTTGGGCAAAGCAAGGCACACAAAATATCGGTGGTGACTTAATCGAACTCTATTGTGGTAATGGTAACTTTAGTATCGCACTCGCTGAAAACTTTGATCGAGTATTAGGTACTGAAATATCGAAAACATCAGTAAAATCAGCACAAAATAATATCACCGCAAACCAGTTAACCAATGTTGATATAATAAGAATGTCTAGCGAAGATTTTAGTCAAGCGATGAATGGTGAGCGAGTATTTCGTCGTCTAGAAGGTTTCGATCTTAAAAGCTATAATTACGATACAGTATTAGTTGATCCACCAAGAGCTGGCCTTGACCCTGACAGCGTTGAGTTAGTCAGCCGATTTGAACGTATTGTTTATATCTCATGTAATCCTGAGACATTAAAAGAAAACTTAGTTGAACTAATAAAGACACACAATATTGAAAAATTTGCGTTATTTGATCAGTTTCCATATACCCACCATGTTGAAACAGGTGTGATACTTTCACGTAAAAAGTAACGTTTTTACTTTTTTACTCCCCTATTGCTAAATTCAGCAGCTCCCCGTGCTATAAAGCGCAGCTGCTGAATGGTACGCATTGAAATTTGTTGACGATCCTCTTTATCAACATCTAATGCATCAGAGCCAGCACTAAATACGATAGTCACCGCTGCATCGGCTTGTAAAAAAGCCACATCCGCATTCAATTTATTTGCTTGCTGTAAATAATCACATAGTTCTAAGGTGAAATAACGCACTTCTCGATTTACCGCCGCTCGAAAAGCAGCTGACGTTCCAGAACGCTCTCGTAATAATAAGCGAAATATATTACCGTTACTTTCAATAAACTCCATAAAGGTAACGACAGATATTTGAATGACAGAACCACCTTTTTCAATTCGTTGGCGAGCTTGTCGCATTAATTGACGCAAAGTTAAACCCGCTTCATCGACCAGCGTCAAACCTAGTTCGTTCATATCAGAAAAATGTCGATAAAATGATGTTGGTGCTAAGCCAGCCTCTTTAGCGACTTCCCGTAAGCTCAAACTCGAAAAGCTACGTTCACTACTTAACTGCCCAAGAGCAGCATCAATTATTTGTCGACGTGTTTTTTCTTTTTGCTGTGCCCGAATCCCGCTCATTACTTAATTAACCTATACTTTAGCCTGTTTATATCATACTGAATTTTCATCTATTTACTAGAAACTTGATCACTAACATCTACATTTAAATCCAGTATTATTGATTGAAGATAAAAAGTTTAATAAAAATTACCTTGACTGAAAAGTGATCAAAGTTAAAATAGAGTACACGTGTACACTGAAATTATTTACTTAGTGTTCGTTTTTTTACTGATGGAATTCTTATTACATGAATAAACCTAAAATCGTTTGGCTAAATTTTAGTGTGTTTTTAATTACCTTTTTAGTTGCCGCAATTGGCGTCCCGTATCGAGCAATAACACACGGTTTTGATACCACTGAACTTGTAGTAGCACTATGCTGCTTTATTTATTGTGGTATGTCTATTACTGCTGGCTATCACCGATTATGGTCGCACAAAACCTATCAAGCACATGCTTCGCTGCGTTTCATTTTTGCACTAGGTGGTGCATTTGCCTTACAAAATAGTATATTACATTGGGCTTCTGATCATAGAGTTCATCATAAGCATGTCGATAATAATGACAAAGACCCCTATTCAGCTAAAAAAGGCTTTTGGTATTCACATATCGGTTGGATGCTTCGTGAGTATCAAGCGCATCGATATGCTAATTACGACAATACCCGTGATTTACAAAAAGACGCTATTGTAATGTGGCAGCACAGAAATTATTTGTTGCTGACAATATTAATGAACTTTGGTGTACCTATTTTATTTGGTTTATGGCACGGCGATATTATTAGTAGTTTACTTTTAGTCGGTTTCTTGCGTTTAGTGTTAAGCCATCACACTACTTTTTTCATTAATTCTTTGGCACATATCTGGGGTAAACAAACTTACACAGAAAGAAATACTGCACGAGATAATGGCTTTCTTGCTTTTTTAACTTTTGGTGAGGGCTATCATAACTATCATCATATTTTTGAAAATGATTATCGTAACGGCATTCGTTGGTGGCAGTTTGATCCAACTAAATGGTTGATTAAGGGTTGTGAGTTTTTGAAGCTTACCTCAAAACTACGGACTTACCCGGATGACAAAATTGAAAAAGCGCGCTTAGCTATGGTATTTAAACGTAGCCAGAAGAAGTTACTCTCTCATCCAAATGCGGAGCAAATGCGAGAAAAACTACAGCAAGAATATGATTTACTCATTAGTAGAATTAATGACTACTATGATGTGCGTAAAAAATTACTTGCCAGTAGGCGCGATAAATTAATCGCCGACGTTGAGAGCTCTGAATTAGCAGCGCAATACCAAGAATTTAAGCAGCACTTGGCAGACCAACAACAACATTTTCAACGCTTATTAACCCAACTGGCATAAACCCTTTAGATTAATAAGCTTTTACATGGTCAGATGTCTAAATTCCTGCTAAAATTTTTTTATCTTAGTAGGAATTTAAGGCAAGATTTTGGCAACTCAAAATAAAGCTAAAACGAAGAAGAAAACAAATAACGATTACGATTACGATGCAATAATTATAGGTACCGGACCAGGTGGCGAAGGTACCGCTATGGAGCTATCTAAAAAAGAAAAACGTGTTGCTATTGTTGAACGATATAAAGACGTTGGCGGTGGTTGTACGCATTGGGGAACTATTCCTTCAAAAGCTTTACGTCAAAGTGTTAGCCGACTCATTGAGTATAACGCGAGCCCACTTTTTAGAGGCCATGAAAAAGCAAAACACTTAACGTTCCCAGCTATTCTTAAACATGCCTCTTCGGTTATTCGTAAACAAGTACAGTTACGCAGTGGCTTTTATGATCGTAACCGCGTTGAACTGATTTCGGGTGAAGCGTCTTTTATTGATGCCCATACGCTTAGAATAGTGAATAACGAGGGCGCTATTGAACAAATTACGGCAAAGCAAATTGTTATTGCTACTGGTTCACATCCCTACCGACCTAAAGATATTGATTTTAACCATCCGCGAGTCTATGACTCAGATACCATCTTATCACTTAAGCATGATCCCCGTTCTATCATTATTTATGGTGCTGGTGTTATTGGTTCCGAATATGCCTCTATATTTAGAGGTTTAGGTGTAAAGGTAGATTTAATTAATACCCGAGATAGACTGCTTTCTTTTTTAGATGCAGAAATGTCTGATTCACTCAGCTACCACTTATGGAATAATGGTGTAGTGATCCGTCATGGCGAGGCGATTGCACGAGTTGAAGCATCCGACGACTCTGTGGTTGTTCATTTAGAATCAGGTAAAAAAATGCGCGCCGACTGTTTACTCTTTGCTAATGGGCGAACAGGTAATACAGCCGACTTAAAAGTTGAAAATGCAGGATTATCAGCAGATGGACGTGGGCAACTAAAAGTCAACGATCAATATCAAACCAGTGTCGACAATATATATGCGGTAGGTGATGTCATTGGTTACCCAAGCTTAGCCAGTGCTGCTTATGATCAAGGCCGGTTAGCTGCCTCAGCGATGATAGATCACCAAAGTACAGCAAAACTTATTGCTGATATTCCTACAGGTATCTACACGATTCCAGAAATAAGCTCTGTTGGTAAAACAGAACAAGAACTGACCGCGGCAAAAATTCCGTATGAGGTTGGTCGTGCCCAGTTCAAACATTTAGCAAGAGCACAAATATCAAATAGTTTAGTCGGTTCCCTAAAGATACTTTTTCACAGTGAAACTAAAGAAATTTTAGGTATTCATTGTTTTGGTGAAAATGCGGCTGAAATCATTCATATTGGTCAAGCAATTATGCAACAAACCAATGGCGGTAATACCATTGAATACTTTGTTAATACCACGTTTAATTATCCAACGATGGCTGAGGCATTTCGTGTTGCTGCATTGAATGGTTTGAATCGTTTATTTTAACAGTGAATAAGCATGAATCGAAAAAGGTATGTTATGAATAAATTAATTTTACTGTTAATTTTTTTTATCAACATACCTTTTTTAATCGTTAATGCGACTGAAAACGCTTATGTACAAAAGGAAAGTAAAAGCTACAGCCTTTATTTAATTCGTCATGCTGAAAACAAAACTGAACAAGAAGATTCTGGATTAACACAATGCGGTACATATAGAGCAAAAGAACTTGCGCGTATTCTAGAGAATGCAGAAATAGAAAATATATACAGTACGCGCTATCAACGGACTATGGCAACGGCTACACCGCTAGCACAACAGCAACAACTTGCGATCAAAAATTATGCGCCCAATAAATTAGAGCAACTCGCCTGGCAATTGATCAAAGAACAAGAGAACACCGTAGTGTTTGGACACAGTAACACCACGGCACAATTGGCAGAATTACTAAGCCAAAGCTCAGTATCACCAATGACAGAACAAGAATATCGTGGTATCTATCAAATCATCATTTCAGGTGAAAACCGACACCTAACATTACTAATGCAACCTTCGCTCTGCAAGTAACACCGCTACATACCTTAATACAATTGGCAGAATGACTAAGCCAAAGCTTTGTATCAGTAATGACAGAACAAGAATATCGTGGTATCTATCAAATCATCATTTCAGGTAAAAACCGTCACCTAACATTATTCATCTAACATTATGGATGCAACCTTCGCTCTGTAAGTAACACCGCTACATACCTTAATACAATTGGCAGAATGACTAAGCCAAAGCTTTGTATCACTAATGACAGAACAAGAATATCGTGGTATCTATCAAATCATCATTTCAGGTGAAAATCGTCACCTAACATTAGTCATCTAACATTAGTCATCTAACATTATTGATGCAACCTTCGCTCAGTAAGTAAAACTACTGCAGGTTCTTATTTTCAGGCGCTTTATTCGCTGCAGTAATTAATTCAATATCGGTAATTGAAAAAGGAGTTCCCCATTGCTGAATAGTCATCATACCCGTGATAGCTTTGCCTGTTACTTTGATAACAGCGCCATCTTTTTGGAATTCTTTTTCTAAATTCAGCGGTAACCAATGCTTACCTTCTTTAGAAATTAATCCAAAAAAGCCCCCTTCTAAATTCATATATTTAATTGTTGCGGTAAATGATATTTGCTCAGGTTCCGCTTTAGCAGACAAACTTTTTTTAGGCATTATTGATACCTCTGCGGCTGAAATAGCTTCGGTATTGGCTGTATCTCTGCTAGTCACTTCCTCAGCGGCTTGCTGACATGAGAATAAAAAGCTACAAGTGAAGACTAAACCGACTATTTTTTTAAACATATGACACACTCATTTGATGATTAATTTTAAGAAAAGTAAACAAAAAAGCAAACCCTAAAGTTTGCCTTAAAGTAAGCGACCAAGAGCTTAATCGTTTACTGATTAGCCTCTTTTTTAAGCGTCTTAATTTCTTCGCCAATTTTTTGTTTATTACCACAAATTGCTGGTTGTTTGTCATCACGATAGTAGCGAATGTCGATGCAGTCAACTTGATAACGACGTTCTAACTCAGTTCGTTTTATAGGTTTACCTTTGGCGTCTGCTATTTGGCGTTGCAGTGACTGGCACATTTGAATCTGTTCACTCGCGATGGTTATATCTTCGCAAGCATTTTCAGTTGTCGAACAACCCGTTATTGTCATGAGAGTAAGTGTTGAAAAAAGATAAATATATTTCATTATAATGAGTTCGCTTCATTTATTAATATTAGCATTAACACCATTATAGCCAGCTATTATTATTAACGATAGCTTTTCTTGACCAGGCTAGCAGAGAGATATTGGTTAATAAATTTAATGAATCGCATAAAAAAGCCATTACAAAAGTAATGGCTTTGATAAAAATACTATCGATTAATTAACCGATAAATCACCTGTGTTTTCAGCAATAAGCGGTTGTTTCTTTTTACGCTTAAAGATCTTTTTCATATCTTCAATAATAAGATATAAACTTGGGATCAGTACCAGTGTAACTATAGTCGCAAATAATACCCCAAAGGCTAAAGATATCGCCATTGGAATTACGATTTGTGCTTGGGCACTTACCTCAAAGAAGATGATAGGCACTAAACCAATAAAGGTTGTTATTGACGTTAACATGATAGCTCTAAAACGTTTAGTGCCGGCATGTATTACCGCATCTTTTAGTTTGACGCCTGATTTTCTGGCATTATTAACATAATCAACCATGACTAAGGAGTCATTAACGACCACACCCGCAGCCGCTAATATCCCCATAACTGATAGTGCACTTAAGTCCATACCTAAAAGGAAGTGGCCAAAGACCGAACCAATAATACCAAAAGGAATAACGATCATAATCATCACTGCCTGAGAGTAAGACTTCAATGGTATAGCCAGTAATGAGAAAACAATCAACAATGAGATAATAAAGTCACGTTTTTGATTGTCCGCACCTTCCATTTCTTCTTGAATACTGCCCGACACTTCACTTTGAACTTTTGGAAATTTTCTTAATAGTTCAGGAATAAAGTTGTCTCTGATATCGTTAGCAACTTTGAATGGCTCAACTTGTTCAGCGTCAACACTTGCCCAGACGTTAATTGTCCGATTACCATTTTCACGACGAATACTAGTCACCCCTTCTTGTAAGGTAATATTAGCCAATTCCGACAAAGGTAATTCCGCACCATTTGGCGCTTTGATCATCACATCATCAACATGTCCAACAGAGCTTCGTTGCTCAAGTGGATAACGGATCATCACTTTCACTTCTTCGCTGTCACGTAAAATGCGTTGTGCTTCTAAACCATAGAAACTGTAACTCACTTGTGAAGCAATTTCGGCTAAAGTTAATCCTAAACTATAAGCAAGCGGTTTCAATTCAAACTGAACTTCTTTGGCACTTGTTTGACGACTATCATTAACATCGCCAATACCTTTTAAAGAATTAAGTTTAGTTTTTAACTCTCTTGATGCGGCGAGTAGTTGTGCATCATCTTTACTTTCTAATCTAAAGGCAATATCACCGTCGTCTCGGCCAGAGCCAAATAAATTATCACCAATGGTAAACGATTTTACCCCAGGATAATTCGGTATAGCGGCACGCCATAAATCAGCCAGTTCGAAAGTATTCATCGGTCTTAATTCAGGTACCACTAATTTAACCATCAATTGACCACTGGTTCTGCTGCGTAAATCGACCTGCATATCAGAGATCATTGACTGACCGTATTGAGCTTCAATCTCTTTATCTATGGTATTAATTACACCTTGGATATTTAATAAGGTTTGTAAGGTTGCTTTCTCTGAGGCATCTACATTCATTTCAACATTAACACGAGGAAAGTCATGTGGGATCTTAGGTTGACCAACAAAGCGAACAAAACCACCACTAAACAAACCTGCGCTGATTAACATTAAACTAATAAAAAACATTAGTACGGCATAACGATAATCTAGAAATTTCTGTAACGCTGGCTGATAAATATTTTGAATAAAAGATTTTAAACTGTCATCAATGGCTCCTCGAAGCCTGTCTACTACTTTAGTGATCCTATCTAAAGGATATTGAATGAACCAAAAGAAGCCATACTCGTTTAATTTCTTAAGTTTTATTATATTAACCTTAGGTTTCATTTTAACCAAATGCGCCGGTAAAATGAGTTTTGACTCAATTAAAGAGAAAATTAAACACAAGATAACTACCGAGCCAATGGCTTTACCGAACGCGGCAGAAGGCCCTTCACCAAAAAGAAAAGGCAAGAAGACCGCAATCGTTGTTAATACCCCAAAGGTTGCTGGCATAGCAACACGTTGAATACCGCGAATAACATTTTCAGTACTATGGCCATGTTGTTCAATTTCGTCATGGGCACTCTCCCCCATAACGATGGCATCATCAACAACAATACCTAACACCAAAATAAAGGCGAACAAGCTAATGACATTAATAGTGACATTAATAAATTCTAATGGCATCAGGAATAAAGTACCAAGAAAACATACGGGTAAGCCCATCATTACCCAAAAAGCCAAACGGACACGTAAGAATAACGCTAACATTAGAAAGACTAATATTGCACCACTTTTCATATTGTCTATCATCATGGTCAAACGGCCTTCAAGATAGTAGGTCATATCAACCCAAGTTTCTAACTTAACGCCTGCAGGAAGAACATTCGACTTTTCATCAACATACTTATTAATGACATCGGCAACATCGGTAATACTTTGATTATCAGCTGCGCCAATAAAGATACTGACCGAGTTTTCACCATTGAATTTTGAATACTGTAGGCCTTCAGTAAAACCATCAATAATAGTCGCCATTTGGCCTAACAAGACTTTAGTACCATCGGCTAAGGTAATAATAGGTATTTGCTCGAATTCGTAACCTCGATAAGCTTGGTTCTCAACGCGTAAATTAATGTAGCCATTCTCTGCACGAATTTGTCCAGCAGACATATTGCCAGAATAACCACGTACCGCTTGCGCAACATCTCTAAAAGTTAAGCCATATTCGCGTAACTTATCTTTACTAACTTCTATTGAAATTTCGTAGTCTAAGCCGCTGTATAATTCTGCAATATTGACTAAAGGTAATTGTTGAATTTCATTATGGACTTTTCGTCCTAACTCTTTAAGCTCGCCATTAGTTAGGTCACCGTATAAGCTGATATACATAACTTCTTGGCGAAACTTTTCGCGTTCAACTTTAATACGTTCCATACCGTCAGGAAAGCTTGAAATAGAATCAATTGCTGATTTAACTTCTTCTAAAACAACTTGTGGGTCGTAATCGAGATCAACCTCAAACCAACCATTTGAAAAATTGCGGTTAGAATAAGTGATCACACGCTTTAAGCCTTGGACAGTCTCTAAAGCTTCTTCAACCTTAATGGTAATACCTTCCTCTACTTCCTGAGGGGCTGCCCCTGGGTAAGGTGCGGTATAAGAAATCCAGTTAATGTTTATTTGTGGAAACATTTGTTTGTTGATGGTGCTAATCGTAAAAAAACCACCCACTAGAATAAATATCATCAACAAATTTGCCGCGACACTATTACGGGCGAACCAAGCAATTAAGCCTTTATTGGTATCATCCATCATCTAATCCTTAGTGCTTGCGATTTGTGTTTCAAGTGCATCTTGATTAATTACTTCACTTTTACTACCTTGCAAAGCTAATTTCATGCCATCAACAGGGTAATCTAATGCTGAAACAATGAGCTGGTCACCTTCCTTCAAACCGTTAGTTACAATAACATTTGAGCCTTCTTGACGAGCGATAATGATGTCAGCATAGTGCAATTTAGAATCGGCATCTAAAATGGCAACGCGGTTATTACTAACGAGGTATCGAGGTAACAAAGCGGCACGATTAAGGCTAATACCAAAAATTTCTGCTTTAACATAAGAGCCAAAGCGAATAGGATTGTGTTTATTTACATTTTTTTGAGACTTCAAACCATAAGGGTCTTTAACTTCAGCCACTAAATAAGTCATACGGCTTTTATTGTCTACAACACCTTCACTGCGAGCAATTTTTGCGGACCATGTAATATTTTCACCCGCAAATGTTCCAAGTAAATTAACCTGGGCATTTTCCCCTTGTGAAGCTAAAAACTGCAGTTGATCATCGGCTACGGGTAAGCGAACTTCAGCTACCCCTGTTCCTAATAATTTACCCACTTTAGTGCCAGTACCGACAAAAGAGCCTAAACCAATCATACGACTTTCAATCATTGCATCATAAGGCGCTCTAATTTCGGTACGTTCTAGGTTACGTTTGGCGCGAAGTACAGAGGCTTGTGCTGATTTAACATTAGCAAGTTCTTGTGCTAGTTGCGGTTTACGCAAGCTCAATTCAGTAGGAGAAGTATCCGTAATGCGTTTCCATTCTTGTTCAGCTACCTGCCCTTGGGCACGCTCTTTTTCTAGCGAAGCACGTGCCGAGGCCATTGTTGCTTCAGCATCAATTAATGCAGCTTGGTAATCATTAGGGTCGATACGGGCGAGCAATTGGTTTTTTGCAACAAAACCACCACGTACAAAAACATCTGCCAGTTCAACTACTTCACCACTAATTTGAGCGACAAGTTCGGTTTCATACTTAGGCTGTACGACACCATATGATTTAACCGTTAAATTCATCGGTGCAACATGAACCTCTTCAACAGCAACGATGGGGGTATTATCAACTTCCGCTTTTTCTTCTGGTGGCGATTTCATGCTTGAAAAGCCAAAAAACAATAAAATGCCAATGATTAGAATGGCAATGGGTATAATAATTTGTTTTTTACGTGTCACGGTTATGTCCTCATAAATGTGATCTGAACTAATAATTTTTTTAATTGTCTATAGGATAGCTAATTAACAGTCTATACAATCAATTAAGTTGTAAATGCTTGTTACAAGATACGCGCCGAAATAACAAATTCAGTAAACAAAAACAAAAAAACATTATTTTTCAATCAAAAACAATAAGTTAACAAACCACTATTTATTTACTGATATAAAAAAAGACTGCCTTGAAAAAACAGTCCTCGACAATATTCGTCCTTTTAACCAATATTTATACTTTTATAAAAATATTTCTTCGATATAGCCAATACAGGACTAGCCATTGTAAAAGCACCATGCCAGCATAAAGAATAAAATCTTGCCAACCTGTAGGTACAGAGTTGATTAAGCCTCCGAAAATACTTTTCGAGGTATATTGCCAATCAACAATACTCGAACCTAAATAAATAATGATTGAATTCGTACCAATTACTGCGAAAAATTTAGCCCATAGGGTGAACTCTAATACATCAATCAGCCAATAAAATAGCGTCAGTAATAAAATACTGTAACCAATAGTGACCAAAGTGAATGAACTCGTCCATAATGTTTTGTTAATTGGGAAAAAAACGCCCCATAAATAACCGAGTAATAAAATAGAGGTCCCAATAACCAAAAGACCGGTTAATAGTGTCTTGGGCGTATAAATATTTTTTATCATGTAACGACCAATGAAGACACCCGCTAGTGCATTTACAATCGATGTTATATTTGATAACAACCCTTCTGGGTCGATGGCGAGCCCCTGATAAGTTGACCCCGGTAATAAATGTTGATCAAACCAAGCGTTCAATGCTCCATTCGCTGAAAAATCACCGCCACCATATCCACCTAATGTGACTAAGCTTAGTAGTAACCAATATCCTATTAAAATACCGCCTGCAACGAACCACTGTATTTTTTCACTGACGTACCAAACTAATAATGCTGCTACAAACCACGCAATACCAATACGCCCGAGTACGCTAACATAACGGATACTATCAAATGATGTGGGAATACCGCCGCCCCAACCATGGTTATATAAAATACCAAAACTAATCAAAAGCAATAAGCGCCTGATGCCATTATATAAAATCGATTTTGCTTGTTCTGGCTCATAGCTAGATAAGGGCTTTGCTGCGATACCTAGACTGACTCCTGATAGAAAAATAAATAAGGGAAAAATTAAATCATAAATACGAAACCCATGCCAAGCACTGTGTTCCATTTGCTGTGCAAGCACCGCAAGAATGGGCCAGCCTGTCGCTATAAATAATGCTGCAAACAAACCTTCAGCGCCTAAAATCCAAAACATATCGAAACCACGTAAAGCGTCAACTGACAATAGTCGTTTTTTATTTGGACTTGCTTTTACAACTGCAGAGGGATACTGACTTAACATTCTTTTACCTTATAAACTTTAGTGCAACCTTGTCACCAAAGACAGCGTTGTCATCAATTTGTTATCATAATATTACCAGCAAAAAATAGCAATCAGACACACTTTGTTATCAAATATAGCTATTATCTGCTTGTTTTCTTTATTGCTGAGCGTAACAATAAAGTGATTACTTTATTTAAGGAATAAACATGCTTACAAAAATCAGTTCTTTTTTTCAAAACCTAGCCGATGATTTAACAGACAATAACACTAAAAAAAATTCTGATGAGGTGACTATAGAGCTAGCCTGTGCGGTATTATTGTGTGAAGTGATGCGTGCTGATGGACACTTTGACCAAAAAGAACAAGCTAAACTGGCCGTGTTACTCGTTGAACAGTTTCACTTAAATGAAGAAGAAGTTAAGCAAATTATTGATCAGGCGCTGATTCAAAGTGAACAAGCGACTGATTTTTATCGATATACATCGAAAATAAATAAACATTTTTCTATCGAACAACGAATATCAATTGTTAAGCAGTTATGGAATATGGCTTATGCCGATGGTGAGCTGGCAAGTATTGAAGAGCATGTTATTCGCAAAATTGGCGATTTACTTCAGCTACGCCACGCTGAATATATTCAAACCAAACCAAGAAAATAACATCATTCATTTTTGATATGCGTTATTATAGCCCTTAAGATTTTCATATTAATTTTCTTGGTAAATTCAAATGGCCGACATTGGTAAATATAATACCCTTTCTGTAGTTGCAGTCACCGAAAAAGGTGCTTATTTAAGTGCTGGAGAACTGGGTGAAGTATTACTACCGAACCGTTTTATTCCTGAAAACTGTAAAGTAGACGATAAACTCACTGTCTTCATTTATGTTGATTCAGCTGAACGCATTATTGCGACCACTGAAAAGCCGTTTGGCCAAGTAGATGAATTCGTTTCATTGAAAGTAAAACAGCTCAATAAAATGGGTGCATTCCTTGATTGGGGGTTACCTAAAGATTTATTAGTACCTTTTAATCAGCAGCATACACCAATGGAAGAAGGGAAATATTATCTAGTACGTATTTTTCTTGATACCACCACAGACCGAATTGCCGCTTCAAGTAAGCTCGACAAATATATTGATATTTGGCCTGCTGATTATCAAAAGTGGGACAAAGTTAAGTTAATGATTGGTGGAAAAACTGATCTGGGTTTCAAAGCGATTATCAACGATAAGCACTGGGGCTTACTTTACGACAATGAAATTTTTCAACCATTACGTGTTGGTAAAATTATTGACGGTTTTATTAAAAACATCCGTGAAGATGGTCGTATCGATTTATCACTTTCTCGTTCAGGTGAAGGGAAAGTTAATGACTTTGCCGATAAATTATTAGCGCACATTGCAGAAAATGATGGTTTTAGCCCATTACATGACAAAAGCTCACCAGAACTGATACAACGTATTTTAGGTGTCAGTAAAAAAACCTTTAAAGCGACAGTTGGAAACTTATTGAAGAAAGACAAAATCACGATTGAAAAGTCAGGTCTTAGATTAAAGTAAATCGTTAAACATACTTTGTAGATGAAGCCTTGGCCTCATCTACAAAGCTATTATTCTACTGCTTAAAAACTTCCTCTAATACCAACCGTAAACCCTCGTGCCGGTAATGGTGAAACACCTTTGAGAAATGACGTATGTACTCGTGCTTCTTCATCTGTAATATTATTCACTTTTAAAAATGCCACCATATCGTCGCCAACATTATTAATAAAGTAATTAAAGTTAGCATCTAGCATAGTATAGCCGTCTGTATCACTTTCTAATGCCGCTGTGTCTGATTGTTTAAAGTAGTGTGTTGCACTTAGCTCTGCTGAATACTTATCGGTCATATAATTTAGTTGACCACCAACGCGCATTGGCGGGATCCTAGGTAGATTATCATTGTTATTATCAGTAAGCTTTGCACGAATATAATCAGTAAATAGCGTCGCTTTAAGTGAAGGTGCTACCTGATAAAAAAACTCAGCTTCTACACCATACATCACCACATTATTTTGTTGGAATACATAAACGGGCAAACCGGCAGTTTCCTCCTCATGATTTTCTTCAATGGCTTCATCGTGACTATCATGGCCGCTTTCTGCAAATAGCCCAGTATTCGCTTGATAATAATAATCGTCAATATGATTATAAAAAGCACTGGCAACGAAACCAAAGTCGCCTTCAAATTTTCTCCAAGTAAGATCTAGATTATAAGCTGTCTCTAACTCAACATTTTGATCAGACAAGTCTACATGTAATTCATGGTCTTCTTCATGTACCTCAAACAATGCCCCAACTTCATAAGTATTCGTGCCGATATGAGCACCATTCGAAAACAATTCACTCGCTGAAGGTGCTCGCTGAGAAAACGCAGCAGAAAATCCTAAATTATAACCCGTTGAATATTCCCATACAGCACCTAAAGACGCACTTATAGGCGTAAAGCTCTGTTTATTAAAATGCGACTCTTCTTCATGGCTGCCTAGTTCATCGTGTGATTCAACTTCACTATTTGCACTCAAGGTTACATGTTCGGCACGTATACCTAATTGCCATAAAACATCATCTATGTGTTTCTCTTCAAGCCAAGCAATGGCAATTGATTCTGTGTTTGAAGGAGGCGTGAATGCTTCTTCTCCAATCGCATTAAAATCATTTTCTTTATAATGCAATGTCCATGCACCTTTCCAACCGTCAACGGCTTGATGATAAAGATCAAAGCGTGTTTCTAACATCTCATTATTAAATTGAGTACCGACTTCACCTCCTTCAATTTCTTGATGTTGGTAATCTGTGTAAGCAGCTTTACTCATCACACGATTAATAAAACTGTCTTCAAAACTAATTTCACTCAATAGTTGATATCTGTCTTGTACTAAATCACCAAAAACAGCGCCTTCTTCACTGATTTCAGTTCCTGTTTCTTCATGTTCTTCTTCACCGTGTTCTGAATGCCCAGGAATACCGTAAGTTCTTTCCATTCGGCCATACGAAAAGCCAATATATCCAGCGTCAAACAAATAACTTGAACCCAGGGTAAAACCTGATGACTTCGAGGCACTGTTCTCTAGAATACCTTTAATTTCTTCGCCTTCATGTTCATCATGACCTTCTTCATGTTCATCATGGTCTTCTTCTGCAGTCGCATAGCCTGGGATCTTATAATCATTAGATTCACGCCAAAACGCATCAAGATGAACGGCTAGACTTTTGTACCCTGTGTTTACATTGAGTGTTGCTTCACTTTCATCTGCAACATCATTATGCTTAAGTAAATAATCGACCTGATTATCAATATTTGTAGGTACTCGATTATCAACGACATTCACCACACCACCTATCGCACCACTACCATAAAAAAGCGTTGACGGCCCACGAAGTACTTCTACCTGTTGGGCAGTACCAGCTTCGGCTGCAACCGCGTGGTCTGGTCCTACACGAGATGCATCCCCTACGTCTAAACCATTTTGTGTGATTAACACTCTTGGTCCATCCATACCACGAATAATAGGACTACTTGCAACTGGGCCAAAATAACTTGAATGTACACCCACTTCATTTTTCAGTGTTTCACCTAAAGTAGATGCTTGCTTTAAACGCAGCTCGTCACCAGAAATAACATTTACTGGCAAGGCCGACTCAATACTCGATGAATGCAAAGGCGTCGCATAAACATCGACCACTTCCATGACCGTAGCGCTCAGTGAAATTGTCACCTCGGTAATGTCTTGATCGGTAATGGTGAAATACTCGTTGATATGACTAAAGTTTTTAGCACTAACATGAAGTTCTACTTTACCAACACCAATGTCACTAAAAGTAAATTGGCCTTTTTCGTCAGTAACTGCTTTATATTTAGTATTAACCAAAGAAACTTTAGCTTTCGCAATCCTGTTGCCATCGGCATCAAATACTACGCCTGAAAATTTTTGAGCATGGCTGGCAGCGCCGACCATTAATAATGATAAGGCACACAAAGGTGCTATTTTATTGATATAAATTGATTTCATTTTTTTTCCAATAGATAGATCTAAAGAAGATTAGCGATTAAGCTAATTTCCTAAAATTTTTATTTTTGAACTGTGTTAATTTTTATCTATTGAACAGGGGGGGGCACGTAACTGTGGTATCAAATAAAATGGCGTGTAACGATTAACTATAATTAACGTTTGCGTGGATTGTTGATAATTACTGACGTTAACCAGTTTTAAGGTGATATTATTCTTTGGCGTGTCAATGTTATGCTGACACAGTTTACACTGCTGTAATTCAACATTATCAGGTATCAATTCACCATGCGAACTATGACTAAGCGTGGCGCACAGAAATGCAGACATGATCAATAAACTTATTATTGATTGCCGACTCTGTGAAAAAAACTGTGTAAATAAAAAATAATTACTACGCATATGTTGTTACATTATAACAATTAGAATTATTTTTCAATCCCTGTTAATAAAAATAGCGATTGTTATTACTTTTATAATGTATTGCCAAAATATTCCTCTTAATAGCTAGCGCAAAAAAAAAGTCATCCGCCATTTATTTCTAAATAGCGGATGACTTTCTTAAAAGTAATTTATTCAGAAATGAACTACTGAGTGCCACCAATTGTCATTTCATTGATTTTCAAAGTAGGTTGGCCAACACCTACCGGAATACTTTGTCCATCTTTTCCACAAACACCAACGCCAGCATCAAGTTTCAGGTCGTTACCGACCATGCTGACATTTTTCATCGCTTCAGGACCACTACCAATTAACGTAGCGCCTTTTATTGGCGAAGTAATTTCACCGTTTTCAATAAGGTAAGCTTCAGAGCTGGTGAAAACAAATTTTCCAGAGGTAATATCAACTTGACCACCAGCAAAATGTGGCGCGTAAATGCCTTTTTTCACTGACTTAATAATATCTTTTGGATCATGTTCACCCGCAAGCATATAAGTATTAGTCATTCTAGGCATGGGTAAATGTGCATAAGATTCACGGCGACCATTACCGGTAGGTGCTACACCCATCAGCTTAGCGTTATGCTTATCTTGCATATAACCTTTCAAAATACCTTTTTCAATCAGTACATTGTATTGTCCTGGCGTTCCTTCATCATCTATTGAAATTGAACCACGGCGATTAGGGATTGTGCCATCATCAACAATAGTGCATAAATCAGAAGTCACCTTTTGACCAATTTTACCTGAAAATGCTGACGAACCTTTACGGTTAAAATCACCTTCTAAACCATGACCAACGGCTTCATGCAATAGGACGCCCGGCCAACCTGAACCAAGTACAACAGGTAACATGCCAGCTGGAGATTCTATTGCCACCACATTGACTAAAGCTTGACGAACCGCTTCTTCGGCATAAGCTAAATAACGTGCTTTACCATTTTCAAGTTCAAAGAAATAACTATAATCAGTTCGAGCACCACCGCCAGCACTGCCACGTTCACGTTTACCATTATCTTCGACTAATACTGAGCAATTTAAGCGAACCAGTGGTCGTATATCAGTAGCAAAAGTACCATCGCTAGCAGCCACTAATATTTTTTCATAAACACCTGACAAACTAACAATAACCTGCTGAACACGCTTATCAACTGAACGAGCATGGGCTTCAATTTCATGCATTAAGGTGATTTTTTGCTCTTGCGCTAGACTGCCTAACGGATCAGTGGCTTGATAAACTGATTTCACAGTTTGATTTTTAAAAGCAAGTACACGACCATTTTGGTCGGCATTTGCAATACCTTTAGCGGCATCGGCTGCTTTTTTTAACGCGAGAGGAGAAATATCATCAGAGTAAGCAAAACCAGTTTTTTCGCCTGATATTGCTCGCACACCAACACCACGTTCAATATTATATGAACCTTCTTTGACAATGCCATCTTCTAGCATCCATGACTCATGGCAGCTCGACTGAAAGTATAAGTCGGCTAAATCAATGTTTCGTTGATATATATTGTTTAACGTTTGATCTAAAAGATCTCGGTCAATTTGGCTATCGGCTAAAAGTTCACGTTCAACACTATTCATATTTTTCACTTATCGTATTAATTTATTTAATTTGGGCGTTTTAATGTGCTTTCAAATTGATTATGTTCAGTAACAGGCATTGCTGCTCTTACTCTGTCTAGTTCGTCACGGGAAAATTCAACACTAATACTACCAATACCTTGCTCTATACAGCTAAGTATTTCTCCCCAAGGACTGATAATCATACTGTGTCCCCATGTTTCTCTACCATTAAGATGCGTACCATGTTGGCCTGCAGCTACAATATACACTTGATTTTCAATGGCACGTGCTTGTAATAATGTTTGCCAATGTGCTTGACCAGTTACTGTAGTAAAGGCACTTGGTACTGTAATAACATCAGCACCTAACAAGCGAAGTTGGCGATAAAGTTCAGGAAATCTCAAGTCATAACAAATTGTTAAGCCAATATTTACATTTTCAGCTTGCCAACAACAAATTTTATCACCCGCTTGAGTATAGCGAGATTCACGATAACTTTTTTCGTTATCTTCAACATTAGCATCGAATAAATGAATTTTATCGTACTGTATTAACTCATGACCTTGCGGTGAAAAAATACAACTACTGTTAGTAAACTTATCTTCAATTTTGGCTGAGGTTGCTAGTGGAATACTACCAGCAACCAAAAGCACCTGATATTTTTTGGCTAACGTTGCCAGCTTATCTTTTAATGATCGTTTAGATACCGCTAATTGCTCGGCGTCTTTTCCTCCAAAGAACAAACAACACTCAGGTAAAACGACAATATGTTCATCATTCGAAGTAACTGGCGATAATCGAGCTAATTCAGCCTCAATACTCACTAGGTTTTCTTCAACATTCGGTACAGAGCATAGTTGTATTGCCGTAAGTCTAACCATCTAGGTTTATTTCCTTGTGATCTTTTATACCCTCTGTTTTATTTGCTGGTGTAACAGGAGTGATATTGTTCTGATCAGGAATGATATCAATAACTTCAGGAGGTGTTGAACGGCCAACTTTTATATTTTGGGTTTTTTTATCGACGACTTTTACTACGGGTAAGTCAATTGGCCCAGTAACTTCAATTTTATATTCTGAAACAACTTGCGAGGTAATAACGCCATCAAGAGCCAAAGCACCAATAAAGGTCAATGGGTTTAATGTCGCTATCCAGGCAATTGCAGGTAAGCTTGAGGTTAAATTGGGCTTATAAGACATTTTATAATCGAGTACTTGGTCGTTTAAGTTGGTATTACCTTTTATAGATAAGTCGCCTGCCGCACCTTTCATGAAAGTGTTATCGGTATAAACAACGCCATTTTTGACCTCAAAATCTCCTTTAATGGAATCATAGAACATACCATCACTAAAAATATCTCGAAAATCAAACTTCAATTTACGAACTAAGGACTGTAAACTGAGTAGTGAAAATGCTCGGGCTTGATCAGGTACTTCAGCTAAATATCCGTCTGAAAGTTTAACTTGGCTTGTACCGTTAAAGCTTTCTATCGCAAAATCTAATGGGCTACCTGTCCAGTTAAAATTATAGTACATGTCCAATTCACTATCTTTTATCGTTGAAGGATAACCTAATTTCTCGACTTCTTGATCAACATTTTTCGCTTTCAATTTGCCTATAATAGTGGTTTGAGATTCATCGGCATTATGTTGCCAACTGGCATCAAAACTTAATTGTGTTTTACCCCGTGTAGCCGTAAATTTTTTAATGGTTAACGTATCGACAGCAGACCGTTCAATAGAAAAATCAACTTCACCAAAATCAAATTTTCCATAGCTACAACTCGAACATTTCCCACGAATAGGCGGAATATTAGCGAAAATAACATCGTTACTTATCGGTTCTGCTGATGGTTCCTCAACAAGGTTTTCATTAACAAGTTCATCATCTGCCGTTAAATGAATAAAATCAGCATTAAGCTCTATCCCTTGTTGATGCCAATCAGGATAAAACTTAGCTTTGGTACGTGTTTCTTTGGCTTGCAATTCAAGTAACCACCATTGCTCTTCATCGTTAAGATTAAAAGAGACGTCAGTTAATTCTTGTCCTAACACATTAAGCTTTTCAACCTTGCCCCTAATACGTTTAGGCGCACTTAACAGGGCAACATTATCTGCAGCTGTATTTACCGATGCTTGTTCTATGCCATCAAGAATATCAAAAATTAACGGTTGCCACTCGGTTACTGAGGCGGTAGATAAGTTTGTCGTGATATGAAAGCCTTCCGTTGGTAATAACATATGTTCATTACCTAAGACTAAATGTGCTTTAGTAAATTGCACTTTACTATGATTTAACTCACCATAAAAATTCAGCTCATCACCTATTTGTGCGTAAAGTACTGATGAATTTTCCTCTCCAGAAACTTTTACCGCAACATTAAGTACATCATCGGCTATTTTTTTATAAGGCGCAGGTAATGAAAGTGCTATCTTTTCTAAAGTAGAGTCCAGTAAGAGTTCATAACTAAAACCACCTTGGTGGTGCATCTTTAGCGTTAAATCACCTTGCCACGCTAACAGACCCTGACCATATTTTTCAAGTAATTCTGGCAGCTCTTTTTTCCAAGCGGTTTCTGGCCACTGCGCTTGTAGGTTAATCAATGTTTGGTAATATTTACGGTTAGTATCCTGGGCTTCTACTTTCAGTACTAAGGGCATTTCTCGCCAATTTAATGTCAGTCCTTGCGTCTTTATTACATCATTTTCGTAGCTCAATTCACCATTCACTTCCGTAAAGTTCATGGCAGGTGCTTGCAATGCTATTTTATTATTCTTGAACTCAACCTTGCCACTTGCCACAGCACTATCAAGATCATTTAAAGGTAAATTTAGTGCAAAGCTACCTGAAATGTTTTCTGATACTTGTAGCTGGTTTAGTGTCTCTCCAACCGTGTCGGCCAACGGACTATTGTTCATTAAGTCACTTACTGCATTGGCTTGGGTATCTTTAAAATTCGCGGCAACCGTTAATATTTGTTGGCCAGCTAAATCATCAATAGCAACCTTAACACCGGTAACGTCTATGCCAGTAAGCTCGCCACCTCGACCCGTAATTAGCATGCTGTTGTTAGTGAAATTTAAGTTAGCATCAAAATCATTAATCACCGGCCAACTTGGATCAAACTGAAATTTACTCTTGACCAATTCTGCATTAACAACAAAAATACCGCTATTATCTTCAAATGGGAATTTATCGAGTGGCCCATTAAAAAGCACTTGAGCTTGTGCGAATTCACCGTCAATGATGGCTAAGTTTAAGTAATCGACCAGTTCCTGTCCCATCAATAGATGTGGGTAAAAATAGTTTGCGAGCTTAGCGTCACCTTGATGCACATTAGCGAGTAATGCCATCGTGATTGTTTCATCTTCTAGCGCTTTAATTTCTAAATCGGCGGTAGCATTAAGTTGTTCTGATATCATTTCGATTTGCTGAACTTTCACTAATAGTTCAGCATGATTAAAGTCGACATTAACTTGTGCAGCAATCGATTGGTATGGAATGGGATAAAGAAAGTGTTGGTCAAAATCTAGCTCTCCATTTTGAGCTAACAACTTAACCTGCAAGTTTTTTTGAGTGAAGGTAAGTTCACCACTGACATTTTCAACGCCGGGGATCCCTTGACTAAACGAAGAGGTAACATCCGAAAATTGCGCTACGGCTTTAATATCATCGTCATTATTGAGCAAGTAAACGTCGGTTATCTGTCCAACCGGAGCAAGATCATTTAATAATGTTTCACTTTCTGGGTGGCCAGAAAAAAGTGGATAAAGGTCAGCTAAACCAAACAGCTCTAATGAAGAAATATACGTAAGTAGGCCATTGGCCGTTCTTTTCGTGTTGATGGTTAAAGGCTGCCAAGCCTTATTGTTGGTGTAGAACTGTAATGGTGTGGTCGTAGTGCTTATATTTTTAGCATCGTCAAAATTTTCAACCAAGATATTACCTTCGTCGATACGAATACTGTGTAATTCATCTTTAAAAAGCCAACTCACTTCATTATCGCCTAATGCGATTTGTAATCTGTTGGCTTTGCCTTTGTTTAAGGTATACCAAGCACTAAAATTAACCGATGAATAAGTTTTGTCATTTTCGATAGCAAAAACAGTATCTAGCCACGGAGTTACATTAAGCTTATTCGCTTCAAAGTATAGTTGACCACTTAAATCACGAAGGTCTTGTCCAGATGCATCAAGATTAAATTTAATATTATTAGATGTTAACCCGTCAATAAGCATACTACCCGTAGCTCGATGATGATTACCGTTATTGACCCAAGCAAGTTGGTCGACCAAAAAGGTTCGCGTTTTTGACTCATCTTGTATGGTGATATTACTGTTTATTAATGAAAAGCGATTAATTTGCTGAAACAATACATCGCTGATGGTAGCAATAACCGAACTATCTTCCGCGTTTTGATCTTTTGACGTTAATAATGCTTTATCAAAAAAAACTTGTACACCTGCTAAAGTTATATCTTGAGAAATCAATTTTTGATGGCGTAAGCTTCCCCAGAAATCAACAGTCAATTCCATGCGAGACACAAATATATTAGCGGTTTGAGTATCTAGTACATTGACTTTTTCAACAACTATCGTCGGCCCGTCAACCTCCCACTCCATGCTCAACGAACCTATGCTTACATTGCTATCATAAGTTTCATTGAGATAATATTGTAAGTCTTGATGAAAATTATGTGCGTAGGGCAAAGATAAACGAAACGCACTGATCAGTACCGCAAAAAGCACCAACAAAATTGCCAATACTTTATACAGTCGATTTAACCAACGATTCGAAAAAGCTGAAATACTCATAAAATGAATTTACTACACACTTAATTATCTTAATTTTTAACTTACGGTGATTGATTTATTTACCGTCAAATCAGGTTTTGAAGCCAATATACTAAATTGCCTACACGGATGTAGGTACTTAGGTTTAGTCTGGAACTCTATACCTGTAAACCTATGCCTACACAGATGCAGGTACTTAGGTTTAGTCAGGAACTCTATACCTGTAAACCTGTGCCGACAAGGATGTAGGTACTTAGGTTTAGTCTGGAACTATAAACCTAAGTTTAAGTAACAATAAGACCCTAATGGCCTTTATCGATAGTTTTTAATTACATCATAATCACATCAAACTGCTCTTGATTATACATGGTTTCTGTCTGAACTTTAATTTGCTTACCGATGAAAACTTCTAACTCAGCAAGGTGATGATATTCATCATTAATTAGTGATTCACTCACTGCAGAAGAAGCATAAACAGTGAATTTATCTGAATCATAGGCGCGATTTACTCGTACTATTTCACGCAAAATTTCAAAACAAACGGTTTCAACAGTTTTTAAATGCCCTCGACCTGAACACACTGAACATTCTCCACACAATATATGTTCTAGACTCTCTCGGGTACGTTTACGGGTCATTTCTACTAAGCCAAGCTTAGAAAACTTACTAATACTGTATTTAACATTATCTTTCGCCATCGCTACATCTAAACTGTGTAACACACGTTTTTGGTGCTCGGCACTGTTCATGTCAATAAAATCGACAATAATGATGCCACCTAGATTTCTCAGTCTCAACTGTCGAGCAATGACTTGTGTGGCTTCTGAATTAGTATTAAAAATAGTTTCTTCTAGATTACGATGGCCGACAAATCCACCGGTATTTATATCAATCGTGGTCATCGCTTCGGTTTGATCAATAATTAAGTAACCACCCGACTTCAATTCAATTCTTCTATGCAACGCTCTTTGTATCTCATTTTCGACATCAAACAAGTCAAAGATTGGTCGCTCCCCTGGGTAATTTTCTAAAAAAGGGGTTAAATTAGGGACAAATTCTTCGGTAAATTCCCGCAACTGCTCAAAAGTCAGTTTTGAATCGATACGAATTCGTTCAAGATCAATACCAACAAAATCACGGAGTACACGAAATGCTAATGAAAGATCTTGATAGATAGGCGCTTTCATTTGCTTTCTTTTTTTACGGTCTTGCACTTTTTTCCAGACACGTCGTAAAAATTCAGCATCATGTTTTAATTCTTTTTCATCAGCACCTTCAGCAGCCGTTCGAACAATAAAGCCGTGTTCCTCACTACAATATGGCGTAATAATATCTTTGAGACGATTGCGCTCTTTTGAAGATTCAATACGTTGTGATATGCCCGCATGATTAGCATTTGGCATTAACACCAAATATCGAGCGGCTACGGTAATATCTGTGGTTAGGCGCGCTCCTTTGGTGCCCAGTGGATCTTTAATGACCTGAACCACAATTTGCTGGCCTTCATGCACTAACGCTCTAATGTCAGGTACGTGGTCAGCGGGCAAATCGTCATTACTAATAATGAGTTTAGTGTTGATGTCTGAAGCATGTAAGAACGCGGCTTTTTCTAAATTAATATCAATAAAGGCTGCTTGCATACCCGGTAAAACCCGAATAACTTTACCTAGATAAATATTGCCAACCAAACCACGACGAGATTCACGTTCAACATGAACTTCTTGCAATACGCCATTTTCTATTAGCGCAACTCGAGTTTCACTTGGGGTTACATTAATCAGTAATTCACCGCTCATAAAATTTCTCCGTCGCTGAGGGGGCTTGTTTGGTCTTGAACAGGGGTAGGTAAACCTAACTCAGCCAATAACTTTGCTGTTTCATATAAAGGTAAACCGACTACAGCAGAATAACTACCTTTAATTTGTGTCACAAATTGTCCACCAATACCTTGAATACCGTACGAGCCTGCTTTATCTTGAGGTTCACCGGTATGCCAGTAGCGCTTAATTTCTTCAACAGACAATTTTTTAAAGGTAACATCCGTAGAAATAACCGCGGATAATATTTGTTTGTTTTTTACAACGGCAATGGCGGTCAGTACTTGGTGAGTGTTGCTTGATAACATTAGCAGTTGTTGACAGCATGCTGCAATATTCTCAGGTTTACCAAGAATATGATTGTCGAAAATAACGCTAGTATCAGAACCAAGCACGACACTGCCTGCTACTTGATTTTTTGAGACTACAGTCGCTTTTTCAATCGCCAAACGTAACACATAATCGCTTGGTGATTCATTGTCGATGATGCTTTCATCGATATCAGCAGAAATAGTTTGAAATTGATAACCCAGTTGGCTAAGTAATTCTTTTCTTCGTGGTGACTGTGACGCTAAAATTAAAACGGGCTTCATAGAAAAATTACTCAGTTAACGGGTCAATAACAGGGGTTAAGTAATACGAAAGTGACGACGTACTTTTCTTAATAATAAAAACGCCCAAGGCCACAGTACAATCGTTGTGATCACCGGATATAAATAACTAGGTAGGAACACGGCATCAGTTAAAAACCGTTGCATCCAAAAAACAATTAAATGATATAACGCCGATAAAACACCAACAATGAGTGATTGTTGCCAAACAGAGAAATTTCTAATTTTTTGAAAGTTGCCCGCGATAATATAAACAGCAAGAGCCATCGCCATCGTGTGCACACCGAGAATAGACCCCAGTAAAACATCAAGTAATAAGCCAACAAAACCAGCGGTTATAACATTAACACGCGCGGGTAAGGCTAAGCACCAGTATACTAATACTACTAACACCCAGTCTGGACGAAAAACATCAATACTCTGGGGTAATGGCATAATGCTGGCGATTAAAGCGATAACCGTAGTAAAAATAATAATCAAAAGGTTACGTATCGACATTATTTAGTCCTGTGTTATCTTCACTTTTTTTATTATCAGGTACGTTTGGTGTTACTACTTTTTGCGAAGGCGCAAAAATCTCTGATGCTTTTTCAGGCCACAGCAGTAATAAATAGCGTAATCGATCAATTTTAGCGACCGGCTGACTTTGTACTAAAGCAAAGGCATTTGCATCATTCTGTGAAACTTTGGTCACTCGTGCAACAGGATACCCTTCAGGGTACTTATCACCAAGACCTGAAGTTACTAATAAATCACCCGTGCGAACATCCGTACTGTGTTGCACAAAATTATGGGTTAATCTGTCTATTTGTCCTGTTCCTGAAGCGACTAAACGCACACCATTTCGACTAACTCTAACAGGTACGGCGTGAGTGACATCAGTAATTAAAATAACCCGACTACTATTAATACCCACATGTAATACTTGCCCAACAATACCTTCATCGTCAATAACAGGTTGACCTTCAAAGACACCATCATCACTGCCACGGTTAATAACGACTTGCTGACTATACGGATCAGAGTCGACTGATATTATTTCAGCGACCATTTTCTTTACTTCACCACGTATCGGCGAGGCCAGTAATAAACGCAACCGCTTATTTTCTTTCTTGATAATTTCAAGTTCTAATAGTTGTTGATGAAAACGCAATTCTTCAACTTTATATTGCTGGTTATCACTGAGTAGTTGTCGCCGCGTAACAATATTTTCGGCAGCCCAAGTCATGACTTGCTTAGGAGTCGTCGCTAAATACTGTAAGGGGCTGACCAGAGACTGTAAATACCCCCGAATATTTTCAAAGCTATTCATTTTGTGATCGAAAAAAATTAAAGACACAGAACAAAACAGCACCAACAAGAGTCGGTGCTGAGGGGAAGGGCCATGTTTAAATATTGGATTCATATAAACCTAAAATTTATTTAGGGAATGGTCATCGTTAAGCTACATAGGTAAATTTAAGTAATAGGTACAAGATGACATCAGTCAATAAGTACTTCTACCCGCTAAATTTACCCTACAACGACAGACGGAAGTGTTACTTATTCATAAGAGAATAAATCGCCGCCGTGCATATCAATCATCTCAAGCGCTTTACCACCACCAAGAGCCACACACGTAAGTGGATCATCAGCAACGACAACAGGAATGCCAGTTTCTTCCATTAATAAACGATCCAAGTCACGTAATAATGCACCACCACCAGTAAGTACCATACCACGTTCTGAAATGTCAGAGGCTAGTTCTGGTGGCGCTTGCTCTAAAGCAACCATAATAGCACTAACAATGCCGGTTAGTGGTTCTTGTAGTGCTTCTAATATTTCATTGCTATTCAACGTAAAACTACGAGGAACACCTTCAGCTAAGTTACGGCCACGTACTTCAATTTCTAATACTTCTTCACCTGGGTAGGCTGAACCAATTTCATGTTTAATACGCTCAGCGGTTGCTTCGCCAATTAAACTACCAAAGTTACGACGTACGTAATTGATAATGGCATCGTCAAACTTATCGCCACCGATACGTACAGAAGAAGAATAAACCACACCGTTCAATGAAATAATACCGACTTCAGTGGTACCACCACCAATATCAACTACCATCGAACCTGTAGCTTCTGAAACGGGCATACCTGCACCAATAGCCGCAGCCATTGGTTCGTCAATAAGATAAACTTCACGGGCGCCAGCACCAAGTGCAGACTCACGAATAGCGCGACGTTCAACTTGAGTAGAACCGCAAGGAACACAAACAAGTACACGAGGACTTGGGCGTAAAAAATTATTACTGTGAACTTGTTTAATAAAGTATTGCAGCATTTTTTCAGTAACAAAAAAGTTAGCGATAACACCATCTTTCATTGGGCGAATAGCTTCAATATTACCTGGCGTTCTGCCCAGCATTTGTTTTGCAGCAGAACCTACTGCAGCTACACTTTTTGAACCACCAGAGCGGTCTTGGCGAATAGCAACTACCGAAGGCTCATTCAAAACGATGCCTTGGTCTTTTACATAAATAAGAGTGTTCGCCGTTCCTAAATCTATTGATAAATCATTAGAAAACATGCCGCGTAATTTTTTAAACATAAGATCTAAATATCCTAAAGTGTTATAAAAAGAGAATTAATCTCTTTTATTCTCAACAAAGCATTGAGTTAATCAATGAGCATTTTGTCAAGTTTGTTAATAATATATTATATGGGCTAATCATACCTGAGTGTTTCAAATTTGTGTTGTTTGAATGATAAAAAACATCACTTTTTTAGCATATTTTTAATGACTAAGCCAAAATTGAGGGAATTGTTAATCAATAATGTATTAAATCCCTCATTATTGTTAAAAAGTCATAGTAACATTTTCTCGATTTGGACTAAATGTTACAATTGCACAATTACGTTTATCGGTTATGTTACTTACTTTGCGGTGCAGTTACACTTTCGCCAATCTTTAGTCTTGTATTCAACACCAATAGTTCCCTAATTATTACCATAAAATGACAAAATATTTTTGTAATCGCTTCGAATTACAAATCAATCTTTTTAGATAACCTATTTAATAAATTTCAGCATTTTACCACGAGATAACCATGCTAATTAATCATATTTATCTGTGAATAAAATTTCACTATGACTTATGAATAAAGATGAATGTTCGGCTTAAAAGCCAGCTATTTTTTATCGGCACGTCTTTTCAAATAAATTTAACGAGCTTAATATAGGTCTATATAATTATTTTAAGGCAATAAAAAGCCCCGCATTGACGAGGCTGTTTGCACGTAAACGCTACAAATTCGAAACTATTGAATTACACGATTTCTCACGGATAATGCGATTAAAGCAATGGCAAAAATCATAATTGTTGTAGGTTCAGGTACTTGAGCTGGAGTATTGCGAACGTAAAAAGTTTCATATGCCCAGCTACTTGTATTGTTATCACCCACTAAGTAGGTCTCAATTAGTCCTGCATTAAAACCATCAACATCTATATCAGATACCTCTGTAATAGCAGTATTCCAAAACACAAATGAATTCTTGTATACAAGTTCATTTGAAGCATTTAAGTAACTAAAGTCTGCAATATCTCTATTATTTATAAATATTAATAACTCAGAAGATTCAGCATGTCTCCATCCTTTACGATCCCAGCCATTAAGACTGTCAATTGAATCAGGCGTATAAATAGTATTACTGGCCCACGACGCATTCTCAGCAGACGCCCAAGTCCAGTCTAAGCCGCCAATAGTGACATAGTTATCCTGAGTGAGCTCAGATTTGATTAGCCCTGAGTGGGCAACATTAGATAAAAATAAAAAAATAAACGTGGTAAATTTTAAAGAAAACTTAATCATTATAAACCTCAATTAATGAAGAACATCAGTACACTTGTTTACTACTTAACCAACAATTAAGCACAAGTCATGCCAACCAACCAAAAGCAATAAAAAACAATAGGATAGTGAGGTAAAAATATAATCAACAAAGCTAACTGTAAAAAAACCTAACACTTAAATCACACTTGATTTAAGTGTTTTCCATAAGAGTGTTATAAACTTCTTGCCTCTATCTGAACAGTTCGAGAAGTAACAACACCTCCAATTGAACATTGGCCAACGCTGGTAATCACATAATATGTTGTACCATCAAATACACCATCGTCCTTACAGGTTACTGTTGCTTGACAAGAAGACAAGCCTTCAACATTCGAAAAATCAGGTACAATAATATTGCTCTTGCAAGCCGTTTTAACATTAGTATCGTGTGGAAAAACTTCTAGTAACTGCCATTGAGCACCTGTCTGTGCTGCCGCATAAGCACGGGTGCCTATAACTTCATAGGCAACAGATTCCGCACTTGAGGATAGTATTTTTACTAGCCCCGCCCCCAGTAATGCCAAGACAACAATAACAAAAATAGCGACAACAATTGCACTGCCTTCTTGTTTACTTTTGACTTGGTTTGCAGCATATTTATAATGATGAACTGGATTATGGAACATTTGGCACCTGTATCTCATTATCAAAAACAATTTCTTCAAATAACCTCATAAAATGTAGCCGAATAGATACAATCGCATTACGTTGTAAATTAGCGCCATCGGTACTAAATGCTGAATCATCTGTTAAAAACTCAGCCATTATAGCCCGGTTAATTAAACCAAGTGGTTCACCTGCATTACTATGCCCGGTAACATCGTATCTTATTAAATTATTATTATCACCACTACCTTCAATACAATACATCACTGAATCATCAATAAAATAAACCCGATTCGTTGCGGAATCCTCAGCAAACAGCACTGAGTTTTCTAAGGTTAAAACATGTGGGTCAATAGTACGATCGCTTGAATAAGCTGCACTATCAATAGGATAAAACTTCTTATTTGATTTAAGGTAAACATCGTTTGCCACAACCGGGTAAACAATGACATTAAAGTTTATAATATCGGCACTACTGACAGTAGTTGAAGCGGGTACAATAGTAATTTCATCACTTGCTGAATCTGGAGAAACAGGTATATCAACATATACAGCGCTTGCTTTAATTGGCATAAACTCTAAACAAGTATTAGTTATTCGTGCACTATTAGGCAATGAGGCCCTAAGCTCTCTGTTAAGTCTTTCGATGGCAAAGCGAGCAGACGATAATATTTGATCACGTGCAGTAGCATCAGCATATAACTGGCTACCAAACTGTAAGAAGCTACTTACTCCTACCGATAATATGCCCAGTAATACCATGGCAATGATAAGTTCAATCAAGGTAAAACCTTTTGAAGCTTTACCTTTAAAATTAGTACTTCTCAAAGGTACTCTTTTTAACAAAGAAGCATCCTTAATTTTTTTTACAGTGCTATATGGTTGTCTAAAACGAATTAGCATTAGAAATTCGCCTTATATACCGAAAAAACATAATCATCGTTTTGCGGGCTGCGTACAGTAATAGTAATTAATTTTGCTGTTTTTTCATTATCTGTAGCTGATTGGTATTCACCGCTATAGTCGCTATCATTGATGACTGAAACATTCATATTAAAACCCATATAAATATCAGCAAGACTATTGCCTGAGGAATTTACAATTTCATCGCCAAAATTAATTGAGTTGTAATCGTCTACATCATCAAAATTATTACGTTGTTCACCAGGCTCAGCTCCTAAGTTACTCGAAGCTGTGCAACTAAGCGCAGATATTTCGCCACACCTGACAAAACCACCAGACATATCAGAGTTCTCATCAAACGCTTTACCTAAAATTTCATTAATCATCGATTGCCCTAATTCTGCGGCTCTGATCTGGTGAACTTGTGCGGCGCTTTGACTTGCCATTGGATAAATTAAACTTGTTAACACTGCATAGGTAATAGATAGCACGACAATACCAACAATAAGCTCAATCAGCGTAAAACCTTTCTGCTTATAATTTTTTTTCGCACTCATACAATTAGTTAACAGCATAAATATAACCTTGCTCGTTAATAGCAACAATGAGCGTTTGTTCTTGACCAACTATACTAACTTGGCAAGGAGAAGAACAATTAATCGGCCGACCTAAATGATCAAATGAAAATGGCGTTGTACCACCTGCATATTGAAAATTAACAGTATCATCGATAATTTTAACGATAGTCGTGCTGTTGATATTATTATTTACAAAACTGCTGCAGCTATCATCTGGAATGCCTAGTTTATCATTAGTAATTAAAACAAGGTGGCATTGACTAACAGAAGTATCTTGCATGGTACGTAATTGAATACCACGCAGTTTAGTTACGGTTTCGTTTTGGTAGGTGATTTCTTCATAGCCACCAGAAGTTTGCATTTTTGGAATAATGGTCGTGGCGAGTATACCAATGAGTATAATGACAACTACTAACTCAATTGTTGTGAAACCTTGTTGTTTCAGTAATTTTCTTTGATTGGTGATAAGTTTATTTATGCTCACAAATCATCTCTTAAAATAGTTATAAATTAAATACAGTCAAAAATACTTATTACAGGTGCTATATCTTTCCCTACGGATCCCTGAAAAGTGACCATACAAGGTGACGTTAAACTCGTTGGGGCGTCAATATTTGCAGGATAAATAGTTAAAATTGCCCCCGTATTATTAGCACTAATCACAAAGTCATCTCCTAAATTGATTAATCTACGCCAATAAACTCCAGGAGATCTTGGTACTACAGGGTAACCATAACTAATAGCAAGAGAGTTACCATCTTTTAAAGTAATTGAAGCCGTTCTATCACTTTGATTTCCAGCAACAATGGATTTACTATAAACAAGCGCTGATGCACCTTCTAATGAACCCTTAACTGCTTGTAATGTCGCGGTATTGGCATCGGCAGTTAAGTTTATATACTTGGGTACTACTGTTACTGCAAGAATGCCTAAAATAACAATAACGATCACCAACTCAATCAGGGTAAATCCTTGCTGATTTTTCTTTGGTTGTTTTAGTGTATTCATAGACTTCATCGGTCTTTCACTCTTGTTTAAAAATTCAATTTATTATCATTTGATAGCATATAACATTTATCAAAAAAAATATATCTTGCACCTAACAAACAATCTGGCGATAAGATATTGTAAATACTAGTGAACACCATTAGTCTTTGTATATTGTTTTTTTACTCATTTGATACCATTGCGCCTTTTTCCCTATTTCCGATTTTTTCTCATTTTATACTTCTGCTTTGCCATGCACATAGTTTTAGAAACACCCGGTGGCACAGGGCTTTATTTGTCATTCAATGTTTTTGGTTGGTTAATCGCCACCATACTTATTTCTTTAGGTCTTTGGCAAATTACCATTAACAAAAAAGTCATTCTTAGTAAATTACAGCTTTACAGTTTATTGGGGTTTCTGTGTTTATGTGTGCCTATGTTTTATGGCAGTGAGTTCAGTGACCACGCCATTCCACGCTTACTAGGTTTGGCTGGTGGTTTATTGCTTCTGTTATGTTTATATCAATTTGATGAATTAAGAATAAACCCCCAACAAATTTTATGGTGGATATTAATAGCTGTTGCTCTACAAGCAATTTTTGGCTTAGTACAGTATTTTATTTTAGAAACAGATGATTGGGGAGGTTATACGGTAGGAATTAGTAGACCTCACGGCAGTTTTTTACAACCTAATGTAATGGCAAGTTTTATGTCAACAGGCATTGCGATTGCAATGTATTTATCAGTCTCATCAAAAACATTTTCCATAGATAAATATCAACAAGCGCTCTGTTATTTCTGCTTATTTTCCGCGACGTTTTTAGTGGTGGTGTTGCAGTCAAGAACCGGACATTTCGCAACACTTCTAGTGCTAGCCTTTATCAGCCCTTTTTTATATCTGAAGAATAAAAAACAACTGGGGATTAACTTCCTATTTATAATCATTTCTACTTTAGCTGCAATGCAAAGCTTTGATGATAGTAATGTAGCTAAAAGAGGTGAAAGCAGTTATCAGTCAGAAGGCACAAGGCCTTACAACTTTTATGTAACAACTTTAATAATAAAAGAAAATCCTTTTTTAGGCGTTGGTTACGGTAACTTTGAACGCAAGTTCTTAGACCGATATAACGAGCATAAAATATTAGACCCTAAGTTTAGAAAACCTGAATTAAATCTGTCTCACCCACACAGTGAAGTTTTATATTGGGTTAGTGAAGGAGGAATAGTAGCGTTTTTTGGTATGATTTTTTTCTTTATTGCTTATATGAATAGCTGGCTTAAAATTAATAATAAGTCAGCTAAGCGCTTAGCTATATTAGGTTTGATTACCCCTTTGTTGCTGCACAGTCAATTAGAGTTTCCTTTTTATACCTCTATAAGCCACTGGTTTATTTTTATTATGTTACTTTGGTATACTGATGTACAAAGTAACATTAAGAGCCATGGTATTTCATTAGACAATACCTTCTTACTCCGTTTTCTATCTATATTGTCTCCCATCATTTTCCTCCCTTTCTTGATAACGACCTTACACACAGGCAACATTATTGTTGAACATGAAAAATATGGTTATCAAAATATTGAGCGTTTGTTAGATATTGAAAACCCTATCGCTTGGCAAAGTAGGCTAGATAAAAACATTTATGAGCATACATTAGTTGCTGGGTTGCGAGAGAAAAGCCCTCAAGCTTTACAGCGATATATTAATTGGGGACTTGAGCGTGTTAGACATGCTCCAAGAAAGAGCATTTATTCAAATATATTGCTATGTTTAGATATTATGAAACAGGAAGTTGTATATCAGAGAGTTTTAAAAGAAGCTAAATTCACATATCCGCTCGTTGAAGATTGGGGAATAAATATTGTAGAGTCTAAAAATGATTAGTGTATTAATAAACATCTAATAATAAAAAACCGAGCAATGCTCGGTTTCTTATTACAACAAAGCTTCTGACTAACAACCAGTAGTTGTAGAATTAATAGTGGGACGTGTTTCAGCATTATTTACAGAACTACTGTCATAAACAGCAATACAACTTGTTACGGTTACACCGTTATCATGCTGAAAAGTACCAACAGCAGTTGATACTTCAGATAAATCTCCATCGATATCAATTAAATCACCAATAGATGCATTTGTTGGCCAGCCATAATTTAAAAGAATGTTTGAAGAACCAACACTGATCGCTTGACCTGCTGATGCCGCACTAATTTTACCCGCAACTAATGCTTTAGCGTGTGCTAGATCAGCAGCTGAGTTTAATGCACCTCTAACTCCTTCGACTACTGATGCCTTGGCATCTCCAGTCAAATCAAGAAACTTAGGTGCTGCCGTTGCAGCTAAAATACCTAAAATAACGATAACGATAACTAATTCAATTAGCGTAAAACCGGCTTGCTTTTGTAATTTTTTCATAATTTACCTTTTAATTTAATTTTAAATTCTTATCTATCTAACGATTAGTTTATTACTGCAATATTAATCTCTACACGACTAGTCGCAGGATAATAGGTAAAATTGTTGCCTATATTTGCTACACCCGGGTCAACAAAAGCACCCGTTGTTGCGTCTTTATTCAATGTTTCTGTTAAATAATAAATACAATGTGAGTCAGCGACATCACCTGTTTCAGCAACAATATAATTTGTTGTACTGTCTGAGTTAGCAAATGTTTCTAGTGTTGGAGGTTGTTGAAAAATATTATCCCAAATTTCTTTACAGTTAGCTGCGTCGAAACCACCACCTAATGTTGCCCCATCGGTTAAACCCGTTACATAACCAGGACGTACACCTGCTGCTTCAGTGGTTAATGTTAGACTCACACCATCATAAACTGTGGTGTTATTTGTGCCAGTAGTCGTGCGCCCTTCAGCTTCCCACTGAGCTCTAGCTAGAGAAATACCCGTTGCAAAACCACCTGCCATACCTTCGATATTGGCTTGTTTAGCTTGATCAGTTAAATCAATAAATTTAGGAATGGCCGTTACCGCTAAGAAACCTAAAATAACCACAACAATGACTAATTCAATGAGTGTAAAACCTGCTTGTTTTTTCATCACAACCTCTTCTATCGTTTTGCTAGCGCTTTGACTAGTGTTATAAATTGATTCTAACAACGATTTACTAATAAAGTCACTTACTTAGTGTACTTTTATAGCATTATTAACGTATATAAAACAAATTCACTACTTTTTATTAATGTATCTTTATTTCAGTAACCTTACCGTTGCTTGGGTGATATTCGAAATATTCACCCGAAGGTAAGCTATATTGGCAAAGATATTTTTGTTGCTGCCCCACTTGATTAGTTTTTATATTGACTATTACTGCTGAAATAGGCTGTTTTATATAAATCATAGGTGTTGCTAACACTTGTTGCCATATTTTCTGACACTCATTTTCATTACTTAGGCTATTTACAGTGGCTATATCAACCCAACCCAATTTGTTTACGGCAATGCGATTATTTTCGCGATCGCCATTGACTGCTGTTGCTTCTTTGATCAAGACCCAGCTGGGTTTATTATCCATAAACCATTGCGCATGAATACCTATAACTCGTGCGGAAAATGTATTGGCAACAGAATCAAAACCTACACGTGATAAATGCTGCTCTTGTTTAAAAAAATAATAGAGGAATGTCGCCATAAGTAAGCCAATCATAGCGAGTATGATCAGGTTTTCAGCTAACGACTTACCCTTTTTAGCACTTACCTGTTGTAATGTCATATTATAACTAACTTAATCCATAAAAATTATTAGGCTATAAATACCTCAACGATTAAATCAACAAGCTAAATTGATCTACGTTTCAAGTCATAGGCTCATTACATTGATAATAATCAAACGTAACAATTAAAGACAAACACTATTTACCTTTAAAGGCCGACATCATGTCCCACATTGGAGTAAATATACCCAGTGCAAGCACCAATACCATAGCGGCAACAATAGCGATCATTATCGGCTCAATACGAGCCGTTAACGTACTCAGTTCGTAATCAACCTCGCGTTCATAGTAATCACCAACTTCTTCTAGAAGCTCGTCTACTCGACCGGTTTCTTCACCAACAGCCACCATTTGTAAAACGAGAGGCGTAAATAACTTACTGGCATTGGCTGAGCGCAATAAACTATCTCCACTTTCAATACCACCGCGCATGGCTAAAATTTTATCTCGCATATAAGTGTTATCTACGGCGTCTGCAACTAAGGTTAATCCTGTTGTTAAAGGAACACCGGCTTTAAGTACAATGGCAAATGTATGGGAAAATCGTGACAGAATAGACCGTTCAATCACCCCTCCGACAACCGGTAATTTTGTTTTTAATCGGTCCCATAAATACATACCACGTTCAGTTTTTAAATAATTTTTTAGGCCAAAGAAGCCAAATACGCTTCCTACAAGCAGATGAGGCCAGTAGTTTAAAAAGAAATTCGAACTGGCAATTAGCATTTTTGTAGTCACGGGTAAGTCAGCGCCTAACTTTGCAAACATATTGGCAAATGTAGGAACAACAAAAATATTCAAAATGACCATAGCAATCACAATGGCGCCGAGGACAAAACTTGGATAACGTAAGGCGGTTTTTATTCGTTTACGGGTGTCTTGCTCTCGTTCAAGATAATTGGCCAGCTTTAAGAACGAACCATCTAGCTGTCCAGTATTCTCGCCAACATGGACTAACGAAACAAATAGAGGTGAGAAAAGCTTAGGGTATTTACTTAAAGCGGTTGAAAGGGTGTAGCCCCCTTCTAATTGACTACCAATATCAGTTAAAGCAACTTTTAATTTATCAGATGTACTTGATTCTGCCATACCGTTGATCGCGCGTAATATTGGCACGCCCGAACGAACAAGTGCATACATTTGTCGACAAAAGACAATGAGTTCATCCAGTGATATAACAGAAAAGCCCAGTAAATCACCAATATCTATATTTGCTATATCAGTTGAACCGCTATCTTTTGATTTATTAATAGCTACTGGAATAATGCCTTGACGTGACAATTGCTCAGCAACCGTATTAGCGTTTGTTGCTTCTATTGTCCCTTTAACTTGTGAGCCGCTAGCATTTCTGCCTACGTAACTAAATATAGCCATAAGTAAGTCTACTCTTAACCCTGAACGTCAATACTATCAACTAAACGAAGTACTTCTTCTGCGCTAATAATACCCTGTTTAGCATAATTAAATGCCGCTTGTGCTATCGGTGTGAAAGTAGGATTAGCTTTTGCTAATTCAGTGAATGCTTCAGCATCATCACGTTTTAAAGCCGCCATCATCGCATCATTCATTTCTAATAATTCGAATACACCTATACGTCCTTTATAACCTGTATACTGGCATGACCGACAGCCACGACCTTTTTTATAACTGGCTGTTGTGGCTTCATCACCAGCAAGATGAGTCAACCACATCATTTCTTGACTGTCTGGCGAATGATCTTCAAGACAGTATTCACAGACCTTGCGTACTAAACGTTGTGCAATCACCGCACGTAGTGAACTACCAACAAGAAAGCCCGCCGCACCCATGTCAATTAATCGTAAGGCGCTGGTAATGGCATCATTAGTATGCAGTGTTGATAACACTAAGTGACCTGTTAATGCGCCACGCAAACCAATTTCGACCGTTTCTTGATCTCGCATTTCGCCAACCATAATAATATCGGGATCTTGACGAAGTGCAGTACGTAACACTGTTGAAAAATTTAAATTGATTTTTGGTGCGACTTGCACCTGATTTATCCGAGGTAGACGATATTCTACGGGGTCTTCCACGGTAATAATTTTTTTACTCGCTTGGTTAAGTTCGGTTAACGCGCCATACAAAGTTGTTGTTTTACCACTACCTGTTGGCCCTGTAACTAGCACCATACCATGTGGCCGGGTAATTTGGTGACGAACACGGGCGACTAAGTCGGCAGGCATTCCAATTTTATCGAGAGACAGCAAACCTGCAGACTGGTCAAGTAATCGCATAACGACCGATTCACCATACTGTACTGGCATAGTAGACATACGCACATCAATATTATGGCCTTTAATTTGAAGATTAAAACGGCCATCTTGTGGTAAACGTTTTTCTGAAATATCTAAGCCAGCCATTAGTTTCAATCGTAAAACCATGGCTGAAGCAATTTTATTTTCTTTTAAAATATTTTCTTGTAATACTCCATCTATTCGCTGACGAATGCGCAATAGATTTTCATCTGGCTCAATATGGATATCAGAGGCACGCATCTGCACCGCATCTTCAAAGACCGATTGTAATAATTTACCAACCGTTGCATCACCGCTGTCATCTGAAAATGTTGATGATAAATCGAAATCAGTGGTTTGTTCATACTCTTCTTCTAACTGACTGGCGAATGATTCAATATCTGCTGTGCGTCGATACAAGCCATCAAATGCTTGATAAAGCTGTGACTCCATGACTACAGCAAGGTTTATTTTTTTCGGAGCAAGCATTCTTTCAAGCTGGTCTAGACCACTTAAATCAGCAGGGTCGCTCATCCCTAGCAAGACACTTTCACCTTGGTCTTCAATGATTAACGCGCGTAAACGACGTGCATGAACTTCTGGTAATAATGACGCGACTTCATTGGGAATACGACGTTGACTAATATCTAAGAAAGGAACATTAAGCTGTTGCGCTAAGAACTCTTGTAATTGACGCTCGCCGATGTGGCCAAGTTCAATTAAGGTATCACCTAGTTTTCGTCCTGTCGCTTTTTGGCTATTCAGTGCCTGCATTAATTGTTCATTAGTAATGATATGCTCGTGTACTAATAAATCGCCTAGGCGCATTTTTAATTTAGGTGCTGCCATAATTATTCTCCCAACTCGATAATACGCTGACGGGCAAAATTCTCAGCGCTTGCAGATAACCCTGTTTTAGTTAATGCGTTTTGATACGCCGTACTTGCTTGCTTAAATTCACTATTGCTGTCCAAAGCGACGCCTAAGCCCAACCACCATCGCCCCGAAGTAGGTTCGATATTAACTAAAATTTGGTAGGCTTGTGCAGAAAATGTGAATTCCTTAAGTTGCTGCGCTGTTGTTGCGCGTAAACTCTGATATTCGACATTAATAACATCATTGACATTCGGCATATTATTTAAAGTGGCGAATGCTTGTTGTAGTCTGTTTTGCTGTAAATAAATTCGAGCTTGCATCACCCGAAATTCGCTATCATCAGGGGATAAGTTAATGCCTTGAGAAAGTAAGTTTAACGCAGCAGCATAAGATTGACGCCCAAACCATAAAGCCGCTAAATGTTTTCTCGCTGTTTTATGTGTTGGCAGAACTAATAATACATCTTCGAACATAGTCTCTGCTTTAGAAATATCATTGTTGGCAAGCGCTTGCTCAGCACGTTTTAATTTTTGCTCAGCAAGTTGATAAGGCGTTAGTGCTTTTCGAGATATTGTTAATGTTGATTTTTTCGCTACTGGCGCTAAAGAGTCAATTGACGCTTGTTGAATATTTGAGTCATTCACTAAGCCACTATTTTTTGTCTCTGGTGCATCAATCTTACTGGGCGCTTCTTCGGTTGTAATATTCTGAGACAGAGTTTCAGCTAAATTAGCTTGGTTTAAATCAACTTGAATTAGCTGTTCTCCTTTCAAATTATTATTCAAACTAGCCTGTTTAGATGCTACAACGCTATTTTGGGTCATGTTTACTGGTTCAGTGCTGTTCTGTAGTTGCGCTAAACTTTCACTTATTACGACCTGATTTTGCTCGGCTTTTTTTCCAACTCGATTAATTTCTGAAGAATTAGACATTTTTAATGTTTGGTTTTCAACATACATTTGCCAAACAAAAATACCGCAAATGTTTAATAAAATAATGATCAGTAAACTGATAAAAACAGTTTTTTTATTTAAGGACGCTGAAGAAACAGGTACGGTAAAATCACTCGAACCTTGTTGTTGAGCTTTACGCTGATCTAAATCTTTTAACATCTGGTTAATTACGCTCAAGCGATCACTCCATAATTTTTTAAAACATAGACAATTAAGATGGCTGAAATGATCAGACCCGTAATACTTAAATAGCCTTTAACATTGCTCGCTTGAGTTGTTGCTTCGGTATCTTCTATCGCTACAGATAAATGCTTGTTCGTTATCTGATATTGACCTTGGCCATAACTTAACATCAACATTTTATGACATAACACATTAACTAAACGTGGGATCCCTAAACTAACTTTCGCCACCTTCTTCGATATGGCGGCACTAAATAAAGAAGCACCTTTATAGCCAGCAACTTGCATACGATGTTGAATATAACGTTGAACTTCTGGCGCTGTCATCGCACGTAATTTATAAGAAAAAGTGATACGTTGCTTTAACTGCCTAAATCTTTTCGTCGCTAAGCGCTCATCTAATTCTGGCTGTGCGAACAGCACAACTTGCAAAAGTTTACGTGTTTCAGTTTCCAAATTAGTAAATAAGCGTAAAGCCTCTAGGCTTTCTTCTGGTAAAGCTTGTGCTTCATCAAGTATAAGCACTACCGAATGACCGGCTAAATGAAGTTCTAATAATCGCTGTTGAATACGTTGAGTAAGCAATTGCACTGACATTCGCTGTGCTTGTTTGATACCTAATTCAACCGCCACCGCTCGTCGTAATTCATCAGGTTTTAAATAAGGGTTAGGAATATAAGCGGTTACAAAATGTTCAGGTATTTCATTAAGCAGTTTACGGCAAAGTAGGGTTTTACCCGTACCGACTTCACCGATAACTTTTATAAAGCCTTCACCTGTTTTTAGCGCGGTTAGTAAGACAGCTAACGCTTCGTTATGCGGCTCTAACCCTACATAAAATGCAGTATTTGGTGTTAATGTAAACGGAAGTTCCGTTAAACCAAAGTGGTAAAGGTACATAGATTTTAGCTATTATTCATTGTCGCTAGAATCATCAGACCTACCTTTTTCACTTTGAGAAAAATCATTTTCCTCAGGAAACCATTGTTTCAATAATGAGCGAGCATCTTGTAATTGATTTTTCCAAGTATCCTGGCCAATAACAATCGGCTTTAACATGATCACCAGTTCTTTTTTCTGGGTAGTTTCACTTTTACTTTTAAATAACTCTCCCATAAATGGAATATCGCCCAAAAAAGGTGTTTTTGAATCTAACATCACTTTACGTGTTTCTATTAACCCACCAATCACCACTATTTCACCTGATTTAGCACGAATAATAGTATCGGACTCACGTACGCTACTTTGTGCAAGGGGTAAAATTATTTCTTCACTGCCAAGTTTAATAACTTTAGTCTGCTCATCAGTTGAAGTAACTGAAGGATGAACATGAAGAATAACCTCACCATTACCATCTATTTGAGGGGTAACATCCAAAGCAATCCCTGAGAAAAAAGGGGTTAGGTTAATTTCAGGTGTAGTAGTAGTTGACGTACCGGTAGTCGTCGTACTTGAAACCTCAGTAACATAATATTCATCACCACCGACTTTAATTACCGCTTTTTGATTATTGGTAGCGGTAATTCTTGGGCTTGACAATACTTGAACATTTCCTTGGGTAGAGAGTAAATCTATAACGCCTGAAAAATCGTTATTGTTAATGGTAAGATTACTTGTGCCACCAATAGTATTTGAAATAACATTGCCAGCGATGGAGCCAGACGTTGAAAAAGCTAAGTTAGTGCTACCAATACTGCCTAAAATTTGATCCCATTTAACACCTTGCTGATAATCATCGTTGAGCGTAACTTCCATAATCTTAGCTTCAATAATGACTTGGCGACGTAAATGAGTTTCTGTATCGTTAATAAAACTCTTAATGACTTTTATTTCATCTGGAAAAGCGCGAACAGTCACTAAGCCTGCTTGCGGAGAAACAAAAACTGAACGGCCTTCTTCAGAACCTACCAATACCGTTAGCGTTTCTTTTAATTCAGCCCAGAAGTCAGATGTGGTCTCAGTATAAATATTAATACCGCTACTTCCTTGCTGACTATTTTGGTTGTTTCCACCACCTGAATTACCAGAATTGTTTGAATTACCGTTTGAACTGTTATTTGAGTTATTACCACTACCTTGGTCATTTTCTGACACGCCACCAGAATTAATACTAGTACTCGACATGCCTGAGCGTTTAACAAACAAATAATTTAGTGGAATAGTTTCAGTGCGAATACCGGCTGGATAAACTTGTACTATTTTGCCACTACGTCTAATTTCATAGCCATAAACCTCTTCAACAACATCAAGCACTTCATTAAGCGTACTGCTTTTCAAGTTCAAGGTAATCGTACCGCTTACGTCGGGATGTACAACAACGCTGTACGCTGACTCGTCGACTAAGGCTGCGAAAAACTCTTGTGCGCTAACATCGCTAGCGGCAATTTCTAAGCGTTTTTCTGCCAATAAACCCTCTCGAGCTTGGCTAACATTACGTTGCATTAATTCTTGCTGAATAGCACTTGGCACTTGTTGCAATGCTTTAGGCGCAGGTTTACTCGATTCTTCAATCGCTTTGTCTAGTGCATTAATCATTTCAGTTGGTTTATCTGGCGCCGTTTGACAACCAAACAAAGTTAACAGTAAGGTGAAACAATAAAATTTTCTTTGAGTGTTTTTCATTTGATCATATCTTTTCATTTTGATTTAACCACGACACTAGAAAAAACACTGAGCTTTAAGCGTTTTTCTGCTGAACGTAAGACCACGCTGGTATTGTTCACAGCTACTAATTCATATTGGCGAATAAAATCACCTATTTTTAACACTTGGCCATTAATAACAGCAGTGTGTACTTCTACACCATGAATAATACTTTCTAATATTAATTCTGCTTTCGGTGTCGTTTGAGCTTTACTCATTGATGAAAAATCAGTACCTGAAAGCGGTTTAGTTGGGTCAACATCTTGAGCGTTAGCCACAATAGAAGTCAGCAAAATTATAAAAAAAATACTGTTGAAAGTTAAGATTTTAAACACCTATAAACTCCCGTTTAGTACTTAAGCTGTACATTTCTATTTCTAACTCACTCACTGGGTATTCTTTTAGCTGGTAAGTAAACTCTTGCCAAAAAAACTTCCAAGATAATGCTTCCAGCTGTGTTAAGTAGTCACGTAATTGAAAGTAACTACCGCTGAGTTTAATTTTTATCGCATGACGATAAAGTATCAATTCTGGCTGGTCAGAGTTAACGATAGCCGTTTTAGTGCCATCATCGGTAACCGCAGTCGCTGTACTAGCGATGTTCATCGGCTGTGCAGCAATAACTTGAAATGATTGTAAAGAAACACCTTTCTGGGTTTTTAATAACTGCATTAACGCGTAACGCATTTGAACAGGGTCTATTAAGTCTGAGGTAAGTTTTAATAAATTTACATCAACCTTATTTAATTTATCTTTATATTGTGAAATTTGCTTATTTAATGATTCGTTAGGATCTTTTGACAAGCCTTCTTCAAAAATTAATATAGAAGCTTTAGCTGTTCGATTGTCGTTGTTCACTTGTATAATTTGCTTATCAAGCTTAACAATCTTTAGCGCGTTATCATCAATAAAGAAGTTATGAATAATAAATATAATGGCAACTAACCCAGTTAATAACACCATATATTGTTCACGAGGAGTAATCGTTAAATATTTTTCACTATACGCTTGCCATTGTTTATTCATCGGCGCCTCCGGTCTTTGATTTAGAACTAACTAAAAATTCGGTAAGCTTTTGCTCATTTTCGTTAAGAGAAAAATTAATAAATGATTTACCTGATAAAAACTTTGATGTTTCAAATTTAGCTAACCATGCGGGTACAGCTTCTGGCGTTCGCGCCACACCAGAAAACGTTAAATCTTGATAAGTAATATTAACATGCTGCAAACTAATGTCTTTATGATGCATTAAAGACAGTTCTGTCATCGATGAGGCAAAGCCTGCCACCGAAGTATGAGTGCGATCAGTTAATTCATTCAGTAGCACACTTTTATTTTTCAAAACAATTTTCAACATTGCTAGTTCTTCAAGCACTGTTACGTCTGCCCTGTTCGCTTTGAGCTTATTTTCTAGTTGAGCAAGTTGGTTATCTTGATTAGTTTTTATTTGAGAAAGCGCTACGTACTTAGCCGTCAATTCAGTTACTTGATAAAGGTTGAAAAAAGTCCAAGACAACATAAAGACGAGAGTTAAACACCAAAGCATAACAACGCGGGGTAAAGTCACCAGCACTTGTTTAGGCAATAAGTCTTGTTGTAGTAAATTAATTGAATTTTTTGCCATTATTTTATTGGCTCCATATTATTCAATTTTGTTGCTCCTAAGCTTACCGCAAACTCTCGTGCATGGTTAAAACCTTCAGGCATGGTGAATAAGTTCACAGCAACATTGGTGTTTTCAGCCAATTTACGTGCAAGTAACGCCTCATTAGCCATCGGCACAATAACTTCAATACTGCGTATAGGTGCTTGTTTTAATTGACGTTCAAAATAGTCAGTTGAGCGTTGAATTTCAAGGTTTAAATTATCAACAATGCCAAACGATAACTCTTCTTCTGTTTTGGTTGCAATATGAGCAAAACCACGTAAACGACGAGAGAAGAATACTTTGCCTTGCTTAACGATCAATAAAATTATTTCTTCGTTAGGTTGCTGACATACCATTAAACAGGCATCATCTTTCACTGGCAATAAACTGGCAAAGGCGAATTCTTCGGTAGTAATCGTCTTCAATATTAGCCCATCTTGATTAAGTGGACCAATTAAGGCTAATAATTCTTTTTTAGAAGCACAAACAACGTTTATTTTGTCATTGCCACCAGAAAGTGTTGGACCGTCAAAATAATCGAGTACCATATCTTCTGGAGAATGGTTAACGAGATCTTTAATCTGCCATTTTAAAGCGGCATTTAATTCATTATCGGGAATATTGGGTTTGTCGACTTGCAATATTTGGGTTTGTGATGAAGCCAGCACTAGATGACATTGCCCTTGCAACTGATACTTTTCTTTTTGAATTTTAATCTGTTGAGGATGCTCTGCCAATGGCGAGTTAATTTGTTGAAACTGAGATTCCCCCTGCTCTGGACAGGAAAAAAAAGCAAAAGAATGCTGATGTAAACTTACACCTAACAAGTCTTTGGACTCAACTTTGGAGAAAAAATTATTTATTTTTTTAATAAGTGACATTTATCAATATTATTATTTATAGTCAGATGTCTATAAATCATTATCCCCTATTCCATTGAAGGCGCAAGTTTTTTATCGAGTAGTTATATTTAAGTAAAGAATAACATTACCTTTTATGAAAACAGAATCTCCTTTACAGAAAATCATCCACCCTTTATTTGAGAAGCATCAACTCTCTGTTTCGATCAAACGAGACGACATTATTCATCCGATAATATCTGGCAACAAATGGCGTAAATTAAAATTTAACTTACGCCACGCCCGAGCACATAACTATATTGGTGTGATAAGTTTTGGTGGTAGTTTTTCTAATCATATTCACGCCCTCGCCTTTGCTTGCCATCAGCAGGGGTTAAAAAGTATCGGTATTATTCGTGGTGAAAAAGAATATGCGAGTAACTTCACCCTCTCGATGGCCCAGCAATGGGGCATGGAACTGCACTTTGTTGACAGAAAATCCTATCGACTTCGTGAAAACAAGGAGTACTTAGCTCAATTACAACTCACATACCCTGGCTATTTAATTGTGCCTGAAGGCGGCAGTAACACCTTAGCATTAGCTGGCGTTGGCGAAGTCATAACTGAATTAAATCAACAATGTGAATTTGATACTTTAGTAACGCCTGTGGGTAGTGGTGGTACATTAGCCGGACTTATAAAAGCAGATAATAATCAGCATAATCTTTTAGGGATTGGCGTATTAAAGCAAGATGGTTACTTAACAGAACAAGTAAATAGCCTGCTCGGTGATAATCTACATTTCAGTAATTGGCAAATAATGCCAGAATTTCACCGTGGCGGTTATGCTAAATTTAGTAAAGAAGATGTGGAGAAAATATTAAGCTTTAGCCAACAAACAGGTTTCATTTTTGAACCTGTATATTCAGGAAAAATGATTTTAGCGTTATTAGACTTAATAGATCAGCAGTATTTTCCTAAAGGACATCGCCTCGTCTTATTACATACTGGTGGTTTACAAGGTATTGGCGGTTTAATTGAACGAGGTTTACTTAATGCTAACGACTGGAGTATACCTACTTTTTGATGATATTTTAGAGGGGAATTATTTTACAGTGATAATTTTCAGGTAAAAATATTTATACTATCGGAAACAATAGGCAAAAAAATACCGCTATTCTTAAAAAGAAATAACGGTATTTTATCAACGTAATTTAGCGAACTAAATTAAGCTTCAGCGATAACAACAACTTTAATGTTAGTATCAACATCGTTGTGTAAGTGAATTGCGATTTCGAATTCACCCGTTTCACGGATTGTACCTAAAGGCATACGTACTTGAGCTTTCGCTACTTCAACGCCTGCTTCAGTAATTGCATCAGCAATATCTTTAGTACCGATAGAACCGAATAATTTGCCTTCTTCACCCGCAGATGATGCGATAGTGATTTCAGCCAATTCAACGATTTTAGCAGCTTTAGCTTCAGCAGCTTTTAAAGTTGCTGCTAATGCTGTTTCAATTTCAGCACGACGTGCTTCAAAATGTTCAACGTTAGCTTCAGATGCAAAAACTGCTTTACCTTGCGGTAATAAGAAGTTACGTGCATAACCAGATTTAACTGATACCTTGTCACCAAGGCCGCCTAATTTGGCGATTTTATCAAGAAGTATTACTTCCATTTTCAAAACCCCTTTTTAGGTTACTTATGTAAATCAGTATATGGTAATAAAGCTAAGTAACGAGCACGCTTGATCGCACGACCAAGTTGACGTTGATATTTAGCGGCAGTACCAGTAATACGGCTAGGAACGATTTTACCACTTTCAGTGATATAGTTTTTCAGTGTAGCAATATCTTTATAATCGATAGAGGTAGCACCTTCCGCTGTGAAGCGGCAGAACTTACGACGTCTAAAAAAACGAGACATGGATTTCTCCTAAATATGGTGTCTTTATTGGGTAGATTAACCAACCAAAAAACCACCTTAATTAATCATTTCAATATGTTGAGCATGTAAGACAAGAAGTGGGTTACCATTTCTTGATTCATGACGGTTTATAAAACCAGTCACTTTGAGCTTACTGCCCGCAATTAAATCACGAGTTAAGTTTTGTGACAGCTCACCTGTTGCGACAACCTGTATCCGGACAAATGCTTGTCGGTTCATGCCAGCTTCATTTTGTATGGACTTATGGTCCATTGAAAACTGACAATGCTGAATACCTGCAGGGCTTGTTGATTTTTTCGGTGGTTTTACCACTTCACCTACCAACACAAGGCAATTCTCATAAAGAGAGTTTGTCACGAGTTACTTATTCGCTCGCAGCTTCTTCTGTAGTTTCAGTAGCAACTGGTGCTTCTGTAACAGCTGGAGCATCTTTCTTAACTTCGCGGCGATCGTCGCGACGTTCTTCTTTAGCAGCAGCCATTGCTGACGCTTCTGTTACTGCGTCTTTAGTACGCATGATCATGTTACGAATAACAACATCATTGTAACGGAAAGCTGTTTCAAGCTCATCAATAACTGCTTGTGGCGCTTCAATGTTTAATAAAACATAGTGTGCTTTGTGCAATTTATTGATTGGGTATGCTAATTGGCGACGGCCCCAGTCTTCAAGACGGTGGACTTTGCCTTCAGCAGCATTGATCAAGTCTGTATAGCGCTGGATCATGCCAGGTACTTGTTCACTCTGATCAGGGTGAACCATAAATACGATTTCGTAATGACGCATTACGAGCTCCTTACGGTTGTAGCCTCATTAGCTGGCTCAGCCAAACACCAGAAAGAGGCAAGGAACAAAAAGTTCGGGCTGAATTAAGGTCGCGAAGTGTAGTAAATATAAGCAGCGAAGGCAAGATAAATATAAGGATACAGGGCAATAAACAAAAAAATCACCAAGAAAATGACTTCTTTGATGATTTTATTGAGGTTTAAAGCTGTGGAGCAACTTAACTACCATAAATGTAGGTAAGCATTAACGGCGTTGGCGTACTATTTCAAACAAACAAATGCCGGTAGCAACAGAAACATTTAAACTTGAAACACTGCCAGCCATAGGTAATTTAACTAATTGATCACAGTTTTCACGGGTTAATCGACGCATACCTTTGCCTTCTGCGCCCATCACTAATGCCATTGGGCCAGCTAATTTCTCATCGTACAAACAATGATCCGTTTCTCCTGCTGTACCAATAATCCAAACACCATTGTCTTGCAACTGTTTCATCGTACGTACTAAATTTGTCACTTGTACCAATGGCACGGTTTCAGCTGCACCAACAGCAACCTTACGCACTGTTGCTGTTAAGCGGGCCGCATTATCTTTTGGAACAATAATAGCCTGTACACCGGCCGCATCTGCATTTCTAAGACACGCACCAAGATTATGAGGATCGGTGACACCATCAAGAATTAATAAAAAGGGTGTTTCATCTTTTTGTTTGGCTTGGGCTAGAATATCAACGAGATCATTTTCGGTGTAAGTTTTTCCTTGAGTAATACGTGCTAAGACGCCTTGATGCTGTTCGCCATCACTTTTTTCATCAAGGACCTTACGGCTAACAAGCTGGGTGGATATGTCATACTTTTTTGACAAATTAATGATCGTCATTAACCGTTCATCTTCACGACCTTTTAATAAAAAAAGCTCAATAAAGCGTTCTGGAGCACGTTTAATTAATTCATTAACAGCATGAATGCCAAATACTAATTCGTCTTGTTTTGCCATGTTATTCTCTTTTCAACTTCTTCTTTAATTACTCTATATCGAGCTTCATTACGTATCGGTCGAACGTTAATCGTTACGACTTTTTAACCGATATTACTCAGCCGTTTTACGAGCATTTTTACCTGGACGTTTTTTTCGTGCGGTACGCTTTTTAGCTTTTGATTTTTCTGTTTTCTTGTCTTTTGGCTTTTTAGGCGCTCCTTTGTCGCTAGTTCCCTTGGGCCTATTAAAGCCCTGATCGGCGTTTTTTCTCAGCCCTGTACTTTTAGCTTTCGATTTACCATCAGGTTTACCACTACTTTTCGGGGCTTGTTCACCCGACAAAACGAGATCTATTTTTTTCTCATCTAAGTTTACTGCGGCAACATTAACTTCTAAAACATCACCAATACGATATTTAGTGCCCGAACGTTCACCGCTCAAACACATGCGAACATCATCAAAGTGATAATAGTCATGCCCTAAAGAGGTTATATGAATTAAGCCTTCGATATGTAAATCGGTTAAGCGTACAAATAGACCAAAATTAGTAACGGTTGAAATAACACCGGTGAAAGTATCACCAACGTGATCTTGCATAAATTCGCATTTCAACCAATCAGCAACATCACGAGTCGCATCATCAGCACGACGTTCGGTCATTGAACAATGCTCTCCTAGTTCAATAACTTCTTCAGGTGAGTATTGGTAAAATCCGGCATTCGCTTCATTACTTTCGTTAGCGCTTTGTGCTTGCTTTGCCAGAATCGCTTTAATCACTCGATGAATAACCAAATCTGGATAACGACGAATTGGCGAAGTAAAATGACTATAAGACTCGAGTGCTAAACCAAAATGTCCTAAATTTTCACTTTGATAAACTGCTTGGCGCATAGAGCGCAGCAACATGGTTTGGATCAACTCTTGGTCTGGACGACCTTGAACATGGTTTAAAATATTAGCGTAATCAGCAGGTTCAGGTTGCTCTCGTGTTGGCAAGGATATGCCGAGTTCAGTTAAATAACTGACAAAGTTTTTATACTTATCTTCACTCGGTTTGTCATGAACACGGAATAAGCCCGGCATTTGGTGTTTTTCTACAAATTTTGCCGTTGCCACATTCGCTAAAACCATACATTCTTCAATGATTTTATGCGCATCGTTACGAATAAGCGGCACAATCGATTCTATTTTACGATCACTATTAAACAAAAATAGAGACTCGGAGGTTTCAAAGGCAATGGCACCACGATTAGTTCGCGAGGTCTTTAATGCTAAATACATTTGATATAAATTTTCTAAATCGCCGACTAATGGCTGATATTGTTCGCGCAACGCTGCCTTTTCGGTTGCGTCTTCACCCGATAGAATTGCTGCTACTTTACTATAAGTAAAACGAGCATGTGAGCGCATAACCGCAGAGTAGAACTTACTACCCGACAACTCACCTGACGCACTGATAGTCATTTCACAAACCATACATAAACGGTCAACATCAGGGTTTAATGAACATAAACCGTTAGATAGTTTTTCCGGTAACATAGGAATAACTTGGCTCGGGAAATACACCGAATTACCACGAGATATAGCTTCATCATCAAGCGCTGTACCATTACGTACGTAGTAACTTACGTCGGCTATAGCCACCCATAAACGCCAGCCACCGGATTCTTCAGGCTGACAGTAAACAGCATCATCAAAATCTCTGGCGTCTTCGCCATCTATAGTAACTAGCGGTAAGTCACGTAAATCAACTCGTGAAATTTTTGCTTCGTCTTCGACTTCGTCTGCTATTGTTGCAACTTCTTCAATAACGCTAGAAGACCATTCGTGCGGTAAATCATGCTCACGTAGAGCAATGTCAATTTCCATGCCTGGTGCTAAATGGTCACCTAAGACTTCAATCACTTCACCTACGGCATTATTGCGTTTTGATGGGCGATGCAGAACATTGACCACCACCATTTGTCCGTGCCGTGCACCAAGCTTGCTTTCGGGTTCAATCAAAATATCTTGCTTAATACGCGCATCGTCTGGAACAATATAAGCGATACCATGTTCAACATAGAAACGGCCAACAATACCGGCTTTACGCGGTTCAATGACTTCAATTATTTTAATTTCTTGTCGGCCTTTGCGATCGGTACGATCCACTAAAATAGCGCTAACAATATCACCATGGAATACCCGTTGCATTTCATGAGATGAAATATAAAAATCTTTGCCTGGCTTCTCACCTTTAGCAATGTCAGGTATAAAAAAGCCAAAACCATCACGATGACCGGTAACTTTACCCGTGATCAAACTATTTTTGGCAGGAATGACATATTGCTTAAGTTTATTAAAAACAAGCTGACCTGCATTTTCCATAGCACGCAAACGTCGTTTTACGCCAACATGATGCGTTTCATCATGATAATTCAAAGCTTTGCATATCGCTTTAAAATTAAGTGGCACAGCAGAGTTTTCTATTACTGATAATAGTAATTCTCGACTCGCCACTGGATTGTCGTATTTTTGTGCTTCGCGTTTTTGATGAGGATCTTTCAGGGGATAAACTCGATTAATGTGTTAATACAGCAATTATATACCTATACCCGTTACCATTCAAAGCGTTGGTTTTAAGTGGTAATTAAAAACGCTGTCGATAGACATTAATTTTATCGAATGATGATGCTTTTTTAAAATTTAATAACGCAATATAAATCGTTTAGCCCCATGTTAATTATGGGATTTACTAGCTAAAGCTATTAAGAGAGTAATGCGATAAAAAATGTCATCACATAAAAAACAGCTTAAAATTTACCTTCTTTGGCTGAATTAACAACATGCTCCGGCATTTTATCTGCCAACGCTGATAATATTTTTGCAATTTGCTGATGAATTTTTTTATCATCGGTAACTGAGTGATGAAGTTGTGTATATAACTCTGGGTAGTCTAATGGACTACCATAGCCTTGTGCATAAATATCCGCTAAACGGATCTGTGCTTTTAAATTATTTACTGCCGCGGCTTCTTTGAGATAAAACATTGCTTTTTCTACATCAACCTGCATAAATTTACCGGTATGGTAGTAACGCCCCAGTTGTTCAAGTGCCTCAGGCAAAGCTTGGTCTGCAGCATTTTTCATAAAGTGAAGTCCAAGCGGCACATCTTTTTTAACACAGACACCATACGCTAGCATATCCCCCCAAAGAAATTGGTACGAAGGGTATTCTGATTTAGTGGCTCGTGCTTCAATGTCTTGTACAAGCTGACATTCGTCGAGCACAACTTGCCCCAAATGTTTATTCTCTTTAATCAAACCCAAAAGCTGGTTATCTGTATAAATTTGCACTGCTTCAAGTTTTTGACCATAGCAGGTATTACTTATAAAAAATAACAACGCTAAAATTACTAATAAAAATCGCATAAATGACAATCCAAAAATTCAAAAAAATATATAAGCATTAACTTATTATCGGCTGAACATAAAAAAGGTTAAGTAATAAAGACTGACATTTTTTTGTTGCCAACATCCTCTCTTATCAACGATTAAAGGTTAAGCAATATTAATACCATTATCACAACTACCTTAGCGTTTAAAAGTGATGTTTTAGTAAATATAGCGATTAACAAAGGGGACCTGACTAAGCCCTTGCACAATAGCTCTGAAAAGAACACAATTAAAACGGTTTCATAAAACAAGAAATGATTATGTCAGAATTAGAAATTGAGCAACTAATCGCCAACTCAAAAGCTAATGAAAACATTGCACTAAAGCTATTTGAAATAGAAAAAGAAGTACTTGAAAGTAAATCTTGTGAAGAACTTATCCAACGTTTGTTGAACTCCATACAACAAAAATTTGATATCACTGAGATTACTTTACTTTTGGTTGAACCAACACCGATCAGCTATTTATTCAATGAACGATTGCAATCGAATTGGCAACAACGACATAGTAACAAAATATCTTTAGAGCAGCTAAAAGCTTTTCATCATGACAGTAAACCTTTCCTAACGAATGATTTAGATAATTTACCTGCTGTTATACCTACTGAATTACTTATAGAAGCACAATCTATTGCGCTTATTCCCTTAATACTAGAAGGGCAACTTTTTGGTAGCCTATTGTTTTCTGATAGAGATAAAAGTCGCTTTAGTAATATACTCGGCACCTTTCATTTAGAGCAACTCGCTACTAAAGTAAGTTTGTGCTTATCCAATGTGCTCATTCGAGAGCAACTTGAATACATGGCACATTATGATCGCTTAACCGGTGTTGCCAACCGTCGTTTAATGGAAATTTTTATTGCCGAGGAGTTAGTACGACAGCAAAGGTATGGCGTTCCCTTTTCACTATTATTTGTTGATTGTGATGATTTCAAACAAGTTAATGACCAATACGGTCATGATTGTGGTGATAGAGTACTGGCTTATATAGCGACAAATTTACAAGGATTAATAAGAGAAAATGACCGATGTTTTCGTTTCGCAGGCGATGAATTTGTTGTGGTATTGGCAAGCCAAAAATACCAAGAAGCAGAACTAGCAGCAAAACGTTTAAGCGAGTTTTTTATCAAAAACCCTATGCCTTATCAACAAGCAGTTTTACCCGTTACAATAACCTGTGGGGTAGCAGCAAGTGATGGTAGACGTTCGATGGACGAACTGCTAAAAGAGGCGGATACCCATTTATATCAACTAAAGAATAATAGAAAACAGCTGCTAGTTTAACGAGTATATTATTTATGATTGTTGAAATTGAAATTTCAGGATTATTAAAAGGGCATTATGTGGTTGATATCGCCAAACAACGAGGCGCTTACAGCTTAACAACCCCTGGCCATATAAAAAATATCAAGGTTATAGGTAATTTGCGTAGCAGGGGCGTCGAAAGTTTATTAATTGATACCAGCAAAACACTCACCTTCGATGCCGATAATAATATTGTTGGTCGTATAAAAGAGACGCCCTTACCAGCAAGTAATAAATCCCCCATTATCTTAGAGATAAGCAAAGCGAAAAAACTCTTTAATCAATCAAAAGAGATTCAACGGCAAGTATTTTCAGATGCTCAACAAGGACGAAATATAAACCTAACACCCGTTATTGAAATAACGAATAAAACCATTGATACCGTATTTAAAAATGCGGATGCCTTAGCCTGTGTGATCAATATCAGGAAAAAAGATGAGTACTTACTCGAGCATTCAGTATCGGTTTCTGTATTAATGACGATTTTTGCGCGCTTTTTAAAAATAGACAAAAAAATAATTCAGTTACTTTCAGTTGGTGCTTTTTTACATGATGTCGGTAAAATTAATATCCCAGATAGCATTTTAAATAAACCGGGTAAGTTAACAGAAGCTGAATTTACCATTATGAAAAGCCACGTAAACCATTCGATAAAAATAATAGAGTCGACGCCGGGTATTTCCGAATTGAGTCTTGAAGTTGCTGCACTCCACCATGAGAAGCTCGACGGTACTGGCTACCCTTATAACATCCCTAAAGAAAAAATCACGAAATATGGTCGGATGATTGCCATTTGTGACATTTTTGATGCCCTAACCGCCAACCGTTGTTATAAAGAGGGTTATAGCCATATAAAAGCATTTAGTATTTTACGAAGTTTGGCGCAAAAAGAGCATTTAGATCAGCGTTTAGTCGACTTATTTATCAAGTGTATGGGTATTTATCCTGTTGGTTCATTAGTCGAATTGAGTTCCAATAAACTGGCTATTGTCGAAAGCAGAAATGATGGCGATCCAATCAATCCTAATGTGCGTTCATTCTATAATTCTCTAGATGGCCGTTACGTAATGGCTGAAGATATAAATTTATCCGACAATGAAGACTTTATTGTTCGAGGGGTAAGAGCCGATGATTTTGATCTAGATATGAACAAAATCATCGAATTTCTTTTAATGGAAGGGTAAAGGTCTTAAACCTTAAACTTCGATGTTGCCTTCTGTAATTGAATGGCATTTTTATCAACTAAATGAGCCACATTACCAATCTCTTCGATCGCCGTTTGAGTCGCTCCAAAACTGTTATACATCTGCTCTATATTATTAACAACGGTCTCAGCAACGCAAGATTGCTCTTCTGTTGCCGTAGCAATTTGGCTGTTCATTGAACTAATATGACCGATTTGTTCTTTTATATTTGTTAAAGATTTATCAACTGCAAGTGATATTTCCTCATTGGTATTTGCTTTTTCTCGCGCTAATCCCATGGTACTTACCGACTGGTCAGCCGCTGAAATGAGCTTATCTAGTAAACCACGAATCTCAGTAGTAGATAACGCTGTTCTCGAAGCTAAACTTCTAACTTCATCGGCAACTACAGCAAAGCCTCGGCCTTGCTCGCCCGCTCGAGCCGCTTCAATGGCAGCATTTAACGCTAATAAATTTGTCTGTTCGGCGATACCATTAATAACATCAAGAATTTTATTCATGTTCTGTGAGTCTTTAGCGAGCCTATCAACCACATCCGCGGCATTACCAATTTCATGGACTAATTCACCTGAGATAAGTAAAGAACGCTGAACATTCTCCATGCCTCGATTAACTTCTGCTTCTCCAGAACCTGCAGCATTTGCGGCTTCTGCCGCAGACTTAGCAATATCAGTAACACTAAATTGCATTTCAACCATAGATTGTTTTGTTATTTCAGCCACTTCTGCTTGGCTTTGTACATTAGCATCAACATCACGTACCTTTTCAGCCAATTGTTCAGCACTTTTGGTAAGGGGTGGCACAACATCAATGACATCTGAAACAATACCTCTTAGTAACTGAGTAAAAGCATTAAAGTTCTTAACAACACTGCCTAACTCATCCTGACTCATGACTTCAATCTGGTTGGTTAAATCACCATCACCTTCTGCCAGTTCTTTTAAAGAAGCATCAATATTTAATACTGAATGACTAATTGAACGTGCGATGACGATACTCAATAGTGACATCATAACCAAAAGTAAAATACCCACTAAAATACTTAAATCTCTTGAGTCACTAGAGTTAGCCACTGTTTCTTCAACCAAGGTATTAAATACTTTAGCCGCCTTTTCTTTTTCCTGGGCTAAGCGGTCAGTAACCTTTTGGTAAATATCTGCTTTATTATCAATACTAGTCTTTGTTGAGGCCAATTGAAAATCGATTTCTTCCTTGATAAATCCTACTGAAATATTTCGCGCGATGTCATTATACTCGTTGCTTAATGAGACCAGAGTAGAAGTATCGGAAAATGAGGGTTCAAGTGAATCAATACGCGTTAAATTACCGGTTAACACCGTAACTAACTGACTAGCTTGATCAACTAACTCTTCATCACCAAAAGAGACACTCTGGTTGTAGAGCTCATCTACACGTTGCCAAGTACTGACATTTTCACTGGTTAAGTTAACCAAATGAATCGTAGTATTTTGAATTTTTTGTAATAATATTTGGTTTTTAGAGATGGCAGTAATGTTAATAAGTAAATTAATAACAAAGCTCAAAATTGCAATCGCTAGTATTGCTAATATTTTATGAAATATAGGTAATTCTTTAAAAAACTTCATATTTATCCTAATCGTAAATGGCGTACGATGCACCGTACATTGTTAAAATACTCAAATAATAAGCCCTTCGGGCCTTCAAAAATTTTTAACTACTTTTACATTAGCATTTTCTTAAGTTGAGCTTACATGAAACTCAATGACTAGACTCCGTTCTACACAATGCTCTAAATCTGCTAGAAGTGCTTATCAAGCATACACTCCACAAGAAAGTCTGTTGTTATTCAATCACTAGGCTAAGTTCAACTTATTATAAATCATAAGGTGATTAGCTGGATACGTTTTTAGTAATCTCATGATAAATGGCTGTAGCCACCTATTACTTTACCAGCATTAACGCGAGTAAACACCAAAGATTAATTCACCTTTTTTAATAAAACTGAAAGTAGGTACAGTGAAGGTACTATTCATTTACTCTCGTGGAGCACTTTAAAGAACTTCTTCTGTTGACTATGAGTAAGTATATTTATTAAAAGTTAAGTTTATAGTTCTAATAAAATCAAGAAAACAATAAATGTTTCTTATACTTGTACGAATAGAAGAGCAGGTGTCGGTGAGCTAAATAAAAAGAATAAGGGATTATATTTACGAAGTGATGAATAATGAGTCGCGAAAAATCAGCCTTAACTTTTCACGACTCCTCATATTATTTTCTAAAGTTAATTCCTGACTGGGCTGAAAAATAAGCAAATAGGGTGTAAACCGCTGTTGCTTGCTTTAAGTCTTCAGGGTTCACCTTGTCCAAGGTATCGTTCTCTGTGTGGTGATAATCAAAGTACTTGGTACCATCAGGTGCAAAATTCATGCTTGGCATACCCGCAGCGCTCATCACACTCATATCTGATTGTGCTTGTGCATTATTATCGTTTGATAATTCAACGCCTAATGGCGCAAGATGCTTAGCAAGGTCGTTAATTGCCGTTAATGACTCTTTACCAACACCCGAAGTCATTTTATAAATTTGACCAACACCAAAGTCCCATTCAGCGCCAATGATATGATTATCCATATTTTTTTCATGGACCTCCATATATTTTTTTGCACCTAATAAACCCACTTCTTCAGCTGCAAAAAGAATGACGCGTATAGTGCGCTTTGGACGTATAGGTAATTGAGCAATATGGTGAGCAGAGGCAAGCATCATAGCAACACCCATACCATCATCTAATGCACCCGTACCGACATCCCAGCTGTCAAGGTGGGCTCCAATTGAGACAATTTCATCAGGAAATTCGCTACCGGTTATTTCACCAATGACATTGGCAGAAACAGCTGTTATTTTAGCATCAGTATGGCTGGTTAATTTTAGATAAAAGCTAACCGGTTTATTACGCTTTAATTGATTAACAAGTAAGTCTGCGTCAGGATTTGAAAGCGCAGCTGCAGGAATTTTTTTCACGCCAGCCTCATAACGCATAATGCCGGTATGAGCTATACGGTTATTGTCTGTACCTACAGAACGCATAATTAATGCTGATGCCCCTTTTTTAGCCGCTACAACTGCCCCACCCACACGCGTACCTACGGCTGGACCATAGCCGTTACCGTCGATATGCTCTTCCATTTGATAAGAAACAAATGCAATTTTTCCATCTAAACTGTTATCTGGTGCCGCGATTAAGTCAGCTAAGGTTTCAAAATGTGCAACATCTCCAATCAACCCTTCTTCACTGGTAGCAATACTGCCACCAAGAGCAATGGCGACGACCTTATGAGGATAAGGCGAGATTATTTTCGCTTGTGCTTCACCACGTTGCCAAAAAGTACCCGTGACTTCTTCTGTCCACACTTTATCAAAGCCTAAAGCGTTCATTTTAGCTTGCGCCCAAATGACAGCTTTTCTATCACCTTCTGAACCCATTAATCGATGCCCCACTTCCGTGGTTAAAGATTCTAAGACTTGATAGGACAAATTAGATTGCAGAGCGGTATTTTTTAATTGTGTCAGTTGCTTAGTTTCTGATTCAGTCAGTGTTGCCGCTGAACTTGATAAAGCTAACAAAGTACTACTGAAAACAAGCGTTTTTATTACAGATTGAAAAGGCACTTTAAGCATTATATTCCCTTTTATAGATATTATTGATTGTAGAATTAATTCAGTATCAAGAATCTTGCGCCGACATGCAAATAGGTTCGCCTTAAAAAAGTGGCAAACTATCTTTATTAAAACCATTGAGCCCTAATTAAGCGAATACTGAACTTTTAAAAGATTTATAGCTCAATACTACAGCGCTAAATATAAAGTAAACAAGGAGGATTACATTTGAATAAATTAAGCAAAGGACTGACCTTCTCGATTATCTTGCATATAGCTGTACTGATCATTTTTACACAAGGGTTATCAACAGTTCCACTTAGCGCAGTAAAAAATAACGATTCGGTTAACCCTATTATTCAAGCTCGCCTATATGTTCCTTTACGGTTAAGGAAAAAAGCGATTCTTACTTCCAGCAAGGAACCGCTAGCCATTAAAGAAACCATGCCAACAGATGAAAAAAAAAGAAGTAATGAATGGTTAGAAAAAACCAATAATAGGAAGATACAGCCTGCAAAGTTATCTAAACAGCCAATTGATAAAAACGTGTTGGAGAGTAAAACATCAAGTAAAAAAATGAGTCAAACGTCACTGGAGAAGCTTAAGCAACGTTTAGATAACCAAGCCCGTGAAAACGCTGCAAACGACAGCTTAACTAAATACCTAACCAAGAAGAGTACCGTTGGCCAATCCATCACAACGTATGATCAGTTAGCCCCAGCGAAAGCAAAAATTAAAGAGGTAGATTGTAATAGCAGTAAATTTAATAGTGCGCTAAAAGCGATGTCAACCTTGCTTGGCGGCAGTATCAGGTGTAATAGCATGCCTAATTTAAAAAACTTTTTAAATAAAAGAATGGCCGTAGCTGAAAAAAAAGCACAAAAAAGCCAGTGATATTTCGCTGGCTTTTTGTTAATCGCAATGTAACTAAAGAGAATTAGATTGAGAAAGAAGATCCACAACCACAGGTTGATGAAGCGTTTGGGTTATGTACTAAAAATCTACTACCTTCTAAACCTTCAATATAGTCAACTTCGCCGTCAACTAAATATTGTAAACTCATAGGATCAATAACCATAGTGACGCCTTTTTTCACAATAGTCATGTCACCGTCATTTACTTTTTCATCAAAAGTAAATCCATATGAAAACCCTGAGCAACCACCACCTGTTACATAAACACGTAATTTCAATTCCGGATTCTCTTCTTCTGTGATCAAAGATAATACTTTATTTGCGGCGGCATCGGAAAATTTTATTGGTAATTCGGGAGTTGACATATTGCTCTACTTACAAAGATGTTACGGGAGTGTCTCGCGTGTATTATCTTAAACTTGACTAATTTAGTCAAGTATTGTCTGAGATAGTAAAATTTATCAGCAAGAAGAAGAATTTAATCTGAAATATATACAAAAAATGCGCTATATAATTAAATATAGCGCATTAATTAAACCACTAACGGGTCAGTAGCTAATAGTAAATTAGTGAGTTATTTTTCTACGGTAAATAAGACCAAACATAGCAAGTAACATTAATACAAATGTTTGTGGCTCCGGCACTGCAATAGTATCTGTAGGTGGAGCAAAAGAAACTACACCTTCAATAATATCGTTAGCACAGGTCATTGCCCAGCGAAAGGCAATTTGATTAGCTGTCGCTAATGCAGTTCCAGTAACGTCAAAGGTAAAACTCACCTTACCGTAGCCATTCCATGTTCCACCAACGGTCTTAGCATAGCTATAAGAAGTATCTGCATACCATGAAGATGAATCATGAATCTTATCAGTATGATTATTATCAGCAAGCATAACCGCTTGATCAGCACGGGCACTGTTACCATGAAGAGTCGTTGAAGAAACAACTTGATTAGCACCAAAATTCGACTTTAATTGCCCAGTTCCTGAATTAGAATTACGTGCACCACTTAAATCGTAAACGTAGTTCCAATTTGTGCCGGTATTTGAATTAGCTGCAGCGCTAGTAAAGCTGTCATCTGAGGTATTTCCTTGGGGATCCCAAGGCGATTCTCCAGTACTGTTAAAACTATTATCAGCAGCCATAAACAAATCACCAAGCCTGATGCCGTCTCTATTTATATCGTTGTAAAATGCAGTAAAGATATCAACAGATAGTGTGGTACCGACACGAGAAACAAACATTTGGTCAACGTCATATAGATAAGATTTACCATTGATGTCATTACTATGACCTTTACCTATATAATTATCTTGAATATCAGAATAACCTTTATCAGTGTACTGATTCATTATGTTTTCGGCGGTAAGTGTTGTAGCAAACCCGTTAATACTTGATACTGAAAGTGCAGCGATTGCAATCCATTTTAAACATTTCATATTTTAAACCTACTTCTAAATACTGGCATAAATAACATGTGTAATAAAAACACAAGACTATGTATAAATTTTATTTACTTATTGACCCCACCCAATTCAATATTCAAGCCAAGATTAAAAAGCCCTTTATTTTTAAGTGCATAGGATTATATTATTTGATATATCGGTTATTTTACCTAAAAGTGTAAAAAATATCGACAACTATTAAATGTACAACTTAAACAATTAAAGATCTGCTAGATATTCATAATGACTCCTAGTATCCTTAGCAATTGATTTTCATAAGAGAAATAATTAAATGGCCTCTTTGGTAAAAACGACTTTAGCCTTACTCTCCGGCACAATTTTATTGCTGAGTTCGCATGCTCTGGCTTTGCCCGATCAAAACGCAGATAAACCTTATGAAGATGCCCTAGCAAGCTTTTACCTTTCTGAACTCAACGCGGCAATTATTCATTTAAAGAATGCCTTAAAAAATGATCCTGAACATTTACCTTCTATGGTGTTACTCGCCGAAGTATATATTGCTATGGGTGATGGCGCTTCGGCAGAAAATCAACTAGAAAACGCCCAAGAAAAGAATGCCGATGAAAGTAAAATACTGCCGTTAATGCTTGAAGCTTATCTTTTACAGCAAAAATATAAAAAAGTAATTAATGCGCCAATGGCTTCTATAACTCAAAAACAACAACTGAGTAAAGTTGCCGTATTGCAAGGACGTGCTTTTATAGCGATGAATAACTTAGCGCAAGCAAAAGTTTTATTCCAAGAAGCTTTAGAGTATATGCCTAGTAGTATCAAAGCCCAATTAGGCATAGCACAAGTAGAGCTGCTTAATGGAAATATGCTCCAAGCAAGAGCCTATATTGATAAAGCACTCTCTTCATCGCCAACAAACAGTATCGCTTTGACAATGCTTGCTAATATAGAACAGCAAGCTGGCAATCGGATTGAATCGTTAAAAATAATTTCACAAGTTATTGAGCTAAACAATAAAGATTTTCCTGCGTTACTTACGCGAGCCAGTTTATATATTGAACTGGGTGATTTTCAACTTGCTTTAAACGACCTTGGTATAATCATCACAGAAATCCCCAATGAGCCGAAAGCAAATTATTTAAAGATAATTGCAAACAGTGCCTTAGGTAATACTGAAGAAGTTAATAAAACAACCGCTCATATCAATACCGTATTAATGGGATTACCCGAAGATATAATGAAACAGAATCCCGTGTATCTTTATTTAGCGGGTGTGATTAGTTTTCAGCAACAAGAAAATTTAAAGGCTCAAGATTTTTTGCAAAAATATATCGCTATTATTAGTGACGATATAAGAGCGTTAAAGTTAGCCGCTCAAATTGAACTCGCATTAAATAATCCCTTTCGTGCAAAAACATTATTAGTAAAATCTAAGCTAGTAGCCCCTGACGACGTTGAAACATGGTCGCTTCTTGGTCAGACCTATACCGTATTAGGAGAACTACAACTTGCTGAAGATTACCTCAAAGATGTTATTGACAGTGATAAAGAAAATCCCCAACCTTTATTTGAGTTAGCAAAGTTAGAAATTTTAACAGGAAAGTTCCCACAAGCTATTACTCACCTTCAATTAGCAAAATCAATAGATGCTAATATAAGTTTTATTGTGCTGCTCGCAGAGGCCTTCCAACAAAACAATCAGTTTGAACAGGCACTAGAGCAATTAGACCTTGCGTTAATTTTACAAAGTGATGATAGCGTTTTGCACTTAAAAAAAGGTATTTTATTAGGTCAATTAGAACAGCACCTACTAGCAAAAGAATCACTAGAACAATCACTAAAGTTAAACCCTAACAACCTTAGGACACTTGTCCATTTATCAAGAATCGATGTTATAGAACAACAGCCAGAAAAAGCGATAGCAAAAATAAATAAGAAAATCGTTGAACTAACAGAACCCAATTCATTTTTACTGATTGAGCTAGGTAATATACATCGCCTAACCAACAATAATAATGAAGCGTTATCAGCCTACAAAAAAGCCTACAGTGTTGATAATACTAACCCCAATGCATTAATAAATATTATTGAAATACAAGTCATGCTTGGCCAATTGAAAGAAGCGATAACCTTAACCAGTGAGTTTTTAAACAAAAACAACAAAGCAGGAAGTATTTATCTAGCACTGGCTAATTTATACATGGCAGATAAAGAATACCAAAAAGCGTTTAGTACTTTCGAATTGGCGGTTAAAAATAGTAATGATAAATCAAATGTTTATAATATTTTTGCTGATGCACAATTGTCACGATCAGATTTTGAAGGCGCTACACTCAGCTTAAAACGATCTATTTCATGGAATGCTGAAAATCTTGACTCCCATTTAAAGTTGTTTGATATTTATCTGCAACAAAAAAACGAAACGTTAGCGCTCGATATTTTAAAGCGTATAGCCAAAAAAAGTACTAATATTATATTTTTAAACAACCTTGAGGGTAACTTATACTTACAATTAGGAAAACTAGCCGAAGCAGAAAAAACATTTCTAGCTTCCTTGAAAAAAAGTCAAAACCGACCCGCCGTTTATGGTTTATATCGTGTATACAAACAACAAGAACAATTTTCAAAGGCGCTTGATTTATTGACCCTTTGGGTTAAAGAAAATCCAAGAGACATTACCTCTCAAATAGCAATCGCGGATACACTAGTCGCAACAAATCAACTGCAGAGTGCTGCTAAAAAATACCAAGATTTAATTGAGGTGTTTTCTGAACTGCCAATTTTGTTGAATAATGCCGCACAAGTATTCATTAAACTGGAGCAGTTCCCTCAGGCATTAACGTATGCAAAAAAAGCAGACAAGATATTACCTGATAATGTCGCAATAATGGATACACTTGCTTGGTCTTATACCCTAAATAAACAAGCAGATTTGGCACTACCTATATTTAGACAAGTTATTGTTAAAGATTTCAACAATGCTGAAATAAAGTATCACTTAGCTGTTACTTTATATCAATTAGATCGCAAGGGTGAAGCAAAGAAATATCTAAAGGCTGCGTTAGAAAATGAAAGTACACTTCCTAACAGAGCTGCTGCTATAGCACTTATGGAAAAGCTTACTGAGGAATAGCGTGAATAATTAAAAAACACTTGTCATTATTGAGTGTTTTTTAATAAATCATTCCAGATATAGCTCTGATCTATTCGCTGATATTTTTGCCATCTATTTTTTGGCAAAATAGCAGCTAACGCTAATTTTTCGGGTAAAAAGTTTTCAGGAAGAGTGAACTCACCTTCAACAATTTGAAAATATTGAAAACTAAAGGATAAATCTTTCTTTGTAGATACCGATATATTACTTAACTTTAATTCGCTTGGCTTATTATCTAAACTTCCCAATAAAGTAAAATCGACATAGCCTTTAGCAAAACGTTTACGTACTTGCTGTTGCATTAAAACAATTTGAAAACGAAAATGATGTGGACTGGCTGTTGGGTGGATCATCATTCGATCAATCGCCAATCCATCAGCGGTTTTTTCTGGTGCCATCACTTTTTCATAAAAAGCTAATTCTTTTTTTACTTCATAATGCTCAGACTCCATGCTTTTTAAAAGCTCTTGGGAGTGCTGATTAGCCATACGTTCAACTTCTAGCTCTACTTCAAGGGTATTAATCTGACTATTTTGCTGAACATTTTTTTCATAGAGTTTACTCAATCGCGTTTGCTGTTGTGCTAACGTTTTAACTTGATAACCATGATAAAAATTCCCAACACGATAGCCACTGTAAAGACAGATAACAATCACGAGAAGAAGTAAAAGGGCGGAACGGAATGCGCCTAAACGCACAACAACCGTATTTAGATTTATTTTTGCTAACCAATTCATTTGAAAAGTATTATGATATCCAACGAGTTAATAAATATTTTTAGGCTCAAACAATAAAAGGTGCACCCTTTCATTATTATGATATCGCTCTCTTTACTTAGAAAACGTTTAGCCTTACCGAGAACTTCCTGGCAACTTTGTTTGTTAGCCGCTTTAGGTGGCACTGCATCAGCACTTTTAGTTGTGCTATTCTCCTACAGCATTGAGACAGTTCAAAGCTTTTATTTAGTCCAAAAAGATAATTATACCAGCTTAGATGCTTTAAGTCGTTTCCATTTGCCTATCGTAGGCGGATTAGTCATTTTATTTTTTGCTTGGCTAACCGGCTACCAGTATTTACGTACCGGCATTCCTTTTGTATTACATCGCCTAAAAGTAGCTAATGGCATTATTCCATTTCGCAATACGTTAAATCAATTTTTCGGCAGTGTGATTGCATTAGCCTCAGGCTTCTCAGTTGGAAAAGAAGGACCTGCTATACATTTAGGAGCCGCTTGTAGCAGTTATTTAGGTAACAAGTTAAATCTACCTTTTAATACCATACGCACACTTTGTGCATGTGGTATTGCCGCAGGTATTTCCGCTTGTTTTAATACCCCCATTGCCGCTGTTATATTTGTTATGGAAGTTATTTTACGCGAATACAAAGTGCATATTTTTATTCCTGTAATGATAGCTTCTATTACGGGGTCAATGATCACCCGAAGCCTTTTGGGGCCTGCCCATGAATTTGGATATTTTAGTAAAATATCCCTAAGTTTTCATCATTACCCTGTTTTGATTATATTAGGGTTAATACTTGGGTTATTAGCCTATGGCTTTAACCGATACTTAGTCCTTATTATAAAATATTCGAGCTCGATTCATATTGTGCCACGCATTATGTTAGCAGCATTAATTACTGGCATACTTGGCTTCTTTGTACCCTTTGCTATGGGCACAGACTTAAGTGTAATAACGTTTGCCTTAGAAAATAATATCCCTTTACAATTATTACTTGGGGTTTTATTCGCTAAAATTTTGATGACCATTACCGCTTTAGGCCTAGGTATTCCTGGTGGTATTATCGGTCCTATTATTGGTATTGGTGCTATTGTAGGCACCTGTGTTTCAGTATTAGCTACGGGTTATCTACCCGGAGAAAATTTTGCTGGTGATTATGCCTTAATGGGTATGGCGGGGTTCTTAGCAGCAACACTAAACGCTCCCCTTGCCGCATTATTAACGGTAGTCGAGTTGTCAAATCAGTTAGAGGTTGTTGTGCCAGCAATGATAGTTATCACCACTGCCTGTGTCTTTTCAGGGCAGTTTTTCAACAACCGATCGGTATTTGTTATGCAACTTGAGCAGCAGGGTCTCAAATATCGAAAATCTCCCATCGAGAAATCATTACAACGTATCGGTGTATTAGGTGTTTTACAGGAAAATATTAGCGTTTATCAACAAGAATGTTCTTTGGAAGTTTTCAGGGCATTGAAGAATGTTGAATTGTTAAATCATGTTATTATTGAAGTAGCACCTGAAACAGAAAGTCTTAGTCCTTACTCAACATTTTCATGGTTAAAAATAAAACACGAGCCAGGCACTAAGCGCGTTGAAATAGTACAATTACAGCTACTACCTTTGCAAAGCCAATCAACTTTAGCTGAAGCCTATTTAGCCCTGATTGAACAGCGAGATGGTGGTGTTTATATTTATGATAATGATCCTAATGAGATCTTAGGTATTATTACTTTTGAACAGATCAGAAGTTATTTATTAGAAGGAAAAACAACAGTATGACAACTCTTTTATGGTTAAAAGCTTGCCATGTTTTTTTTATGGTCGCTTGGTTTGCTGGTGTTTTTTATTTACCACGCCTGTTTGTTAATCATGCTGAAACCTCTAGTATTGAAGTCGCCGAGCATTTAAAGGGTATGGAAAAACGTTTGTTATATTTTGTAACACCTTTCGCTGTGTTAACCGTGTCTTTAGGCATAGCCTTGATTTATTATTACGGGTACGCTTGGTTTATTGCTTCAAAATGGTTGCACTTAAAAATAACTTTAGTGATTTTACTGCTCGCTTACCATGGTTATTGTTTTAAGTTAGTTAAAGATTTTAAAGAAGATAAAAATGTACGTTCAGGAAAATTTTATCGAATTTTTAATGAATTTCCCGTCCTTATATTGCTCGCCATATTATATTTGGTGTATTTAAAACCTTTTTAATGGCTTATCTTTGCTCATATTCTGGTTTATAGCCCATAAGAAGCTTTCATTAATTAATTTGAACGCTTTGATTTAGACACACAGAAATTGAATAACAGCGATAATCTATTCTCAACATTTCTGAATTGTGCTATATTCCTGCATCAAAAATAGTCGCAGTCTTATAATTTTAGGTAACTTTTTATGATGAAGTTTGAAGGAAGTCATATCCTTTCTGTCTCGCAGCTTAATCGCGATGCTATCTCTCGTATTTTAGAAGTTTCATCACTAATGGCCCCTTATGCTATGCGTAAGAAGCGTTGTCATGTGTTGGATGGCGCAATTCTCAACAATCTTTTCTTCGAGCCCAGTACCCGTACTCGGGTCAGTTTTGGTGCGGCTTTTAACCTTCTCGGTGGTGCTGTTCGTGAGACCGTTGGACAAGAAAATTCATCGTTGAGTAAAGGTGAATCTCTCTTTGACACGGCACGTGTTATTAGCGGCTACTCTGATATTATTGCGATGCGACATCCCACGATGTATTCAGTTGAAGAGTTTTCAAAAGGCAGTAGTGTACCGGTTATTAACGGCGGAGATGGAGCTAATGAACACCCAACACAAGCCTTACTTGATTTGTTTACCATGCAATCTGAAATGGCGCCACATAACAAAACTTTAGACGGTTTAAATATTGTCTTAATGGGTGATCTCAAACACGGGAGAACCGTACATTCATTATCAAAATTACTCAGCTTATATAAAAACATGAAAGTAACGATGATATCTCCTGACGCACTTAACATGCCCGACAGTATAATCTCATCTTTAACCAACGCCGGACATCAAGTTGTGGTTACCGATAAAATTGACCATAATTTATCGTGCGATATCATCTATCAAACGCGCATTCAGCAAGAGCGCTTTGCCAGTAAAGACGAAGCTAATTTGTACCGTGGTCATTTCAGCTTAAATAGAGAAGTTTATCAGCAGTTTTGCCAGCAACATACTGTAATAATGCATCCCTTACCACGCGATTCTCGCCCTGAAGCAAACGAGCTTGATAGTGATTTAAATGATTTAGACAACCTAGCTATTTTTAGACAAGCCCAAAATGGTGTACTGGTACGTATGGCATTATTTGCCTTAACACTGGGTGTTGAAAATAAGCTCAGCCAATTTGAAAAACCAGTGACTTGGTACACCAACAAATAAATAATTCTTAAGTATATAAGCGACAACAGTTTATTTAATGTTAGTCGTATTATAATTAACAAAGTAGGCAATTTATGAACCATTCAGAACAACTTTTTAACAGCGCAAAACAAATTATTCCCGGTGGCGTAAACTCGCCTGTTCGTGCATTTAATGGTGTTGGCGGTACGCCTTGTTTTATTAAACGCGCTGAAGGTGCATATATTTATGACGCCGATGATAAAGCTTATATTGATTATGTCGGTTCTTGGGGACCAATGATTTTAGGCCATAACCACCCGGCTATTTTAGCAGCAGTTATTGAAACTGCTCAAAATGGCTTAAGTTTTGGCGCACCTACCGAGCTAGAAATCACTATGGCAGAGAAGGTACGTGAACTAGTACCGTCAATGGAACGCATTCGAATGACCAGCTCAGGTACAGAAGCTACCATGAGCGCAATTCGGTTAGCTCGTGGCTACACTGGACGTGATAAAATCTTAAAGTTTGAAGGTTGCTACCATGGTCATGCTGATTCGCTATTAGTAAAAGCAGGCTCAGGTGCACTAACCATGGGGGTGCCAAATTCACCTGGTATTCCTGCTGATGTTGCCAAGCACACATTAACCGTTAGTTTTAATAATATTGACGAAGTTAGACAAATCTTTGCTAAATATAAAGATGAAATCGCCTGTATTATTGTCGAACCTGTTGCTGGAAACATGAACTGTGTTCTTCCGGTAGAAGGTTTCCTTGAAGGTCTACGTGACGTTTGTGATGAACATAAAAGTGTATTGATTTTTGATGAAGTAATGACCGGCTTTCGTATTGCATTAGGTGGGGCTCAAGCACATTACAATATTGTTCCTGATTTAACGACGTTAGGTAAAGTTATTGGTGGTGGTATGCCTGTCGGTGCGTTTGGCGGTAAAAAAGAGATTATGGATTATATTGCACCTATTGGCCCTGTTTACCACGCAGGTACCTTATCGGGTAACCCTATCGCTATGGCTGCCGGTTTAGCGGCATTAAATGAATTAAGCATCGGTGATAAACACGAGCAATTGAGTGCATCAACTGAAAAGCTTGCTATGGGTTTAAAAGCAGCAGCCGAGCGCAATGGCGTGTCATTAAGCATTAACTATGCTGGTGCAATGTTTGGTTTTTTCTTTACTGATTCACCAGAGCCTGTCACTACTTTTGAACAAGCAACCGCTTGCGATACAGATAAGTTCAGACGTTTCTTCCACTTAATGCTAGAAAACGGCATCTACTTGGCACCTTCAGCTTATGAAGCTGGCTTTTTATCTATGGCTCATACCGATAAAGAGATTGAATTAACGTTAGCCGCTGCTGATAAGTGCTTTGCTCAACTATAATGTAAAAATTAGCGTGGTTTAGCGACTAAACCACGCTCGTTGACGCACAAGGATGTTAATTTTTTAACAAGACCATCCTTAAAATAAAAAGGGATAGCCGATGGCTATCCCTTTTTATTAACGGTGACGCTAATTTACTTTAACGGCCAGTAATTCATTTTCAAGCCAATGATAAGCTTGTTGCCAACCTAATTCTAAACCTGAAAATACCGGATATTTCCATTGATCAAATGAACGACTTGCCTGCAGTTTCTTAGTCACTAAGACACTTTTTTCAGAATAGCAAACAAAGGCAAGCGCTTTCAAACCTTCATAAGATGCGACTGAAAGTTTCGCCTCATAAGTATAGGTGTAGTTATTAATGCGGTTGATTAACAGGGCAAAATCCCCTTCTACGTTCTCATGCACAAATTCATGGCATTCCTCAACCATTTCAAGTGTCATTTCGACGCCTTCATCAGCGGTTACTTCAATAATATTATTTGCAAATATATTATAAAAGCCAAAACTTAAACGATGCTTCATATCAGATCCAGCGTATTAATTTTATACGTGATATCAATCCCTTATGATTAACAAGCAATCCTATGAGCCAGCTAATTTTTTATACAATAGTATCTGTATAATAAACATGCAAGAAAAGGCATGATAAAAAAACAAGATACATTAGTAAACCTGTCATGCTAATCAGTAAAAAGTTGTTCGAACCAAGATAACTTTTTCTTCTTTTCTGTCAGCTTTTTTCCTAAACAATGCGGCTCTATTAAAAGACCTGTCGTTATTGCCGGATAACTAATCATTTCAGCACACTCGATACTGACGGCGATACCACTGGAAGATTCAAAATTAGTTAATGCAATATTTTCAGGCATTAAACGACTTTTGTTAACCACACCGTTTTTATTCATAAACTGTGCAAATAGCACTAAAGCGCCGCTACTGCCTGTTAGGTTGGTCGGTTTGTTGTCGTCACGACCTAGCCAAGTCGTCACTAAGTTTTGGTTATCATAACCAATAAACCAACTGTCTCTTTGATCATTGGTGGTACCCGTTTTCCCTGCTACTGCTGCCCCATCTAAACGCCAAGTAAGCGACTTAGCCGTTCCCACTTCGGTTACTTGTGATAAAGCATGGTCAAGTAAATACATAGCTTGAGTTGAGAACAACTGCTCGTCTGGCGCTTCAAATTGCCATAAAGTTTCGCCCTGTGCCGAGATAATACGGTCAATCGCATGACTATTACTCTTAAATCCTTGATTGGCTATAGATAAATAAAGCTGATTAATTTCATATGGTGATAAACTTAAAGAGCCCAATAACATACTAGGGCGAGTGACGATATCTTCGGGATAACCTAGCAAGTGAAAGATATTGGCAATATTTTCTAAGCCGAGTTGCATACCTAAATTCACTGTTGGCACGTTTAACGACCTAACTAAAGCATCATGTAGGCTTACCTTGCCTTCAAATTTTCCATTATAATTATTTGGACGCCATTCTTTGCCCCCATCGCTGATAAGTACAATAGGTTCGTCGTTCAATAAGGTTGCAAAGTTATATTGTTGATAACGCTCTAGAGCGGCCAAGTATATTGCGGGTTTTACTAATGAACCGATGGGACGTTTAGCATCTAATGCTCGGTTAAATCCGGCATAACCCGCTTTTTTATCGCCAACTAAGGCTTTTACTTCACCTGACTTGATATCGGTAACCACCATGGCAAGTTGTAAGGACTCGCCTTTGTTTAGTATTGTTAACTCAGGGATATGCTTAGCTATCGTTTGTTCGGCATTCATTTGTGCTGTTATTGAAAAGCCTGTAAAAACTCGAACACCCGCTTGTTGTTGGAACGCTGAAAGCTTTTCAGAAAGTTCTTTTTTGACCAATTGTAAATAAGCAGGAAACTTTTTATTGGCTAAACGGCGAGTTTTACGAATAGATAACGGTGATACGACTGCCGCTTGATAGTTTTTTTGTGAGATCAGTTCATTTTGATACATCAACCGTAAAACAAGATCTCGTCGCTTTTTAGCATTTTTAGGGTGACGCCAAGGATCATAATAACTAGGCCCCTTGACCTGCCCAACAAGCATGGCCATTTGTTCAATCGTTAAAGATTGGATCGGCTGACCAAAATAAAATTTAGCCGCTAAGCCAAAACCATAAATACCATTAGCATAGTGTTGTCCTAAATAGACTTCATTTATATAGGCTTCAAGTAGCTGATCTTTGCTATATCTAAGCTCCAGAATAATCGACATAACCGCTTCGTTAACTTTACGCCAGAGTGTTTTATCACGGGTTAAAAACATATTTTTAACCAGTTGCTGTGTTAAGGTACTCCCTCCCTGAACCGTTCTCCCTGCTTGAATATTAGCCACTAAAGCTCGAAAAATTCCTAATGGGGAAACACCCGCATGAAAATAGAAATCACGGTCTTCAACTAATAGTAAGGTATCAATAAGTTGCTCTGGTACTCTTTGTAGTGAGACTATCACCCTATCTTCTTTGTTTTCAGGAACTAATCGCCCCAGTGAGTAAGGTTCAAATGAAAAACTTTCAATAGCTCCTTGCTCATTAAACAAAGAAAGTATTTTGTTACCGGCAATATTAATAGTGAAGCGCTCTACGTGCGTATTACCGTTGCCAAAATCAAAAGCGCGACGATAAACAATCAGCGTCGTCTTTGATAAAGCAAATTCTCCCGGGTTGAGCGCCTGTTGCTTTCTCTGATAACCAGACAAAAGTAAATTTTGCTTTAGTTGAGCAAGTGAAGCATTATCGCCAACTTTGAAACTGTCAACTTTGCCATAAACTTGCACGGGAATGTTCCACCGTTGCCCCTCAAATTTATCTTTCACTTTACTGTCGAGGTAAACCGCATAAAAGCTAAATAAAAATATAAAGGTAATGAGCAATTTCAAAGCAGTATGCCAGCACCAACTTACCCGAGAGGCTCTGGTAGCACTCTTTTCTTTGGTTTCTTTTTTCACATTATTAGTCATTTTAAATAGTATTTTCATCCGTTAATAAAGCTAATGCTTCATTACATATATTTTTTAACGCGGTTAGTCGCCTTTGCATTAGCGGGATCATTCGGCCAAAAGTGATTCGTTACAAATATTTTTGATAGATTGACAATCACATTAAGTCTTTATTTTATTGGCGTTAAGCGCATATTGGACAATAACACATTGACAGTCAATCATTGACCAAAAGATTGACTCTTTTGAATGTTATCAGAATGAAGATTGACACTTTAAATCACTATATAAAGCACAGTTTACTATGATAATAATAGTTATCAAACATATCATCCGTATCAGCTCTTAAAATATACTATTTCGGCTGAGTGAGTCACTGAAAAAGCCATTAAGATTAGTAAAGGATACTTAACCCTATAGTGATGGATTACTGAAGAAATTTAATAATTATCAATCACCAGAAACAAAAAAACACCAATCATGACAATTGATGTTTTTCTAGAATCAGGAAATTAAATCTATATTAAGATTGTTTCTTAAATCTACGTGATGCTAAACCCATCATACCTAATGCAAAAATAGCAAGTGTTGATGGCTCTGGAACATCAGTGACTCTTTGATAAACAACATTATCCATATATAGGTCATGTATATTTACTCGTCCTGGTACGTCTATCAGCGCATATGCTATGTTGTTTGCTCCAGTATTAAGACCTACGAATCCAGAAATGGTACTATATTGAGTAGGGCTACTAAGTGACGATTCTAACAAAACATCATTAATATCAAAAAGTCGCAGTGATACATCTGAGCTGTTGTAATGAACATTCATCCCTATAGCAGAGATAAAACTAGAAAAATCCAATCGAAATACACCAGGGTTAGAGTTGGTTTGAGTTGAATAATTCAAACCGAATATAGAAGTATTAATTGTATTATTCGTGATATTACCACCAGTTATTGAAAAAATCCCGTTAGTGTAAGTAGAAGAGTTTAAGGTCGCATCGCTAAAATCTATTGTTGTAGCCGAAACATCGAAATCAGCTAGTTGGATTAATCCAGCGTTGGCACTAGAGCATATAGATATTATTAATACAGCCAAAGTCACATTTAAAAATTTAAATTTCATAGTATTTCCTTTTTAATCCCTTTCGATTTAGCTCGGTAGGTAATTGTAATAATTGTAATAATTGTAATATTGAACTTTAAAGCAGAAATCATGCCAAAAAAAAATACCTATAAAATTCAATACAATAAAATACACACATATCTTAACTAGATAATATTGTAAAAAAAACTGACACCAAATAACGTGTAATCACTTAGTATAACTAATAAATTTTTGCTATCGACTCAGGAAGTGGACGTTAAAATCATTACTTATGATAATACTAATTATCAAAATAATTATATTCTTCCTAATGGTGTCTTTAGCATTTTAATCTCTTGCTCAAGTTCTTTGATTTTGGATACCAACAGTAACTCCCTAGAAAGTGCTAGATGAAGAAGTTCTTCTGATAGGTCAGCCTCTCTTCTCGCTTCATCAACCTTTTTATCCGATTTTTTTGTGACTAAATTTAATTCTTCTTCTGCTGAAGATACACCTTCTGCATAGGCGTAAATTTTACGTCTAAGTTCAGCATGTTTCGGTCTGCCTTTTTTTAAGTACCCTCTATCTCTACCAGCTTCCCAACTGACTTTTCCAGCGGTGAAGTCAGACCTTTTTAAGCCAATATGTTCTGTTTTTATTGGGTTTCCTAACTTTAATCGCTCAAAAGCTTCGATACAGTCATCTAAACCATTTCTTGTAAACTTAGACATCTTCTACCTCCTGAACATTTAACTTATTGTGCATGAAATTTTTTAACTTTTTCAAGTCTTGATTTACAAGATGGTATTCGCAAGAATCTTGTTCATATATGGCAAGCTCAGATTCAGATTCGGCAATTTTTTTTTCAACTAAATTCATTTTGATTATGGAACCTTCACAAGTTAGACATTCGGTAAATTCACCCAACATTGCAGTATCACAAGAGCCGATTTTAGTGCAACCACCAAGTAATGTGCTTCTGTAAGATAATTCTCCTCGATCTACACGTTTTATGGTTTCTTGACGGACTTCCATAATATGAATATCACCTTTATCTAGCTTTTCTTTTTGACGCTCAATAAAGCTACCCGTTTTACCAAACAATTGATTATCATCACCAGTCACATCACCTAGAATTTGGTCTGCTATGTTAACTGGCATAGCCATTTGAAATTTATAAGCCATGTGACCATCAGGTAAAACGTACTCGCCTTTTTCTTCATCATAAAATCCAAATATCGTTTTTATTTGCTCAAAGTTACGGCTGTAATAACGAGCCATAGCGAGTGATGTATGTTTGAACTGACGTTTTATGGTGGGCATTGAGACAAGACCACTACCGCTTGCATAATAGGCTAAAGACCGCCTGAATTGGTGACTTGTTAAGTGCCAAGAATTACCAATTTGAAATTTTGGATTGTCTTGAAAATTCCTGTCAGGGTCACTAGCTACTACTATGTCAAAATCATCTTTATTAATATAATAAGAATTGAAACTATCCGCTACTCGATCAAATAATACTACTGCTGAAGATGCATCTTTTTTATGGGTTATCGCTGAAGGAGATTCAAACAATAACCTTTGTGATGATTCAATCCCTTTTATTATGCTAACAGCCTTACTTATTCGTTTAGCTACTACCACCGCCTTTATTACTTCTTCTGTAGCTAACCATGAAGCAGGTTTTTTATAACCTTCAAATTTTGTAGTCGAAGATATCATATTAATCATTCTTGCTTTATCAACAACATTACCGTTGTCATCAAGCGTATTATCCGTTAATTCATAATCCATTAAACAATCGTAAGGCAGCCTAAGAACTTCTTCACTTCTCATTCCTGTGTACAAGTGAATGATATTTTTAACTAAAAAATATATCTTAGTTAATACTGAAGTTAAGCTCTTTTTTTTATTGGTTTTATAGATATCATTAAAAAGACTTGCTAAATCATACGCTTCTATTGCCTCATGAAAAGTTGGTCTTAAAGATTTCTTTTTAACACCATAACTTTTTTGTGTAGCTTTAGAGCACCCAAACAATGGGTCTTTAAACTCCAAGAGGAAGTCTGTAAGGTTTTCAGCATTGTTATAAATCTTATTGATTTTGTCCTCAAATTCATCCATGTATTCTAGATAAATTCTGATTGGGATAATCGGATGTTGTTCTGATTCTACACCACCAAATTTTAATTCGGATGATTGTACCGCAGTAAAACCTACTTTATCTACACTAAGGGATGTTAAATGATTTAGGAATGCTGGCATTTTTTTATTAAATGTCACTGAATCATTATCTTTACAAACTGCTGATAAGTATGTTCTATTTGAAAACACTTCTTTTAAAGATAATATTCCCACCAGTGGATTTTCTTTCATCTGGATACAAAACTGAGCTGCTTTGCGAATCATATTAAAATAGTTAATTAAAGTTGCTGGTGTCAATAACCCTTTATGACCTGAGTTAACAAAATACATAAGACAAAACATTAAGTATTTCATTTCTGAAATTAATTTTTCCTTTTCTTTTGCTGAGGCTTTATCAAGACCGCCAGAAAAGTGCATTACTGTTATTTTTCTTGCCGATAGACTATACGGATTCAAATCCCATTCATTTTTTCCATACATAGCCGTTGGTGTACCATCACTTTCACGGCAGAGGATAAAGTCATCATCAGGCGAGTATGTTCCCTTTTGAGGGTAAATATAGTTATCAGGTGAACAATGATTTTTATGCTCAAATTCACTAAACACCTTGCTTGAAAATACATTATCAATCATATCTATATAATTCCCATGCTGTCATATTGCTGCAATCGTTTTTCCCAAAATGGTGTTAACTCGCCAAGGTCAAACACTCTCTTTTCAACAGTATTAACAAGCTCTATATGTACACCTGACTTTCTCTTTATTTCACTAATAATATATTCAATCCGTATTGCTAAGTCTTTAAAAAGTGACTCGACATGGGCAATGTCAGTGCCGTAATTTCTCACTTCATCAACCACATAAGCTAGGCTGAGTAACTTATGAACATCTTCTTCATCTGCATGACAAGAGTAATGCTCACAATATAAACATCCATATTGACTCTTACAGTTAACTTGTACAGGAACATTATCATTTATTTCTGATACAACAGGGTTCCCAATACTGTCACAATGACCAACAGTGATCGATTTATCCGTCACAATTTTTTCGGGTTGTTTTATTTTAATTAATTCTCTAGCTTTTCTTGTCGCAGACCAATAGTTTGATAACTCTTTTTGCTGTCTATCAGGTGATGTTGCGCTGTAAGCAGTGTCAGCGGTTGATTGGGTATGATTTAAAGCGTCAGCGACTTCTTGTTGGCTTCGCTTTAGTTCGTTTAATACAAGGTCTTTATATTTACGAATTTTTGTTGACGCTATGCTGTTTACGTTTTTATTAAAAAACTTTCCTTTTGTTTTTCTGTAGAATCGGCTCAAGTCCTGTGAGTTTAATTGATTATAATCTTCTGTAAAATTACCTTTTTTAGACATAATGAAAAATAAATATTTACACTCAGCACCATTTAAAGCCCAACTTCTTAGTTCCAAATATTCTTTGAATATTTTATAACCATATTGACCACCTATAGAATAAGCTACTCTTCTACCAGACGCTCTTAATTTTATATTTTTAAAATCATTTTTAAATAAGTCGCGCCCATATCCGAATTCATTTTCATATTCAAAATTCAGTATATCTGATGAATTTGCACCTGTTATCATCATGAATAATTGCGTATATGACTGCAAGGCTAGTGACACATATGACAACCTTTTATAACTTCGGCTATCAGCGTTAATTTCATCTAACTTGTTTTGTGAGTCTCTAACAGCTCGTTCAGCAACATGCCTCGGCAGTGAATTTTTGCGTTTTAACAAATATTCACTAACTGTAGAAACCCTACCTTCTTGGTAATTGTAGATTGCCAACTCGTTTTTAAAATAAGGTGTTACATACGCATACCCGTTGTTGGGGAAAACGTAGCACTCATAATCCTGCATTTTCAACAAATAAGGGAATGGTTTGTTTTTTAAGGCAAACTCTTTAAACCCTCTGGCTAGATGTATTGCTGTATCCAAGATAGTTTGAACATTTTTTTGTTCAGGTGCATCTAGCTCTTCTTTTTTACCTTTAATCATTGGTACTTCACTAACTATATTTTGTAGTGTTTTCGTACCAAAATGAATTTTAAATAGTAACTTAAAGTGATTCTGTGAGGCTTTTGCTGTATTCGGTTTATTAGTGGACTCATTTAAGCTGATTAAGTGATTTAAGTGCCTGATGTATGAGACATAAGCTTCTCTGGCTTTTTCAGGAGAATCAAATAAATGACTGTGGTTATTTTTATCGCACCAATTTAGTATTTTTCTAGTCTTTTTTACTTTATCTTGAATTGTGCTAAACAATCCACTTGATAAACAAATGTGATCAATAAATTTTAATATAAATTATCTTCTATCTGTGCTTAAGCTAGATTCTTTTACTTTAATAGTTTTCTGATATTCTTCCGATTTATAAGATTGTGCAATACCCTTTAGGCACTCTTCCCTATCGGTATATGCAAAAGATCCTACATCTAATGGAGCAAGACCATCTTTTGGGTTTTTAATACAAATTTTTTCTGGATGAAGGAAATCTTGATGTAATTCACCAACGGTAACAATAAATACTCCCCGTATTATTTTTTGATCATCCTGTACCATATCCATTAGTCTTCCCAAGTGTTTTGGTATTCTGCAAACAACTGATTTTCATACATCTCTTGAATTTTTATTCGGTCATTTATATTGAGAAATAACTTTAGATAATTTTCTGTTGTTTCACGTTTTGAGTGATGCATACGTGCTTGAACTCTTGAGATTACTTCACTATCATTTATGATGCCTTTTTCTACAAGTGGCATTAAATATTGATAATATTTATGACCAAACGTTGCCCTAAGCCAATGAAATGTAAATCCTTGTGGAAAGTCATCAGGTAAATATTTAAGTAGTTTTTTACACAAGCTATCAGTTCGTTGCCCTGTAGCATTTGATTTGGTTTTAGCGTGGCGATAATCATTTCTTGCCATATAATGGCAATTACCTTGATTGGATAAAAATAGATATATGTCATCATCAGATATAGTATCTTCACTGTTGGATTTTTCGATGTTTTTTCTAAATTTATCTCTTCGCTTTTTAGCTAATTTGCTATCTGCATATATAACTATTTGTTCGGCTAATCCTTTTGGAAAATATAAAGTTTGTTTTTTATTAAATTTGGTATCTATATCAGAGCTATTACCAGCAAAAATCTTATATGTACCATCAGGTGATAAATTACTTTCTTCTTTAAATATTTCTACATGCTTCATTCGTATTGTAAGTATTGTTTGTTTTCTTGCTCCTGTAAAAAGAGCAATTCGGCACATTAATCGCTCATCAACATCAAATTTATCATCATGTAGCAACTCAACAAAACTATCAAACTGTTGATTAGAAAGTGGTCTTAAATCCTCTCCTTCATCTCTTACGTAGCCTATATCTACAGGACTTACTTCCTTACTTGTGCGTAAAGTCATGCTTCTTTTTTCAACAGTTTTTGAAAATATCCCACTCCGACCTTCCATCGTAATATTTACTGGTCTTGTTGTGTCTACACGATCTAAATCAATGTTATATTTATCTTGCTTAGATAAATACTTGTAGAAGTTATAAACATGACCAGTGCGCGTGTTGATATTATCGTTACCAAGACCACTATTACGTAGTTCATTATAATATTTTTGGTGAGGTCTACCTGTAGATCTACGTGCTGACAAATCTAGATAATTTATTTGATTATCTTCACAATATATTTTGAAATCCAAAAGTTGACTAGCAACTCTCCGCAAAGCCGCAGTATTTTTCCCTATATGCTCATCAGCTATCGCTTTTTGAAACAGGTAATCATTAGCTTCTTGCCAAGAAGAGCCGCCCTTATTTAGCAAAAACGGGAAGTTATAAACATAATCCTCACCACGAGAGTTATAAATTGGTTCAGGAATGATGTAATAAGAATCACCTTCAGTTGGTATATTGGTGATCGGGTCGGTTTTTTCAGTTGTTCTTAATACCCCACTCTTCTGTTGATTGAATGCAATATCTGCCGTTGCATTATCAACACTAGGTATGATGATAATTCTTTGCTCTTTAGTTTTGACGATTATTTTTCTTTTCGTTTCGACCATTAGCTACCTTATTACCATCTGTTTTAGTGGTTTTACTTTTGTAATCTATTGTACATATTTTCCTCTTTATGTCAATGACCATAAAGTCACCCGAAGCGGCTTCTTCTGGAGAGAGCCATGTATGCTTAGGGTATTTTGCTTTCATCTCTTTTTGTACTTCCTTGTAGCTTCCTTGCCAAAAAGCAATGAGATCTTGTGTCACTTGAATAGGTCTCTTTGCCGGCGATAGCAGCTCAATAATCAAGGAAACATCGCTGTTATGTTGATCATCGCCAACCTTAGGGGTAACACTCACGCCATAAAGCTCTTGCATAGGCATTGAAACAATTGGCGCTTGCTCGACACTATATCGAATTGGGCAACGTCTTCCTGTTGGGCCAACAAAATACTCAGGGGCAATACGAGCGAAGGTTTTTTGCTGGTTATAATCAAGTAACGATAGTAATGCCGATGATAAATTTACTTTATCTAGCTGGTTTTTATTTTTAATCGCACCAATAAAAGGAACTAACCATAACGCTAAGTGTTGTAATAAATCACTTTCCTCAACATTAGGAAAATTTAAATGCGGCTGAGTTTGATTAACCCAACGCCAACGACTGAGTAATTTTTGATCAGCTTCGCGCCAATGAAGATAGGACAGACCATTTCGCTCAATTTGTTGTTGCCATAAAGTAGCTAGTGCTTCATCACTTATTTGTTCATTACTGGGCTTTTCTGACAAGACAATAGCACCAAATACTGTTTGCTGCTTAGCACTTATACGTTGGGTTTTCGAATCGTAATTAAGTTGTTTTATTTGTTTTTCAGTGATAATTCCCAAATTAATAAGCTGTTTAATATCAACCGGTGCAGCAAGTCTTACTTGTAATTTTTGTTGGTATTCAGCTAAATTAGCAGCCACAATATAATCTTCACTCGCCAGCGCATCTTGCTGATTGATCATAAGACCTTTACCATTTTCAGCTAAAAAATGGCCGTATTGTGCCCGTTGTTTAGCAATACGCTCGGGATAAGCTAAAGCAAGTAATAATCCGGTTAATTCCACTGGTAAGCTTGATAAATTCGATACTGAAACTTCATTAATTCTTTGTAAGTGTTTTTTTGTTTGTAGGAAAAATGACTGATATTTTTTGCTGTTTGATTGCTGAATTAACTCACTCAAACGGTGACGTAAGTCACAATCGGTAAATGCACGTTCACCACGAAATATATCTCGGTCTTCAAGCAATGACGCTAACAATGCGGCGAGGTTTGTTAATCCTAAGTATTGATGTTTTTTTTCTAATGCTGAGGCTCTCACAATCATTTTAGCAAAACGTGGATGACAAGCAAAACCAGCAACATTTTTGCCAAGTGGGGTTAAGTTTCTTTTATCGTCAAGTATCTGCAGCTTTTGTAATTCTTGCCATGCTTGAGTTTCGAGTAGTTTTGCCGGAAGTTCTATCAGAGGTAGTTCATTAAATTGCTTAACACCCCAGCGTGCAACCTCTATAACCATAGGAAGTAAGTCAGCTTGTTGAATTTCACTGGCACTTTGTTCGTTCCTGCGCTGAAAATCTTCGTCGCTGTAAAGTCGAATACATTTACCTGCCATCATTCGACCCGCACGTCCCATACGCTGTATTGCAGAGGCCTTAGAAATATTACGCTGCTGTAACTGATTTGTCAGCGTTTGCCTGTCGTAGATGGCGACTTTTTCTAAACCACAGTCTATAACTAAATCAATTCCTTCAATAGTTAAACTCGTTTCTGCAATATTAGTTGCTAGAACAATTTTATGAAGCCCTTGCTCGGTAGGCGAAATTGCCTGTTGTTGCTCCGCAAGCGTTAAGTTGCCATATAATGGACATAATAAAAAATGCTTGGGTAATAACTCACCTAACTTTTCAGCAAGAAAACGAATGTCAGCGATACCGGGTAAAAAAACCAATATTGAACCTTGGTGCGAGTTTATTGCATTCTTACAAATATTAACCGCGTGTTCACGCCATAATCGGCTATTTTTTACTGGCGAATAACTAACATCAATAGGGAAACTTCGACCTTCACTAGCAAGAGAAACGGCGTCGGGTAATTGCTTGAGTAATTCAGCAGTCGCTAACGTTGCTGACATTAATAATATTTTTAAATCGTCTCGTAACCCTTGTTGTGTATCTCGTGCTAATGCAAAAGCTAAATCTGCATGAAGTGACCTTTCATGAAACTCATCAAAGATCACTAAAGCACAATTTTCAAGCTCAGGGTCATGCTGAATAATTTGGGTGAATATACCTTCAGTGATGACCTCCAATTGAGTATTTTCAGATACCCTACTTTCATTTTTCAACCGATAACCGACTGTTTTCCCGACCGGCTGACCTATCTGTTTCGCTAAAAAACAAGCAACTGTTTTAGCCGCTAAACGACGAGGTTGAAGTAAGTATATTTTTTTACCTTTAAATTGGCCAAGTGCTAATAGCCATAACGGTAGGCCTGTTGATTTACCCGCGCCTGGCGGAGCAGATAGTACAAGAGTTTGATGCTGAGTTAATGCATCAAGAAATTCCGCTTTGATGTTTTCTATGGGTAATGGAGAAACAGACATTTTAATTTTATGAAATAGGGTCGGGTAACAAGCTGATGGTCACTCTATCACAAACATTTAAAGCCATATTGTTATATTTCGTTCGCCAGCCTAAAACAGGTAAATAACCGCTAAGAATGTAAATATATAAATGCCTAAAAAAAAGCACAATAATGTTCATTATTGTGCTTTATATCGATTAACACGTCACATTAAAAATTACTTAATTAACTCAGCGATCGTGGCAATACCTAAGCCAGTCCCTCCGGCACTAAACAGGCTAGTGCTACTGCCATTATAAGCCGTCGCTAAATCGAAATGTAACCAACCTGCTCCTTCATTGTCGACAAATCTAGATAAAAATCCCGCAGCATTACTTGCACCGCCAGCACCGCCACCCGGTACAGGTCGACTGTTTGCCGTATCTGCAAATTCAGATGGACATTTATCTTGATGCCAAACGGCTAAAGGAAATTGCCATATTGGCTCATTCACTTGCTCTGCGGCTTTTTTCGCTTGCTCTGCAGCTTGGTTGTCTAAAGTAAATAAAGCATTGTATTCACCACCAGTAGCCATTACCGCCGCACCTGTTAGTGTTGCTGCATCAATAATAAGAGGCGCCTTAGTTTCGCTTGCTGCTAATAAACCGTCAGCCAGTACTATGCGACCTTCAGCGTCGGTGTTAGCGACTTCCATCGTTACACCGTTTTTATAAGTTAAAATATCGCCCAACTTATAAGCATCGTTACTGACCATATTTTCAGCACAACATAAAAATAACTTAACGCGTTTATTTAGACCTTGTCTAATGGCTAATGCCATAGCTCCCGCAACCACTGCAGCACCGCCCATATCACATTTCATGTCAAACATTCCTGCGTTTGACTTTAAGCTGTAACCGCCACTGTCAAAAGTGATACCTTTACCGACTAAACAAGCAGATACAGCCGCATCAGGATCGCCTGTTGGGTTAAAATCAACTTCTAATAAACACGGCGGATTAATACTGCCTTTACCAACATTATAAATGCCCACCCAGCCTTGCTGTTGCAATTCATCGCCAGAGATAATATTGCTGGTGACATAAGCAGGTGCTTGAGCATTAATATAGTCTGCTGCTAACTCAGCCAATTTAAGCGGATATAGCTCAGAAGGTGTTTGATTAATTAAATCACGGCTCCAGGCAAAAACAGCTAATTTGTCGTTCAAACTGTTGATACATTCGCTGCTACCGGTAAATTCAACGTTAGTTAATTTTCCGACACAAGTAAAACCGAGTGCAAAACTCCATTGAGTATTAGCTTGCCAGTTATCACCAGATAAACGTGCATGCTTAACGCCAAGTTTCTCAATGCTACGTGCTGCTTTTTGAATCTGTCTTAAGGGGCTACCACTTGAATCTTTCAAACAGATATGAAGTTCGTTATCAACATACTGAACAAGGTTGTCACTTTGCCAATTATTACTACTACTTTGCTTTGATAAATGAATATTTGTTACTTGGGTCATAAACTATCCTGAAGATCATAAATTAATACGACTTAGTTTATACTCATCATCAAGCAAAGCCGATATTTTTTGAAAAGTAGTTATTTAATTAATGTAAACCTAGCCAAACCTCAGCTTTAAACGAGGGCGTTCAGCAGGGAAAATGGATTATTTAACGGTATAATACTTCGATTTTCTTGTTGTACTTTTTAACGACAGCACCAAAACATCTAAGAAATATTTTATCAAAACGGTTAACTTTGCAATAATTTTAGCGAGTATTGTTGGCCAATTAAGTACCACTAACAAAAGTTAGCGGTTTGTCAGTACATAACGTAACATTAATAAAACTTATCATTTATTTTTCCAATGAACATAAATCTTAAAAAAGCGATTTTAATCAAACGTTATAAACGTTTCCTTGCAGATATCATATTAGAAGACGGCACTGAAACAACACTTCATGTCGCCAATACAGGTGCTATGACCGGTTGTGCTACAGAAAAAGATACTGTCTGGTATAGTACTTCCGATAATAAAAAACGTAAATATCCTTACAGTTGGGAAATCACTCAAACACAGAATGATCATTTTATATGTGTAAATACCCTACGTGCCAACCAATTAGTTGAAGAAGCACTGACTAATAGAACAATTAATGAACTGCACAACTATAAAACGTTAAAACGAGAAGTAAAATACGGTGATGAAAATAGTAAAATCGACTTCTTACTTACTGACGAAAACGATGTGTTAACTTATATAGAAGTTAAAAGTGTTACCCTGCTAGGTGATGGCTCTATAAGTAAGCAAGGCTACTTTCCTGATGCAGTCACGCTTCGTGGCCAGAAGCATTTACGTGAACTCATGCAAATGAAACAACAAGGTCATCGAGCTATTTTGTTATTTGCTGTACTTCATAGTGGGATTGAAAGCGTTATGGCCGCACAGCATATTGACGCTAAATATGCAGAACTTCTATCACAGGCTAAGGAGCAGGGTGTTGAGGTTATTGCTTACAAAGTAAGCTTTAAGCAAGATATCAGCAACATTCAAATGACTTTGGTCGACGCCTTGCCGGTAAAATTAGCGGAAAATGTAACGGATTAACCAAAAAAAAGAGTTAAATACATTGACTCACCCTAACAAAAATTGTTAAAAAAGCTTGCTCAAAAATAAATTGTTAAAAAATAGTATACAAAAATATTTCCACTTTTCCGAACGAACCCACAACCGTTTGATTTAAAAGAAAAATAATTATTTTTTAAGTTAATTGTAACGAAAGCCTTGAATTATGATTCGTGCAACGCAATATAGACTGGGTATTTCAGGTCTATTTATTATTGGCAATTGCAACCACGGGTGTAGCTTTTAATGAAAGAGCAACAACTTCGCCATGTAGGTCGATGTAGCATTTAGGAGAATAAGCATGCCAGCCAAAAAAGTACTAGGTATTTTAGCATTAGCGGGCGTATCGCCGTACGCAGAGAAAGCCAACGAAGAGTACATGAACGCTGCTCAATTAGAGCATTTCAAGAAAATTCTTGATGCTTGGCGAGTGCAGCTTCGCGAAGAAGTTGACCGCACAGTTATGCATATGCAAGACGAAGCAGCAAACTTCCCTGATCCGGTTGACCGAGCAGCTCAAGAAGAAGAGTTCAGTTTAGAGCTACGCACACGAGATCGTGAACGTAAACTCATTAAAAAAATTGAAAAAACATTACAATTGATTGAAGAAGATGAATTTGGCTTCTGTGATTCATGTGGTATTGAAATTGGCATTCGTCGTTTAGAAGCGCGCCCAACTGCTGATTTATGTATTGAATGTAAAACACTTGCTGAGATTAAAGAACGCCAATTAGCAGGTTAGTTGCTTGATTAAATGATATTACGTTAACGTATTCATTATATGAATCACGACAAAATTAATATTACGCGGCCACAATATTTGAGTAAATCTACGACTCAATATCGTGGCCGTTTTGCTCCATCCCCTTCGGGTTTCCTTCATTTTGGTTCTTTAATCGCCGCACTCGCCAGCTATTTACATGCAAAAAATCAGCAAGGTTTATGGTTAGTTCGTATTGAAGATATAGACCCACCCCGTGAAATGCTCGGCGCCAGTGCTGCAATTTTAACAACACTGGATGCTTATGGACTCCACTGGGACGAACCTGTTTTATATCAAAGTCAGCAAAGCGATTTATATCGTGACGTTTTAAAACAATTAGCAGAGCAAAAACTCACTTACCACTGCCAATGTACACGCGCTGAAATCAAGGCCCAGGGTGGGGTTTATCAAGGTCAGTGCAGAAATAAAAATCATCCGCAAACAAATAGTGCTACGCGGTTATGTAATCTCCACGGTATTTATCACTATCATGATTTAATACAAGGTGATTATTTTTGTCCGCAACAGCTTGCCAAAGAAGACTTTATTTTAGCCAGAAAAGATGGGCTATTTGCTTATCAACTTGCTGTTGTGGTCGATGATATTTATCAAAATATTAGCCATGTTATTCGAGGCTGTGATTTACTTGATCCGACAGTAAGGCAGTTAAGTTTTTATCAACAATTAGGTTATCAAGCGCCACAGTTTGGCCATATTCCATTAGCCGTTGATGCTACTGGTTTTAAACTCAGTAAACAAAACAAAGCTCCTGCCATTGATAATAACAATCCAACCCCCTCCTTAATCGCAGCCCTTAATTTTCTAGGGCAACATCCACCCAAAGACCTTTATGCTTATTCTGCCACGCAAATAATAGAGTGGGCGATAGAAAACTGGTCTACAGATGCGATCCCTAAGCAGCAAGAAATAGCATTTTGTCAGTAATATTCAAGTAAAACGGGTGTTTGTTGAATTTTCAAACGTTTTATATTCTCTTTTATTGCCCCGTGATATATTATTGTAGCCAATAAAAAAGTGAAACCTAGCATTACAAGATGTTTCAACTTCCCACATTATCCAATCAAGGCCAGTATTATCAAAAGTGTTATCAACTTGTGTAAAAGAGTATTAGGTAAAGCCTCAAAAAAAATGGCTAAAAGCTCAACTAAAATTCAGCCGACCTCAGGCTCTACTGTTTTAACACGCGACCAGCATAATGTTTCTCGTAAGAAAATGAGCAACAACGCTTTAAAAGTGCTTTACCGCTTAAATAGTGGTGGCTATGACGCCTATTTAGTCGGTGGTGGTGTACGTGATTTATTATTGGGTTTAGAGCCAAAAGACTTTGATATAGCGACCAATGCGACTCCTGAACAAATTAAAGATTTATTTCGCAATTGTCGATTAATAGGTCGCCGTTTCCGGTTAGCTCATATTGTTTTTGGCCGTGAAATTATTGAAGTAGCAACATTCCGTGGCCACCATGAAAATGCGCCAGAGAAAGAGCAAAGTTGCCAAAAGACTTCAAAACAAAGTGAAGACGGCATGTTACTGCGTGATAATATTTATGGCTCTATCGAAGAAGATGCTGAACGTCGTGACTTTACCATTAACGCACTTTACTACAGTGCAAAAGATTTTAAAGTTCATGATTTTGCTAACGGTATTGGCGACATTAACGCTAAATTAATCCGTTTGATTGGTGATCCTGAAACACGATATCGTGAAGATCCGGTTCGTATGCTACGTGCAATTAGATTTGCCACTAAGCTAGATATGACCATTAGCCCAGAAACAGAAGCGCCAATTGCTGAATTAGCTCCTTTAATGGCAAACATACCTCCGGCAAGAATGTTCGAAGAATTTTTAAAGTTATTTATTGCCGGCAAAGCGCAACTTACTTTTCAGCAGTTAAGAAAGTATGATTTATTTCGCTATTTTTTCCCAGCAACTGACCAAATGCTAAGTAAAGGCAATCATCCACATATTGAACGTTTTATCGTTCAAGCACTGGAAAATACCGATAGCCGCATTAATAATGAACAACGCGTCACCCCAGCATTCTTATTTGCCGCTATGCTTTGGTATCCACTGCAAAGTCATGTTGAACGTTTACGTAGTGCACAACCACAGCTGTCACCCCAAGATGTATTTTTTGCTGCTTTAAGCGAAATAATGTCTGAACAACAGCGCAGTATAGGTATCCCGAAACGTTTTCAGGCAGTAATGAAAGACATATGGATCCTGCAAGATAAGCTAAGTCGTAGAGATGGTAAACGTGCTTATAAGGCGTTAGAACATCAGAAATTCCGTGCGGGATATGATTTTCTTTTACTGAGAGCCCAAATAGAAGCAACACCTGAAAACCCAGCATTAGAAGAGTTAGCAAAGTGGTGGACTGACTTTCAAGTGAATGACCACAACACGCAAGAATTGATGATAAAAAGTATTGCCCAATCACGAACTAGCAGCCGAAGAAGTCCTAGAAAACGTCGGGTTGTTCGCGAAGACAAATCGAGCAGTACTGATTAATGGCGTTAGTCTATGTAGGATTAGGCAGTAACTTGTCTGATCCTCAAAAACAAATAGAACTTGCAGTTGCGTCCTTAACACAAATAAAAAACACCACACTCGACGGTGTTTCTTCGCTGTATTTTAGCCGCCCAATGGGACCACAAGACCAACCTGATTATATGAATGCTGTTGCCTTGTTAAGAACTGACCTAAATCCTTTAGATTTACTCAACGAATTACAAGCCATCGAAAATAATGCCGGTCGTGTTCGAAAAGATAATCGCTGGGGAGCACGTATTCTCGATTTAGATATGCTTTTATTCGATAATGAAACCATTAACCACGAACGCTTAACCGTGCCTCATTATGGCTTAGAGCTTCGTGAGTTTGTCTTGCTACCACTTGCAGAGTTATCACCTAAGCTAACACTCCCCAATGGCAAGCCTGTTTTAGCATTAAGCCAAGCAATTGCGACAAACGGGTTAAAAATTCATAGCAAGTTGCGCTAATTTAACAATTATGCGAAAGTACGCCCACTCAAATACGCTCTCTGAGTATTTACTCAAACCTTAAAAATTTTGGACTAAATATGGCTAAGATAACCACATCAACTTTGCTAAAAATGAAACAGCAAGGTGAAAAAATTTCTACCATCACCGCATATGATGCAAGTTTTGCAAAACTATTCGATCAAGCGGGTATTCACGCTATTTTAATTGGCGACTCATTGGGTATGGTTTTACAAGGCCAAGATGACACATTACCTGTTGATATAGACCATATGGCTTATCATACACAATCGGTAAAGCGTGGTGTTACTGACACCCTCATCATTAGTGATATGCCTTTTATGACATATGCCACTAAAGAGCAAGCTTTCACTAACGCGGCAAAACTTATGCAAGCCGGTGCAAGCATGGTAAAGATGGAAGGTGGTGAATGGCTAGTTGATACAATTAAAGGCCTAGTAGAGCGCGGTATCCCAGTCTGTGCTCACTTGGGCTTAACACCACAATCTGTTAATGTATTTGGTGGGTTTAAAGTACAAGGCCGTGAAAAATCACAAGCAGATAAAATGATCGCCGACGCTAAGTTACTTGAAGCGGCTGGCGCGCAATTGTTAGTTTTAGAATGTATACCTTGTGATTTAGGTAAAGCGATTTCTACTGCTGTTTCAATCCCAACTATTGGTATTGGTGCAGGTAAAGATACCGATGGTCAAATCTTGGTGATGCACGATGCTTTGGGTATTTCCTGTAGCTATATGCCGAAGTTTTCACGTAATTTTTTGATCGATACTGGTGACATTAAAAAAGCCATTGAGTTATACATTAGCGAAGTCTCCGATGGAAATTTCCCTGGTGACGAACATATTTTTGTTAAATAGATTGTAAAATACCCTATATGAAAATAGTAAATGAGATTATCGAATTACGCCAACAAGTCACTGAATGGCGTAAACAAGGTTTAAAAATAGCGTTTGTCCCTACCATGGGCAATTTACACGCTGGGCATATAGCTTTAGTAACAGAGGCTCATCGTCACGCCGACAAAGTGGTTGCCAGTATATTTGTTAATCCTATGCAATTTGGCGCCAATGAAGATATTGACAATTACCCGCGCACGCTCGACAACGATCAACAGCAATTAGTCTCTGCTAATACTGATTTACTCTTTATTCCATCAGCTCAAATGATTTATCCTAAAGGGCTAGATAAGCAGACTTATGTTGATGTACCCAATGTATCTGTTGGTTACTGTGGAGAAAGCCGCCCAGGACACTTTCGTGGTGTTGCGACGGTTGTGTGTAAACTGTTTAATTTAGTACAACCAGACATCGCGTGTTTTGGTTTAAAAGACTATCAGCAAGTCCAAGTGATAAAAACTATGGTTGAAGACCTTTCAATGGCTATTGATATAATTGCTGTCGATACGGTTCGCGAAAAAAGTGGCTTAGCAATGAGTTCGAGAAACGGTTATTTAACGCCGGAACAACTTGCAATCGCACCAGCACTTGCAAAAAGCATTCAATGGCTAGCACAGCAAATAAAGTCTGATCACGACTTTAGTGGTCTGATCAAACAAGCCACACATTTGATTAATAATGCCGGTATGAAGACTGACTATATTGATATTTGTCATGCAAGAACACTGCAACCCGCCAATAAAGATGATAAAGAATTAGTGATCCTCGCCGCTGCCCATTGTGGTAAAGCAAGGTTAATCGATAATTTACAAGTTTTCCTGTAATAATTATTTACTGCTCGTATTAATCAATAAAGATCAAAAAAGCCGAATGTTATTTTCATAACGTTCGGCTTTTTAGTATTTACTGTGCTAAAACGCGACAAAAATTTATTCGTATGAGCGTTCTAACCATTGAATTTGCGATTGCAATTCTAAAATTTCTTTTTGCGCTTCAATTAAGGCTTGTTGAACCGATGAAATGTCAGCGTGATTGTGTTCAGATACTTCTACTGGAGTTTTTCTCATGTCGTATTCCATAATTATTACCACCACAAAATGTAATCGTGTATGAATTATTACACAACAACTTTCATAAAGAAAATAACATTTATAGATCTAAATGAAACTTTATAGAACAAAAATTCATTAAAAATATATATAACTTTACTTAACAGTGAGTTAGATAATTTTTTTTAGGAAGATAAATAATAAAACGAAAGAAATAACTTACACAACGAAAGTATAAGTAAAACATTTTAAGCAGAATTACAAAATATAAGCTAAGTTAAAGACAACAAATCAGGTAGAAAGGTTTCACTTTCTTGAGCCAATTCAAGTTGCTCGACTAGCACATCATTAAGAATTTCATTGGAGGTTAATGGATTCGCCAATACAACACGAAAAACCACAGTTTTACGACCTTGATAACGCTGCACTTCAATACGCGTGCGTGAAACAAATGATTTACCATTTTCACGTTGACGTTTTTGAATAAATTTAGTCAGGTCATCGAGTAAATAATTAATCTTATCTTGTTGTTCTGCTGAACTATTTGCTAATAAGTTTTGCACCGTTTTTGGATTGTAGCGATAGGTTAATAAACATAACTCTGGTTCAGTTATTAACTCAAAGTCAGCATGCTGATTAATGCGTTCTGCAAAATACCGTGCTCTGTCAATTCCTTGGTTAATCAACATTTCATAACCAGGTCGACTGATAATATGTAAGCTTGCATAAACCAACATCGCCATACCGGGTCTTGAACCCTCCAAGGTATGTGAGCCTAAATCTTTTGAACCTTTACGTAAAATATATTCTGCATGGTGTTCAATAGAAGCCACAGAAGCCGGATTTTTAAACACCACCAGGCCTGCCCCCATAGGCACATACATTTGCTTGTGAGCATCGATAGTTACTGAATCAGCGCGTTCGATACCCTTAAGCAGTGGACGATATTTATTTGATAATAACGTCGCACCACCCCATGCAGCATCGACATGAAAGTGTGTTTGAAACTCTTCAGCAATATCAGCCATTTTATCTAATGGATCAATGTTACCTGTTTCTGTCGTACCAGCAACGCCAACAATACTTAATACGCGGATGTTTCTTTGTTTCAACTCAAGGCATTTTTCACGCAATTTCTGGCAATCAATGCGGTTATGGCCATCGGTAGGAATTGATATCACGCTGTCCTGACCAATCCCTAGGATATCAGCAGACTTCTTTAATGAATAATGGCCACGGTCAGACACTAAAATCACTAAGCCATCATATTTATAATGTTTTAATGCGTTAAATAAGCCTTCTCGTGCAATACCTTTGAAATCACCATTAGCTTTCAACAAATTATTACGCGCGACCCAAAAGGCCGTTAAATTGGCGACAGTGCCACCAGAACAGAAGGCACCTAATGAATGGTTAGCACTGTGCATCCATTGCTCATAAAAATGGTCATTATCTTTATAAACCAAACGATGCATCATACCTAACACTTGACGTTCAAGTGGGGTAAATGCTTTTGATGTTTCAATTTTGACTAAATTCTGATTTAAACCCACCATCAATTTAGAAAGCGGTAAAATAAAGTAAGGTAAAGCTGAAGTCATATGACCAATAAAACTTGGGCTTGATGTATGCACTGATTGTGCAACAACTTTATCTAAAATATGACGAGTATGATCAGAGACAAAACTAGGTTCTTCGGGAATAGCCGAGCTAGCGAAATCTTTTTCAATTTCGCTTAAGGCACGTTCTTTAGCAGCAATATGATTACCTAAAAAACCAGCAAGATTTTCTGATATTTCTTTTTCGATCAGCCCCAACGTCGAATCAGGTGCTTCCGGAATTGTAAAAATACTGTGTAAAGACTCTTGAGTCGCTTTTGCTGTGCGCTTATTCGTCGTCATACCTTGCCGCTGTAACCATGTTGGTAAGTAAACATAAAACGGCACTTTAATAAAAAATGACTGAAATGTCTTGTACTTTATTTTTATCTACCAGAGAAAAGTCCAGCAATAAAGTCACTACATAATGGTTGCTGCGTAAACTAGCGCTAATTCTACAAGTGCTAAAGTACTCAACGCCATCATTAATACATTCTTTTTAATTAAATTATTCATCTTCAATATCCTTTTTGATTGAGTATTATTACTCATTAATCAAAAAGTAATCAAGATCTAAGCCATATACGTTAAAGAGTTGATTTTTAATGAAAATCAAATTTAATTTCAAATCATTATTTACTGCTCATTAAATAAATTAGCGAGTTTCACTAACTTATTGTCAATTTTGCTAAGCAGCATAGTTAATAAAATTAAATAAAAGGTAGATATTCACGATTGAGCAATAACTGCCAGCAAGGTTGACCACTCGCTTTATATTTTGCTTCAAATGGCGTTAAAGGCTCTTCATTAGTAATCGCACTAATATCACCTAAAATACCCGCTACATCGGCAGCAAATTGAAACTCTTCTAAGTATAATCGCCAGTTACTGCGCAGAATAATTTGTTCACCAATATTAATAATTTGTGGGAATACCGCACTACCATGCCAACGCCTTTGAATATGTTTAGATTTAGGCCAAGGATTGGGATACAAAATATAATGTTTATTTACTGGCCAATTCGCTTGGTCAACTAAACGATAAAAATCATTCAAATTTGCTCTAACTAAATGGAAATTCTCAATTTTAGAGCCATCGTCATGGAGAAGTTCATCAACATTACGATTAATGCGATGCGCTGACTTATCTACACCAATCACTAAAGCCTGCGGATTTTGTTTGGCTAGAATACGTGTACTTTGCCCAACACCACAGCACGAGTCTAAAATAATATCCCCTTGATGGGCTTTCACTAAAGCATCCATTTCGGCAAACGCTTGCTCGGTATGTGCTTGAAAAGGCTTTTGTGAGCGGTGCTGTAAATGTTTTTCAACAATTTCTTCAAGTTTTTCATGAATGCCAGGTTGATTAGTGATGATAACTCTTGAATCACCCGTCACGCTGACATCCTCTTTATCGATATTGATAGTCATTAGCTACGTAGCCCTATTCCTTTGGTGATAAGTGTCATGGCAATCGCATATAAGGTAATAATAAATGCCCCTAATACAGAGAATGCTAATGTTAGACTCACATCACTGATGCCTAAAAATCCGTACCTAAAAGCATTGACCATATAAACGATAGGATTTAATTGTGAAACACCTTGCCAAAAGTCAGGGAGTAAACTGATCGAATAAAAGACACCACCAAGATACGTTAATGGCGTTAAAATAAACGTTGGTATAATGGATATATCATCGAAACTACCAGCGAAAATAGCGTTAATCAAACCGCCTAAGGCAAACGTGGCTGACGTTAAACTAACCGTGGCAATAATCACCCAAATATTATGAATTTGAATATCAACAAACAATAAAGAGACTAAAGTCACTATCGTACCCACCAACATACCACGTGCCATACCGCCACCGACATAACCGGCAACAATCACCCAATTTGGTACCGGTGCAACCAGCATTTCTTCAACATTGCGTTGCCATTTAGCACTAAAAAATGACGAGGCGACATTGGAGTATGAATTGGTAATGACACTCATCATGATTAAGCCAGGCACAATGAACGACATATAATCAAACCCGCCCATTTGTCCAATGCGCGAACCAATAAGTTCACCAAAAATAACAAAGTATAAGCTAATGGTAATAGCCGGAGGGACCAATGTTTGTACCCATATACGCATAAAACGATTTATTTCTTTATATAAGATGCTTTTCAGAGCAATAAAATTACTTTTTGATGACATACTATTTATTCTCCTGTTTAACTTTTTGCCCACTACCCACGAGACTGACGAATAACTCTTCTAGGCGATTACTTTTATTGCGCATACTACGAACATTAATATTTTGTCCGTTAAGCTGGCTAAAAATATCATTAATAAGTTGCGACTTTTTCACATCAACTTCTAAGGTGTGGTCGTCAATCAACCGACAAGTGAAGGCATCAAGCTCTGGCGCATTAGTTACGGAGTCAATATCAAAGACGATTGTTTCTTGGTCTAATTTTGACAGCAAAGATTTCATATCAGTATCTTCAACGATCACACCTGAGTCAATAATGGCAATATTTCGACAAAGCATTTCAGCTTCTTCCAAATAATGGGTCGTTAAAATGATCGTAATACCCTGCTTGTTTAATTCACGTAAGAAAATCCACATTGAGCGACGAAGTTCAATATCAACACCAGCAGTAGGTTCATCAAGAATAAGTACCTGCGGTTCATGCATTAGCGCTCTTGCAATCATCAGACGACGTTTCATTCCTCCTGAAAGCATACGACCTGCATCGTTACGCTTGTCCCATAAATCGAGTTTTTTCAGGTACTTTTCAGCGCGTTTAAATGCTAAAGAACGTTCAACACCATAGTAACCGGCTTGATTAACTAAAATAGTTAACAAGGTTTCGAATTGATTAAAGTTAAACTCTTGTGGGACTAGACCTAAATAGCTCTTGGCTTGTTCAAGTTCTTTATCGATATCATGGCCAAAAACCTTAACACTACCTGCGGTTTTATTAACCAAAGAGGTGATGATACCTATGGTTGTCGACTTACCTGCGCCATTAGGACCAAGTAAAGCAAAAAAATCACCTTGTTTAACCGTAAGATCGATACCTTTAAGTGCAGTAAAACCACCTTTATAAACTTTTTTTAAGCCAGAAATTTCTAGTGCGTTATCCATGGTTCAACCTTTTGTTTTTTGATGTGCAATAGGTGAGGTCAAATTTACTTTTTTCAACCGCTAAGCGATCATTTAAATACGGTAAAAGTGACAAAATAGTCGACCAACAGCATTGCCAATTAATTGTATACAATTTAAAGTGATTGTACGCAAATTAAGGAAATATTATGCCTAAAATAAAAATAACTCGTTGGCTATGCTCAACCGCATTGACCACTGCTATTGCAGTATCATTAGCTGCTTGTCAAAACATCACCACAGAAAATACCACAAATACTAACATTAACCTTAAAAAATCAACGCCGTTAACCGTTGAACGTATTTACAAAGAGGGTGAATTTAGCTCAGATTATATTTCTCGCCTACGTTGGTTAGCCGACGGTAGTGGTTACACCATCGTTGAAAAATCAGCAAAAACAAAAACAGATGAAAAAGGCAAAGAAGTCAGCATAGGTCGTGACATCGTTGTTTATAACCCTGAAACCTTACAGCGTTCGGTATTGATTTCGGCACAACAACTGACACCTAAAGGCACTGAAAAGCCATTAGATATAGATAATTACACTTGGTCAGACGACCGTCAAAAATTGCTTATTTATACTAATAGTAAAAAAGTATGGCGTTCAAACAGTCGAGGTGATTATTGGTTATTAGATATAAAAACCAATAAATTAATGCAACTTGGTGGCAAAAATCCCTTAGCAAGCTCATTAATGTTTGCAAAATTTTCACCTAATGCAAGTAAAGTCGCTTACGTGGTTGCAGACAATATTTATGTAGAAAACTTAGCAAATAATAAGGTGTCTCAATTAACATTTGACGCTGGCGATGGAAAAATCAATGGTTTGTTTGACTGGGTTTACGAAGAAGAGTTTACCATTAAGGATGGTTTTCGATGGAGCCCTGACGGTGAAAAAATTGCCTACTGGCAGTTAGACACCAGTGGTAGTAAAGACTTCATTATGATTAATAATACTGACGAACTTTACCCGACCATCACAAAATTCCCTTACCCTAAAGTGGGTGAAACAAATGCATTACCAAAAGTTGGCGTAGTAAATTTAGCGACAACAAAAACTATCTGGGCCAATCTACCCAACAACTCACGCAACATGTATATTCCACGCATGAATTGGTCAGGTAACAGTCAACAAATATTGGTACAGCATGTCAACCGCAAACAAGACACTAATATTCTTTATTTAGCTAACGCTAATACCGGTGATGTCACAACTGTGATGACAGAGCAAGAAGAGACCTTTCTTGATTTCTTTGACGATGCTCGCTGGTTAAACCAAGGCAACAGCTTTTTATGGACTAGTGAACGCAGTGGTTGGCGCCATGTTTTCAACATAACACGTGACGGAAAAACCGCTTTAAACTTAACGGAAGGTGACTTTGATGTAATAAGCATTCAAACCATCGACGAAGAAAATGGTTGGTTGTACTACATAGCTTCACCTGAAAATGTTGCACAGCGTTACTTATATCGCAGCAAGCTTGATGGAAGTTTAAGTAATCAACGGGTCACTCCTGAAGAATTTGCTGGTACTAACAGTTACCAAATGTCGGCAGACGGGCAATGGGCGATTCATTCACACTCGACATTTAGCCAACCAACACAGAAACGTTTAGTGAAAATTGAAGGTCATCAAACCAAACACATGATGATGGACAACAAGGTATTAATCGATAAATTAGCTGAGTTGCCAAAAACAGATCATGAGTTTTTTCAAGTAAAAGCACAAGATGGTGTCGTTTTAGACGGTTATATTATTCGCCCTGCAGATTTTGATCCTAAGAAAAAATATCCTATCATTTTTTATGTTTATGGAGAGTCTTGGGGACAAACGGTTACTGATAGCTGGCGTGGCAGTGCAGCTATGTGGGATCAAATGTTAACTGAACAGGGTTACATAATAGCCTCTATTGATAATCGCGGTACACGCACACCAAAAGGCAGAGAGTGGCGCAAATCAATTTACGGCGCAGTCGGTGTACTTTCTTCACGTGACCAATCTGATGCATTAACAGCAATGGCAAATCGTTGGGACTATATTGATACTGACCATGTTGCTATTTGGGGGCATTCTGGCGGTGGTTCGATGACCTTAAATATGATGTTCCGTTACCCTGAGCAATATCATGTAGGTATTTCTTTAGCACCTGTGCCTGATCAACGTTTATACGATTCTATTTACCAAGAACGCTATTCGGGTTTATTAGCTGACTTTGCCGAAGGTTACAAGCAAGGTTCACCTATTACCCATGCTAAAAACTTGCAAGGTAAGTTACTGCTTATTCATGGCACAGGCGACGATAATGTTCATTACCAAGGCTCTGAACGCCTAATTAATGAATTAGTTAAGCACAACCGTCAGTTTGACTTCATGTCTTACCCGAATCGAAGCCATGGCTTGTACGAAGGCAGTGGCACAACGTTACACATTAAAACCATGATGACTAATTACTTCAATACACACTTGAAGCTGTAGCGGTTAAAATAAAAAAATTATCTGATAAAAAATAAGGCCTCTTAATGAATGTTAAGAGGCCTTAATATAGGTAAGCCTTGCTAAAAAAAATATAAGCATTAGCGGTGTTATACAACAAATAATGTGATAATAAATAGTAAAACCACAGCAAATAAAGTTACAAAAACCTACCTTTTTTAAGTAATGATTCAAGATCTTTATAAGATAAAGGCTTACTAAATAAATAGCCTTGTAGCTCATCACAATGATGTTTTTGCAAGAATTTTTGCTGTTCTATTAATTCTATACCTTCTGCAATAGTCGACATATTTAAACTCTGAGCCATAGATATAATCGCTAAAACAATTTTATTTGCATCATCACTGTCATTAATATCTTTAATGAATGAGCGATCGATTTTAATGCGATCAATAGGAAAGCTTTTTAAGTAACTTAAAGACGAATAACCGGTACCAAAATCATCAATCGACAAGTTAATATTCAATTTTTTTAATTGAGACAATATATTTTCGGTATTCCCCATATTGTCGATGAGACAGCTCTCCGTTAATTCTAATTCTAAATACTGCGCATTAAAGCCAGTATCATTAAGAATTTTTTCAATGTTTTTTATTAATAACTCCTCATTAAATTGAATCGCAGAGACATTAACGCCCAACTTTATTGGTATACCATAGGTTAATTGACATATTTTAATTTGCTGACAGGCCGTTCTTAATATCCACTCTCCTATTTCATTAATCAGCCCCGTTGATTCGGCAATGGGTATAAATTCAGTTGGCGGTATATAACCTTTTACGGGGTGAAGCCAACGAGCAAGGGCCTCTACACCAACTATCTCACTTGTTTGAGCATTAACTTGTGGTTGATAATAAACTTCAATTTCGTTTTTCTCTAACGCGTGTGCTAAGTCATTTTCAAAATGATGTCGCTCTAAAGTTTCTTGATTAATGTGTTTATGATAAAAGCAAACGCCTCTGCCAGATCTTTCTTTAGCCCTTTGCATTGCTGAAGTTGCACAATTAATCAGGGTTTCTGCGGATAAGCCATCGTGTGGGTAAGTACTAACACCAATACTGATCGGCAAAGTAAACGATTCATTTTTAATAGATAATATTTTAGATAAATTAACATTAATGTTATTACACATAAGCTTAATATCGTCTTCTTTATGACGACCTAACCCAGTAACAATAAATTCTGTTCCTGTGTGTCGAGCTATCACCTGCTGCTCATCAATAAAGTACTGTATTCGTTTGGTGATTAGTTTTAATAAGTTATTGCCTTCACTAAAGCCAACCAGATCATTTACTGCGTTAAATTTACCTATATTGATAATAATGACCGGGAAAGGCTTCTTTTCAAGCTGTGCTGATAAAATCAGCTCATTTATAATTAAATTTACTTTTTCAGCGTTAGGTAGTTGTGTTGCATTATCCGTATATATTTTTTGATTGAGTTGTAGCAAATTATTTTTATAAAATTTCACTTTAAAAAACAATAAATACAAAATAATTAACAAAAGTAAGCCAATGGGCAACAGCGGATCTAGCCATAGGTTATAGACGAGCAAGCTCCCTGTTGCGATAACAAAGGTAGCAATAATTAGTCCGGCTAGACTTATTAAGACAAAAGCAGAGTTCAATAAAGATAAACAGAGAATCGCGAGTAAAACGATTATCGCTGCAAAAGCATACTGACCAAGGTTTGGTATTAAAGTAATCGTTGCATCTGAGAGTAGAGCATTAACAATATGTCCATTAATTTCAACACCAGAAAGTCGTTGGTGAGACATAGATGTCGGTGTAGTAAAGCGCTCTCCAAGTCCTGATGCGGTAACTCCAATCAATATAACTTTATGGTTAAATATAGTGTTGTCAACATCACCACTGAGCACATCGCTATAAGATAAAGTGGGGATATCTATGCTATTAAAAGCGATATTTATTGGTTTTTGTCTTGTCCAAAAGTTTCCTTTTGAAACTTTATCGGGAGCAATAAATTTATTAGGCTGCATAATTTGAGCAAGAGATAATGCAAAACTAGGCCATTTAGCCTGCTGCCAACCGGCATATAAATAGACTTTGCGCATAACACCATCAGTGTCTAATTCAAAATCATTGTGACCTAATACTACCTTGTTTGTTAAAAAAATCGTCGATGGCAAAAGCTCATGAGCGCTAGCATTTTCTTCAAAATTAGGGGATAAAGGCAAAACAATATTAGCCGTATTGGCGATAGCTTTAGCAAATGTGACATCTGATGTTGGCTCGGCTAGGTCCGGATCGACAAATAAGATATCAAAACCAATAGCGACAGGTTTTGCAGACGCTAATTTATCGACTAGTTGAGCGTGAACTTTACGTGGCCAAGGCCAACGGCCTATTGTTTGAATACTTTTATCATCGATAGCAATAATAACAGCATGATTTTCTTTAACTTCCTTTTGCTTAAGCACAACATCATAAAACAAGGTGTTTAACACATTTTCTGGCGTATAAAAAAATATGAAAAGGAAGCTAATGAGCAGCATTGCCATTAAATTTTTGTCTTTAAATAGTAGCCTAAACATAATGCTAATCATGACCCATTACAAAAGAATAAAAAGCGCTAAAAAAGCAAACGATATAAGCGCGTTATCATCATTATTACTGATAGTCTTCACGTCGCTCCACTCTCCATGAACATTTAATTTTTTATTGATAACACGCGAACGTATATAGATATCTCTGTCGTTAGGTATAGGTATTGAAAGCGTTTTTACTACCGATTCAAAAACCTGGGTATTAGTCATAAAATCAGACTCATCAGCAGCCTGTATCTGTACTGACTCATCGACCTTAAGTGCTGACCAATCAACGACTAACTGATCAGTTTTATGCTGATAATTCCATTGCACAGGAGATAATAATGCCTGCCATAAAAAATCATTGCCCTTCGAAAAAGGTCCTCGACCTTTATGATCAACGCCAGCCACCCGCCAATAGTATTTCCCAAAAGGAAGTGTATTAGGAATAATAAATGAGCTTTCAGACAAATTTGTTAAAATAATAACATTGTCAAAATTACTATCCGAGGCGATTTGTAAAAGCGAGCCTGATAATTCTTTCGCATAAGCCCAAGTAAGTTCACGAGTACCAGCATCAAAAAAGCTATCTACTTCACTAATGGCTGGAGGTAATGGCTTATTATTAACAGAAAATGAAGTACTTCGAGCGAACCCTTCTATATTTGAAAGACTAAGCGCACTAACTCTAATAAAGTAATCGCCATCTACGATTTTTGCGAGCGTGGCAACTGTTTGAGGTTGATGTTGCTGCCAAACAATATCTGTAAAAGTATTATTAGATGAAATTTGCACTTTGTATGTTATTGCATCCTTAACATTTTCCCAGTCAAAATTTACCTCCTCACCTTCAAAGCGGTTTTTTGTGCTGATAAAACGTGGGGCATTCAATAGCATTATCGGTTTACTAGGAACCTGTCCTTTCGCTACTTTACTGGCAAACCCTTTCGCTATATATTCACTTTGCATTTGTGCGTTAACTTCGACCTCGCCCTCTAATACCTCAATAAGTGAATTATGATCTTGCGAGGAATGTGCAACTCTATAAACCGTGCCTCGCACTGAGCTTATGGCTGAAGCTGTAGATATATCTAAACGAGACCCTGGTCCCTTTGATTTTTTTGCCTGTGTTTCAACTTTACCTTGGTGAAGTTTTAGTTGCGTATCCGCCATTCCTGTTTTGCCATAACTTATTAAAGACTCAAAAGACAATTTACTTTTTTCAAGAAGAGTAAGCACAGAGCCATCAACAAGCGTGAGGCTGACACTAGAATTAGCATCAACAGTTAATATATCACCAAAGCTCAATATTGAGCCGAGTTTAGTGACTTGCGTTTCACCTTGTTTAAAAAAGGTACTTTTGCCCGAAATAGCCGTTATTGTCGCATAGGTTGGATAGCTTTTTATCCACGACATAGGTACTTCTATTAAGGTATTGGGCTGTAATTTTTTAGGATATGTGATTCCATTAAGTTTTTGAAGTTTTTGATAAAAAGCTGTTTCTTCAAGGTATTCTTGGCTGATACTCCATAAGCTATCGCCTTCTACAACGGTATAAACCCATTTTTTTTCAGCCGCTTGTATAGTAAGAGGCAAAAAAACAACGAGTATAATATAGTAGAAAAACATCCGTTTAAAATTCACCATTAGTCCTTTATTAATCGTTTAGAATTTATTAAGAGCATTATTTATACCACAAAATTGTCTTTAATAAATATGCTTATGGCTTACTAAGTGACGATTTAATGACTAATTTGATGCCTATGCTTCATAAATGCGTTAAATCAAATTTATTACCTTCCAATTTTAACCATAATCAAAAGTCGATGGTAATCTAGTGATGATTTTCAGTCACTCTACGACTCATCATTTTGTTGCTACAAATGTAATGAAAATGTTGCAATATAATCAACAAGTATTATGATCAATACTCACTCTATTAAAAATTAAAGGAATAATAATGAGAAGAATCACCATGCTGCTATTGGTACTTATGCTTAGTTTTACTAGTAAAGCTAACGACTTATCATCAAGGGCATCGATTGAAAAATTAATGGAATTAACTGAAGTTTCAAAAATGATAGAGAGTATGCAAAGTCAAGTTACGCTAATGTTTGAAGGTATGTCGAAAAAAATGAATATTTCGAACAAAGAGAAAGTTCATTTTGATAAATATATGGATAAAGTAAATGCCCTTCTTCATGAGAAAATGAATTGGCATAGCTTTAAAGAGCCAATGATAGACATTTACAGCCGCAATTTTACCGAAGCAGAAATACAAGGGTTAATAACATTTTATCGTTCAGATATTGGCAGAAGTATGACGAAAAAAATGCCTTTAATTATTCAAGACTCAATCATACTTTCACAACAGTTAATGCAAGATTTTATACCCGAAGTCCAATCTTTAGCCAAAGAACTTAGCGCGAGTATCGAACAATCTCGCCAAAAAGAGCAAACAAACAAGTAGTTCAAAGGTATTGGCAACAGTAGTATTGTCAATACCTTATTTATAAATCAAGGCTAATTCACACAGTATTAAAACTCAAAATACTCACTAATCACTTTATATAATTCTGTACCTTGATTCACACTCGCTGAGGCAAAATGTAAAATAGGAATGACTTTTTTATCCAGTGAAATATAGTGCAATGGATCGCCGTCACCATAATTATCCATGCGTAAAATTCTCGCCAGCGGTTCACCTGCAGCTAATGGTTGACCAAATTCAGCCAAGTAATCGACCATCCCTCCCATTGGCGAATAAAAGGCTTTGTAGTTTTTTAAATAACATCCATAACGTGTCATCGTTTTAGGTCGGTATTCAGTGGTGTTGATGACGTTTTTATGCTGTAAATAATTCATAATACTTTTAGCATCTTCTAAGGCTACATCAAGATCAATCTGTTCTTGCGAGCCTAATTCAACGGTAAAGCTTTCTTTGTTAATAGACGCTGAACTAATCGAAAACTCGATACCTAATTCAGCAAAAGCGTCTTGTAATGACCACCAAGGGCAGAAGGTTGCTTCATCTAAGGCACCATCAAAGTCATTAGGAATTAATAATGTATGTGGAATATCAAAGTACTGAGCGCTTTCTTGCGCATATTCAGGGCAGTATAAATGTTTACTTGAAATAGGCCCGGTATGTAAGTCTAAAACGTAGTCAGCTTGATGAGCCAAGCGCTGTAATTGATAAGCAATGCGTTGTCCGGTCGTTAGCCCATAAATATTATGGTTAAGTTTTTCTTCAATACTTTCAATCATTAGCTTTTTAAAATTGGCTTCAATAACTTGATTTTTTTTGCCAATACATTCACGAACAAACGGCTTGATGATGCTTTCATCAAAGTGATACATCCGATTCCAATTCACTCCGGTGATAGGATCAAATCTGCCAAGGGTATATTCACCATTTTTATGATTACACCCCACAGGGTTGGCATAAGGTACTAAGGTAATATCGCCATTTATTTTTGTGTTTTTCAATAATTCTAATAGTTGAAAAATAACCGCATTACCTTGCACTTCAGCGCCATGCATATTCGCTTGAATATAAACACTGGGTGCATCAGTACGTCCTTTTATACGATAAACAGGAACGGTAAGTGCTGCGCCGCTCGCCATTTCACCAACATGCATAACTTCTTTTTTTATTTCATTCATTTTGTTCACTTTATCTTAAACATTAAGCTGAAGTATTTATCGCTATCTTAAATACCAATCCGCTGGTTGTGCTGCTCTGACTTCAACCAACGTCCCTTGACTAAACACGTATTCAGCAGCGATATGGTGACAAAGAAAGAACGGCATACTTTCAGTAAAACCGTAAGCACCGCAATAGCCAAATACCAGTTGATCGCCAACAGATACGTCATCAGGCAAAGGCAACTTACCCAATTTGTCCATACTGGTACATAGCGGACCATGAATATCAAACAACTGTTTTTCGCGTGCAGACTCTCGTAGTAAATTTACCGGAAAAGGCTGTTCTGTTATCGCCGGTCTTAACAAATGATTAATACCTGCGGCTAAGACTAACTGCTCTTGACCATAATTCATTTTTCTATCAACAACCGGGACCACATAATAACCACACTCAGCAACCGCAAAACGGCCCAATTCTAACCATAACTCTTCGGCACCTGCCTGCTGCTTTATGATCGCCAGATCAGCAATAATTTTCTGCCAAGAAAGTGTTTTGCCTTGCTGTAAATAATCAATACCTAAACCGCCACCTAAATCTAAGATTTTTAATGGCATACCTATGTCATCAGCTAAACCTTTTAATGGTGCAACCATTTGTGACCACAGCGAGAACATTTTTTCATTACTGAGCATATTGCCCCATTGAAAAATATGTAAACCACACAACTCAATACCAGGAAAGTTAACGACTTTAATGCTTTGCCACTGCTCTATCGACAAACCAAATGGTGTTAGGCAATTTCCCCCTAAAGGGTTTTTTTCACCCTCTGGCCATTGCAACTGAACCCGCAACAGCACTCTTGGCTTAACATCATGCTCAATAGCTGCTTCATTTAACCAAGTTAGTTGATTCAAACTTTCAGCAACAAAAATATTAACCCCTTGTTTAATGAACGACGTTATTTGTGCTTTTGATTTTGCCGGACCGGTATTTAAGATACGTTCGGGTGTAATACCTTGCTTTAAGACTTGATTTAATTCGCCACTGCTCGCCACATCAAAATTAAAACCCGCATCGTCTAAGGTTTTAATGATGTTAGATAACGGGTTCGCTTTTACCGCAAACCATAACTTAATGACGTCTTGGCGTTGTAGTTCGGCTAAATGGGCTTTAAGCGCATCAAGATGATAAACAAAGTAACCTTCTTGCTGGCTACTTTCAGGTTGTTGCTTTGTTAACTCAGCGCTTAATTCAAGCGCCGAAGGAGAATCAAAACAATAGGTAGTATTTACTAACTCAGACATGATATTCCTGCTTTACCTTAGAGGGCTTAACGTAAAATAGACTCGAGCTCTAACGAGGCATTACTTTTTTCATCGCGATATTTAACGATTAATGCACAAGCCATATTTAAACCGTGCGTTTTCGCCCACGCCCCTGAAACCGGACGTGTTCCTGGCACCACTACAGCACGTTCAGGAATATCAGCACCTTTTTCAAGCATCACTTCATTCACACAATCGTAAACAGGCACTGACGCTGAAAGTGAGACACCTGGCGCTAAAACAGCCCCTTTTTTAACAACAATACCTTCGACAATGACCACACCAGCACTTAGAAAGGCACCATCTTCGATAATAACAGGGCTTGCACCAACCGGTTCTAAAACACCACCAATTTGAACAGCGGCAGAAACATGAACATTTTTACCTATTTGGGCGCACGAGCCAATTAATGCATGGCTATCAATCATAGTACCTGTATCAACAAAAGCCCCAACATTAATGTAAGCGGGTGGCATAATAATGACACCAGGAGCAACATGCGCACCACGGCGAACTGAAGAACCACCCGGTACTAATCGCACTTTATCGTCAGCGGTAAACTCACGCGCAGGTAAATTATGTTTATCGACAAACCCCTTATAAATGCCATCAAAAGCAATGTTTTCGCCCGCTTTAAATGCTGATAATATAGCTTCTTTTACGGCTACATTGGCCTGCCAATTTCCTGCTTCATCTTGATTTGCCGCACGAACAGTACCTGCTTCTAATTGTGTTAATGTTTCTTGCCAATTCATTTTAAATTCTCATGTTAATACTTAAAGGGATCACTTAGCTTGAGTTTCAAGCCATTGATTAATTAATTTATCTGATGCTAACAGCGAGTTGCAGTCGTTAAGTTCTAAATGGGTTAACGGCGCACGTAAAAAGGGAGTGTTGATCATTTTATTTTGGTGCATTAATACTTTTACGGGTATGGGACTTGCCACCTGAAAAAGCTCATCGACCGCATTTTGCCAAAGTGGAAATAAACCTTGAGTATCGCCAGCTAGTGATAGCTCGACGTATTGATGAGTCGCTGCCGGCCAGACATTACTACAAACCGAAACTAACCCTTTTACACCTGCTTGTGCTAAGTAAGGCATCATGGCGTCTTCACCACTATATAGGGCAATATCTGGACAATACTGGCGATAGGCGAGTACCTGATTTAAATCGCCACTGGCTTCTTTTAACGCCCAACAATGCTGATGATTTTGCACCGCCTGTAAAGTTTCAATAGCAATAGAAACACCGCTACGAGAGGGGACGTTATATAACATACAGGGGAAGTTGGCGGCATCAAGTAAAGCACTAAACCATTGCGTTTGACCTATCACACCCGGCTTTGCGTAAATGGGACTACCAAGTAAGTAGGCTGAAATAGGTAATTTATTACAAGCTGTTATCCAATTAATTTGCTCGGTTAACTGATAACCGCCAACAGCAACCATTAAAGGTGCGCTTAGTGATAATTGGCAAACGAATTCAACAATCTTAACTTGCTCTTGCGATGTTAAGGCCAGGCCCTCTCCTGTACTACCTAGCAAGACAATACCATTACCGGCGTCAGACTGACTAATAGCTAATTGTTTGAGGCTTGGAAAATCGATTTGACCATCATCAAGTAATGGCGTAATTAATGCGGTCCATAAAATAGTATGATGAAGCGTTGGGTTAGCTGTTAAGCTAATTTTTTTTGATAGTTTTATTTGATTCATTTCTCTCGAACTCTGTTCGTTCGGAGAACTTTTAGGCGTTTGTAATAACCAAGATAACAATCACTTATGTGAAGAGCATTAGGCTTTACAAAGGCCAGAAGCTCCCCACCAAGTTGGTGACAATTGTTAGGATTCAACCCAAACAACCGATAAGTAAATTATCAAAAAATTACTTACCTCGGCATTAATCCCCCTCGTTACCAATCATTAGAGCTTGATCTCTTTATGATAACTACCTGGTTAATGCTCCTCTTCTGGCCCTTTATCATAAGTTTCGCTTGTTTGAAAAAACAAAACTTTATTGAATTCAGGACAACAACATTAGAACATTTATTCTAATGTTGAGTCAATAGTGCTCTAAATGAAGATAATACGGATATATTATATCTTATGAAACAATAATCGCTTGTTCAATTTGTGCCAAGCGGTCTTGCCCCCAACAAATAACATTTTGAAATCGAAAACAAGGCGCTCCCCATAACCCCATACCATCTAAAGTACTTTGGTTGGTATCAGACCATTGTTGCCAGTCATGTTCATTATTATATTCTAACGCTTGTAGATAATTGATTTTATGCTGCTGACATAAAGATTCGATTACCGATTTATTTGATAAGTCTAAACCGTCAACATAAATGGCCTTAAACGCAGACTTAATAAAATCGAGTTCTTTATTTTGTTGTTCTGCATACGAAAAAATTTGAAAAGCATTAAAAATACCTTGCCCTAAAGGATCTGCAATACCGGTAAAAGGAATATTAAGTTTTTTAGCTTCACGACTGGCATCAAAAACAGCATAACGTTCTTTATTTTCTGTCGTGGTTAACCCCCGCATAATCAAAGGTAATAACGGCTTTATCTTTAAAGGGATCTGATAATGCTGACTTAACTTTTCTGCTTGTAATAAACCAATGTAAGAATAAGGGCTTCGTAATGAAATAAAGGCTTCTAATATTTTCGTGTCAGCGATGTCAGCGATGTCAGCGATGTCAGCTGCATTATCTTTCACTTGTTGCTCAGCAAAGACTAATTTATTTTTTTGATAAACAGCAACACTGTCATCTTTTGCTAAACCAAAGTCAGCCAAACGTTTTTCTAGATGCTCAAGCCTATCAATACCAACAAACCATTGCCCCGCAATAAAAATAGACGAAGGTAAGTAATGCCCTTGTTTAACTAAACGTATTAAATTTTTAATTTGATAATTTATTACCGGTGTAGAAGCATGATAGTAGTAATCAAAATCATTCGACCAAGTCTGTTGAAAGAGTTGCCAAGCATTATCGAGTGTTTTAGGTCGCAACTGCCACATTTGCTGACCAGTAAAGAGTGATTCTTGAGTCGGTCGTTGCGTTATTTTTTTCAATTGATATTGATCAGCAATAAAGTTGGCATCTTTTATTGCCCAAGTGCGCATTAATTTGGGATCGATAGTTACCCCTGGAACACTTTCATAGACTAAGAACAATTTAAATTGAATATTGAAACGTTGCTCTAGCTCTGGTAACACTTGAATCAGCATAAAGCTATAAGGGTCATTAAGTGCTAAGTAAACTTCAGCGACAGGTGTTTTTCTAAACCAGTTAGGGACGGTAAAATAGCGAAATTTTAATAACCATGCACGCTTATCACTGCGTATTAGTTTCACTTTAAACCAAGTAAAAAATTTAGTAAAAATAACCCACTCCCTGAATTTTATATGGTGATTTGCAAATTTATTATTCGCCTTTCTGACATGATAATAATATTCACGTAGAATAGCGGCTATTATAAACATATCTTTTCGTTAAGCGTATAAAATACCGTTAATTAATTTAGGGTATAAGTTATATATTTATGAATGCCATAACCCAATTATTTGAGAATAACTTTGTTAGATAACATCAATCAATTATTGCTGCGTAATCCCGATTTACTAAAAGCAAAAGCGCCATTATTTATCAACTTACCTATTGACGATTTTTTTGAAGAATACCATGCACTTCACCCTCAAGCAGTGATGACATGTTATAACACGAATTATCAATCACATTTACAAGCCAAACGATTAGACCTCACTCAAATGACTGCGGTATTTAATGTCTATTATCAAAGTAAGACTGCCCACGACTTAGTGATTATTCAGTTTCCTAAAAGTAAGGCCGAGTTAACTTTTATGCTCGCGATGATAAAAGACTCGATAGCAAATGAATGTTTAGTTTTGGTTGTCGGTGAGAATAAAAGCGGTATTAAGTCATTAGCAAAGTTGACCGAACAACAGCTTGGCGATTGTGCAAAAATTGATGCTGCTCGCCATTGCTTATTATTCGCAAGCAATATACTTGCGACGCAAGAGTCTTTTATCTTAGACAACTGGCTAAAGCCATATTCTTTTATGATTAAAGACACAAGTGTAGATGTGGTTGCCTTGCCTGGTGTATTCAGTCAAAACGGCCTCGACATTGGCACTCAGGTATTGTTGGAAAATTTACCAAAGAAAATTACCGGCGAGCTACTCGATTTTGGCTGTGGTGCCGGAGTCATAGCCAGTTACTTGGGTAAAGTTTTTCCTGAGATTAAGTTACACTTACTTGATGTCAGTGCCTTAGCATTATATTCAGCGCAAGCAACATTGAAATTAAATAATTTAACTGGTCACGTTTTTCCATCAGATAGCTTGTCAGATCTAAAAGGTAAGTACGATTACGTTATTTCAAATCCACCCTTTCATCAGGGCCTTAAAACCAATTATCAAGCAACAGAGACATTCCTTTCAAAAATAAAACCCCATTTAAAACCGAAAGGACAAGTCACTGTGGTGGCAAATAGTTTTCTCCGTTATCAACCCATAATGGAAGAGGCGATTGGAAGAACACAAGTTTTGGCTAAGCAAAAGGGCTTTTCTCTTTATCATTGTTCAATTTAATTGCTCAATATAAAATTTAAGTTACTATAAATATATGGAAAAAATGAAACGCATTCACTCATTAAAGAAAAAACTGATGATTATGATCATCGGTTTCATTGTATTGTTTGTTACTCTTTCTTCTTTTATCATCGCTAATTCATTTATTGAAGATACAAAAGAAGACGCAGCGACTAATACAAAATATTGGGCCGAGCTTATCGCTAATGCCAGCAGCACCAATCTTGTTAATGATAAAATGCTGTTAACTGATCATTATTTATCCATGCTTAAGTCTGTCCCTTATATTAACCACGTTCATATTTATAAAGTATCCCCTGAGCCTGAAGGCATAGTGTTTTTTGCGAACTATAATAAAAGTATGAGCTCACCTATACTTGAAAAAACAGATAGAATAATGGAGTTATCTTCGGTAAAGATAAGTACTTATATTATAGAGCTTATGGTACCCATTACCCAGCAAGATAAAAAAGTTGGCTACGTTTATATACAAGTTGGTACTGACTATATTAAACGTATAACAAACAACATGTTCTTGCGTTATAGCGTCATTATTTTCATGCTTATTTTAGTGACGCTTTTAATAACAATAATACTCAACCGCTTTATCACCATTCCTATGTCAGATATGGCAAATAAAGTACAAGATATTTCGAAACATAAACAGTTCAATTTACGCATTGAACAAATGCCTTTTAAAGAGCTCGATATTCTAGCGCGCAACATAAACATCGTACTCAATAGAGCTGAAACACAACTTGCTAAACTCTCAGATGCCAAGCAACTCACTTATCAGCAAAACAAAGATCTTGAAAATAAAGTCAATAAACGTACCCAAGCCTTGAAGGATTCCAATAATGAATTACTTTCAACATTAGAAAAATTGCATCAGTTTCAAGGGCAACTTGTTGAAAGTGAGAAAATGGCTTCGTTAGGCGATATGGTTGCCGGTGTTGCTCATGAAGTAAATACACCGATAGGTTTAGGCGTTACAGCTTCAACATTATTATCGGATCGCTTATTAGAAATAAAAAAAGCTTTTGATGATAAAACCTTAAAATCAAGTCAATTGAAAAAGTTTCTTGTTGAAGGTGAAGAAAATACCGCAATTATTTACCGTAACTTGAAGCGCGCTGCAGAATTAATTGCCAGTTTCAAAAAAGTTGCCGTTGACCAATCAAGTGAAGAAGCAAGAACATTCAATATCAAAAATTTGTTTGACGACATATTATTAACGTTAGCCCCACAAATTAAAAAGTTACCTTTTATTATTAATGTGGACTGTCCAAGCGAACTCGTCATAAAAAGCAAACCCGGTCCTATCAATCAAATAATTATTAATTTAATACAAAATTCTATTAATCATGGCTTTGATGACAGAGACCATGGTGTAATTACCATACAGACTAGTATTTCTAGCGATATGCTTACTATTGACTATCAGGACGATGGTAGGGGTATTGAGCCTTCTATTATGAATAAAATTTTTGAGCCTTTCACCACCACAAAAAGGGGTTCGGGTGGCAGTGGCTTGGGCTTACATCTGGTGTATAATTTAGTCACACAAGCACTAGGTGGAAAAATATCCTTTATTAGTGAAATTGAAAAAGGGGTTAATTTCAAAATTATTATCCCAACACAAGTCATTAAAGAAGATTAAAGCTGTGCTGATAAATATTTGTTGAATAAGAAGAAACTAACAAACTTGATTGTTTTTTAGTTAGTGGTTCTATACCATACTAATAATTGTATAAATAATTAACAAAATAAGCATTAGTAACATAGCGTTAATATAATTTTCAGCTATAACTAACATACCGTAAACATTATTGCTAAATACATAAAGAATGGAAAAAAAAACATGCAAAAACCTCACATACTTATCGTAGAAGACGAAGATGTTACACGCTTTAACCTACGTAACTTGTTTGAAGCAGAAGGCTATCAAGTATCAGAGGCTACAGACGGTGAGAGCATGGATACTCAATTACAAAAAAACACCATTAATTTAGTCATCATGGATATTAACCTTCCGGGTAAAAATGGCTTATTATTGGCAAGAGAATTAACCAGCAACAACGAGCTAGGGTTAATATTTCTTACCGGTCGTGATAGTGATATAGATAAGATACTTGGTTTAGAAATTGGTGCTGATGACTATTTAACAAAACCATTTAATCCACGTGAATTAACAATTCGAGCTCGAAACATTCTTAACCGAATTGGTCAGACAAAGAATGAAATTGAAAAAGCAGTGATCACTTTCAATAAATGGTCACTCGATGGTAATTCAAGAAAAATGACCGCACCTGACGGGCAAGTTTTATCTATACCTCGCGGCGAATATCGCGCTCTACGTTTATTAATTGAAAACACGGGCCAAATTGTTACTCGCCAGCAATTGATTAAAGAAATGACCGGGCGTGACCTTCGCTCAAATGACCGTACCGTTGATGTAACGATTAGGCGTTTACGCAAACATTTTGAATCGGTACCTGACGCTGCTGAATTAATTAATACCATTCACGGTGAAGGATATCGTTTTATTGGCTCTGTAGATTAAGCGCGCTTTAACAATAAATAATTAAAAAAGGGGAAGCAATAATTGCTTCCCCTTTTTTAATTGTCTTAAATCATGGTTATTTTGAGTCTAACCATACTTTAAAAGCAGTAACGGCATTTTTATTTATCTCATTCAACTCAGAGATAAAGGCTGATTTTTCTGGCCATTGCCCGGGTAATTTTTCAATTGCCACCAACTTAGCATGAGCGGTTAACAAACCAACACTGCCAGTTGCACCTTTCATTTTATGGCAACGTTCTTGCCATAATACTTGTGACTCTTGTGCAATCGAATCGATAATGTCTTCAATATAGGTCTTTGATTGCTCAATATATAAGTCCAACATCTGTTGCACAATATCTTGTCCTAAGCTATCCAAGTATCCATCTAATAAATTAACATCTAACTGTTCGGTATAATTCACAAAACCTACCTTAAATTATAATTATCGTGGCGTAATTTTCTTCATTGTAACAATATCAACGCCGATGTCATTAAACAAATGCCTTTCATCTAGATTACTTCAAAGTCATTTGAAAAGCATAAAACCATATGAATACAGAGCGTTTCAATAAGTTATCTTGCTCAGTAACTTAAAAAAGAACTGTCGCTATATCTACAAGGAAATATACGTTAGAATACGCGCCCTTAATAAGTTTGTTATGTACTGAAGTTTCAAAAAGCCCTTTACATAGCGTGTTAGAAATACTGGAGTAGAAATGTCCACATTAATGCCTGATATCGCCAACCACACCACAGCTCAAACCGAAGGTACCCTCGATTGGGTTGGAATGAGTAATATAGAAATGCCGATGATGGTTGCTTCGCAAGGTGAGAATGAGCGAATGGTTTCTACTTTTATTGACGCGTTTGTAAACTTAAAAGAACCACAAGCAAAAGGCATTCATATGTCTCGCTTGTATTTACTGCTTGATGAACTTTCAACCAGTAATACTTTAGACTTTCAAAGCTTGGTCACTTTACTCAGTGGTTTTATAAGTAGTCACCACGATCTTAGCGATAATGCTAAAGTGCAGTTCCGCTTCGACTATCATTTAAGAAGAAAATCATTAATTAGTGGTAAGCAAGGCTGGAAAGCATACCCAGTAACATTAACCGGTCGTTTAAATAAAGGTAAACTCGATATAGAGCTAGCAGTTGATGTTAGATATTCATCAACTTGTCCTTGTTCTGCCGCCCTTGCTCGACAGTTAATCCAAAAAGCTTTTAAAGAGAAGTTTAATAGCCAAGAAGCCGATTTAGACTCAATTCATGAGTGGCTGGGTACAACTGAAGGTATTGTTGCTACACCTCATAGTCAACGCTCAGTTGCTGAATTAAAAGTAAAGTTAAATGCCAACATTAGTGAATTCCCTATTACTGCATTAGTCGATATTATTGAAGGCTGTTTAAAGACACCCGTTCAAGCCGCAGTAAAAAGAGAAGATGAACAAGAATTTGCGCTACTGAATGGTCAAAACTTAATGTTTTGTGAAGACGCCGCTCGTCGTTTACAACACGCAATGAATAATACTGCTGGATATGACGACTTTTGGCTACGTATCAACCACCTTGAATCTTTACATGCCCACGATGCGGTAAGTATTACGACTAAAGGCATTGAGGGTGGCTACCAACCCTAAGCTATTGATATTCAATCACAAAAAGTAAGCTAATATTAAAGCCAGTAATTACTGGCTTTTTTATTGATGAATTTTCACCGTATTCTGCACCATCTTATCCATACATCAATGAATAAAAGATGAATAACAGCTAAAATTAGCATATCTCGTCATATCTCGTCATAAAAATAAAAATGTAATTAAATTACAACAAAGTAAACAAAAATCATTCTCAACTCGCTAAAAGCTATTGATAACAGCTTAAAAAATAGGCGATTAAATCAACAAAACCAACCTACACAAGCAATAACCAATAAAAACATATAGTTACACTAATGTACAAAAACTACGAGCAAATACTCTATTTTGATTGACCTTTTATCGATAAGTGTTTAATGTGAAGGGTTCCACCTGAGTGAAAACAGAGTATTTATGCATTATTTGTATAACTTTATTCCTTTAACATGTTCTCTGTGCTCAAGTGGTTATTTCCTGAGGAGAAAATAACATCATGCTTTACGATCACAGCGTTCAAAAAGACAACTGCGGATTCGGCTTAATTGCTCACCAACAAGGTGAAGCAAGTCATAAACTAGTAAAAACGGCAATTCATGCCCTTGATCGCATGCAACATCGTGGCGGTATTGCTGCTGATGGTAAAACAGGTGACGGTTGTGGCTTGTTGATGCAAAAACCTGATACCTTCTTTCGAGCTATTGCCGAAGAAAACAACTGGAAGCTTGGCAAAAAATACGCTGTAGGTATGATTTTCCTCAATCCTGACCCTATTCAAGCCGCTTTAAGTAAAAAGATTCTTGAAGAAGAGTTAGCGCGTGAAACCCTAACACTTATTGGCTGGCGCATAGTGCCTACTGATACTTCTATGCTAGGTGAGACCGCTGTCAATAACATGCCGCAAATAGAGCAGGTTTTTGTTGATGCTCCTCCGGGCTGGAGAAATCGAGATTTAGAACGCCGTTTATTTATGGCACGTCGTCGTGCAGAAAAACGCATTGAAGATAGCGTTTTTTATGTGGCAAGTTTGTCGTGCTTGGTAACTATCTATAAAGGCTTAATGATGCCGGTAGACTTACCTAACTTTTATTTAGACCTTGCTGATATTCGCATGCAAACGGCCATTTGTGTTTTTCATCAACGTTTTTCAACCAATACTTCTCCACAATGGCATTTAGCACAGCCTTTTCGTTATTTGGCTCATAACGGTGAAATTAATACAATTAAAGGTAACCGACAGTGGAGTCGTGCTCGTACCCACATCTTTAAATCACCTTTATTACCCGATCTTCAAGATGCTGCGCCCTTTGTTAATGAAAGTGGTTCTGACTCATCATCACTAGATAACATGCTTGAATTATTCCTTGCTGGCGGTATGGATTTATACCGAGGTATGCGTTTATTAATGCCACCTGCTTGGCAAAATAGTCCGTTAATGGATGAAGACTTAAAAGCGTTTTACGAATTTAATTCTATGCATATGGAACCATGGGACGGCCCAGCCGGCGTTGTGGTTACCAACGGTCGCCATGTTGCCTGTAATTTAGACAGAAACGGCTTGCGTCCTGCTCGTTATGTTATTACTCGTGATGGTTTTATCACCCTTGCCTCTGAAGTAGGTATTTGGGATTACGGTGAAGATGAAGTGGTCGAAAAAGGTCGTGTTGGCCCAGGTGAAATGCTTGCCATTGATACTTACACCGGTAAAATATTCACTTCTACCGATATTGATGAAGAACTAAAAGTTCGCCACCCTTACCGTGAATGGTTGGATAAAAACATCCGTCGTTTAGTGCCCTTTCATCAACTCGATGCCGAACTTATTGGTAAGCGTATTTTTGATGATAAAGGCCTATCGCAATACCATAAAATGTTTAATTACAGTTACGAAGAAATTCATCAAATTGTGAAAACATTGGCTGAAAATGGCATGGAAGCAACGGGTTCTATGGGCGATGACACGCCTATGGCAGTACTTTCAAGCCAACCTCGTACAATTTATGATTATTTCCGCCAGCAATTTGCTCAGGTAACAAATCCCCCCATAGATCCATTACGTGAACGCTATGTTATGTCGCTGGGTACCTGCATTGGTCGTGAACATAATGTTTTTAACGAAACAACAGGCCATGCCGACAGAATTTTGTTTGCAACACCTATCTTAATGTATACCGGATTAAAGCAGCTACGTGAACTTGCCCCTGAGCATTACCGCAGCGACACACTGAACTTAAATTACCGCACAGAAGAAGGTTTAGAAGCGGCTATTATTCGTTTATGTGATGAAGCCGAAACATTAGTTCGTGATAAAAACACCGTTATTTTAATACTTTCAGACCGTCAAATTGATAAAGGGTTTTTACCTATACCTGCAGCGATGGCAGTTGGCGCAGTACAACAACGCTTAGTTGAAACACAATTACGTTGTGACTCAAATATAATTGTTGAAACGGCATCGGCAAGAGATTCACATCACTTTGCTGTGTTACTAGGTTTAGGCGCTACCGCTGTTTATCCTTACCTTGCTTTTGAGACAATTGAGCAATTAGTTGAACAAGGACAAATTGAGTTAACGGCGCGTCAAGCTGTAATGAACTATCGTGATGGCATTAATAAAGGCTTGTTGAAAATATTATCTAAGATGGGTATTTCAACAATCGCCAGCTACCGTTGTGCAGGTTTGTTTGAAGTGATTGGTTTGCATCAAAATATCATGCAAATATGCTTCCCTGATCTACCAAGTCGTATTCAAGGCGCTGATTTTTCAGACATAGAACAAGACAATATTAATCTTGCTCGTAAAGCCTTTTTAGCTCATCAAAAAGTCAATCACGGCGGCTTACTTAAGTATGTACATGGCGGTGAATACCACGCTTATAACCCTGATGTCGTAACTTACTTACAAAAAGCAGTTCAATCTGGCGATTATGCAGATTACCGCCTGTTTGCCGATCAAGTAAATAATCGCCCAGTGGCAACGTTACGTGATTTATTGGGCTTTAAAGAAGATACCCAAGCCATAGATATTAGCAAAGTAGAACCTGATACTGAAATGTTTAAACGCTTTGATAGTGCCGCTATGTCTATTGGTGCATTAAGCCCTGAAGCTCATGAAGCATTGGCAATTGCCATGAATCGTTTAGGCGGTTATTCAAATTCAGGTGAAGGGGGTGAAGACGAACGCCGCTTTGGTACCGTAAAAAATTCACGTATCAAACAAATTGCTTCTGGCCGATTTGGGGTGACACCGCATTACTTAGTTAATGCCGATGTACTACAAATAAAAGTCGCTCAAGGTGCAAAACCCGGCGAAGGTGGTCAATTACCCGGTGATAAGGTTTCACCGTTAATTGCTAAGTTGCGCTTTTCAGTACCCGGTGTGACCTTGATTTCTCCGCCACCACATCATGATATTTATTCAATTGAAGATTTAGCTCAGCTTATTTTCGATTTAAAACAAGTTAACCCTAAAGCGGTTATTTCAGTAAAACTGGTTTCAGGACCTGGTGTTGGCACTATTGCTTCTGGTGTTGCTAAAGCTTACGCCGATTTTATTACCATTTCAGGTTACGACGGCGGTACTGCAGCTAGTCCATTGAGTTCGGTTAAGTATGCCGGTTGCCCATGGGAGTTAGGTTTAGCCGAAGCACACCAGTCATTAGTGACTAACGGTTTGCGTCATAAAGTACGTTTACAAGTTGACGGCGGATTAAAAACTGGTATCGATATTGTTAAAGCGGCAATTTTAGGCGCAGAAAGCTTTGGTTTTGGTACCGCGCCTATGGTCACTCTGGGCTGTAAATTCTTACGTATCTGTCATTTAAATAATTGTGCTACAGGTGTTGCAACACAAGACGATGTTTTACGTGAAAAATTCTTTAAAGGTTTACCTGAGCAAGTAATGAACTACTTTAAGTTTATTGCCCAAGAGGTACGTGAAATTTTAGCCCGTTTAGGAGTCGAAAGCTTAACAGCGATAATTGGTCGAACCGACCTACTCGTTCAATTGACAGGTTTAACAGCTAAGCAGCAAAAATTAGATTTATCACCTATTATTGCGCCTGTTGTAGCAGGTGCTGATACGGCTCTTTATCAAACAGAAGGAAATGAGCCCTTTGACAAAGGCGTATTAAATAAAGAAATATTGGCGGCTTGTACTGATGCTGTTTCGCATAGCGCAGGCGGTGAGTTCCGTTTTTCTATACAAAACACTGATCGTTCTGTCGGTGCATCATTATCGGGTGAAATTGCTCGTCATCATGGTGACCAAGGGATGGCGTCATCTCCTATTAAAATTTATCTTAATGGCACAGCTGGCCAAAGTTTTGGTGTTTGGAATGCCGGTGGCTTAGAAATGACCCTGACCGGTGATGCCAATGATTACGTTGGTAAAGGAATGACTGGCGGTAAGCTAACCATCAAGCCACCTAAAGGTGTTGAGTATTTAAGTCATAAAACCATGATTATGGGTAATACTTGTTTATATGGCGCAACCGGTGGCAGACTTTATGGCTGTGGCCGTGCGGGTGAGCGCTTTGCGGTGCGTAACTCGGGTGCTCATGCTGTAATTGAAGGCACTGGTGATCATGCTTGTGAATACATGACGGGTGGCATAGTGACCATTCTTGGGCAAGTTGGTGTAAACTTTGGTGCCGGTATGACAGGTGGTTTTGCTTATGTGTTTGATGAATCAGGTGATTTAGATGTCCGCTTAAATAGCGAATCTATCGAATTATTACCAATAAGTGATCTGACTATTCATCAAGAACATTTACGCGGTATTATTAACCAACATTTTGATGAAACAGGTAGTGCACGCGCTCAAGAAATATTAGCTGACTTTGATGCTTACGCACCACGATTTAAATTAGTTAAACCTACGGCAACCGATGTTAAAACCTTATTAGGTCATCGTAGTCGTTCATCTGCTGAACTTCGCGTTCAAGCACAGTAGTCGTGTCGAGAATGCGAATTAAGGGAAAACAGTATGAGTAAAAATGTTTATCAGTTTATCGATGTTAAACGCATCGATCCGCCTAAAAAAGCGATTGAACAACGTAAAATAAATTTTGTTGAAATCTATCAGCCATTGAGTACTGACCAAAGTGCTGGCCAAGCAGATCGTTGTTTAGATTGTGGTAATCCTTATTGTGAGTGGCAATGCCCTGTTCACAATTATATTCCACAATGGTTAGAGTTGGTTACCGAAGGTAAGATCTTTGAAGCTGCTGACTTATGTCATCAAACAAATAGCTTACCAGAAATGTGTGGCCGTGTTTGTCCACAAGATAGACTCTGTGAGTCTGCCTGTACATTAAACGAAGATTTTGGTGCTGTTACTATTGGTAATATCGAAAAATATATTACCGACACTGCCTTTGCACAAGGGTGGAAACCTGACTTATCAGACGTAGTAAAAGTGAACAAACGTGTTGCTGTTATTGGTGCTGGCCCTGCAGGTTTATCTTGTGCTGACGTACTAACACGTAATGGTATCGACGCTGTTGTTTACGACAAACATGCTCAAATAGGTGGCTTGCTCACTTTTGGTATTCCATCATTCAAACTAGAAAAAGATGTTATTCAAACGCGTCGTGAAATCTTTGAAGGCATGGGCATTGAATTTAGATTAAATGTCAATGTCGGTGTTGATATTACCATTGATTCATTAAGTGAAGAGTACGACGCGGTATTTTTAGCGCTCGGTACCTACACAGATATGACAGGTGGCTTTGAACACGAAGGCGCTGCTGGTGTTTATACCGCACTCGATTTCTTAATCGGTAATACACAAAACTTAATGAAAATTACTGAAAATGCTAAACCTTTTATTAGTTTTGAAAATAAGAAAGTCATTGTACTCGGTGGTGGTGATACGGCAATGGATTGTGTACGTACCTCAATTCGTCAAAGTGCTACCGAAGTAACCTGTGCTTATCGTCGTGACGAAGCCAATATGCCGGGTTCACCACGTGAGGTTCAAAATGCTAAAGAAGAAGGTGTTAACTTTCAATTTAACATACAACCTCTTGATATTGCTGTTGATAAAGAAGGTAATGCCTGTGGTGTTAAATTTGTAAAAACTCAACTAGGCGCTGCGGATGCGAAAGGCAGAAGAAGCCCTGAACCGATAGCGGGTAGTGAGTTTATTATGGAAGCTGACGCCGTCGTTATTGCTTTTGGTTTCTTACCTAGTCCACCACAATGGATGAAAGATGCCGGCGTTGAAATAGATAAACGTGGTCTGGTGTTAGCCGCTGATAATAGCGAATTTGCATTACAAACCACTAAACAAAATATTTTTGCCGGTGGTGATATGGTGCTAGGTTCAGACCTTGTTGTTACAGCTGTTGATCAGGGCCGCAAAGCAGCAATAGGTATTTTAGACTTTGTGCTAAGTTAACCTATATCTAGCGTTTATTTTAAAAAGCAGCTTAGGCTGCTTTTTTTATGCCTAAATTTAATAATATAACCACCCATTCAAATAAAATGAGCTATATTAATAAAAATAAAAATCTTGGTTAAGGTTTATAAATAGTATTGCTACCGAGTATATTACGGATACTTAAAATATATATGATCAAATTATTTAACAATTATCTCACCATTTTAATAATAACTTTTTTCCTTTTATCGCTACCGTTTAATGGCAAAGCTGAAGTCATTGAAGTTGTTACCGAGCTTCTAGAGCCTTATCAAATTAAAAACCCGGATGGTAGCTTAGGTGGTTTTTCTACCGATGTCGTTGAAGCTTTATTTAAAATAACTGAAGACCATCCTAAGATTCAGGTAATGCCTTGGGCAAGGGCATACGACGTTGCACTTCATAACCCTAATGTTTTAATTTACTCTATTGCACATACAAAGCTTAGAAATAAAAAATTTCATTGGATCGGTGCCCTTAAAGAAGAGCGCTTATATTTTTGGGGATTAAAAAAACATTACCCTAAAACTAACTATAAAGTCTCCGCATTAAAAAACCGTAAGATCGCTGTTTCTAGAAATTCTAATTCAGCACAATATTTAATCGCTCAAGACTTCTCCAATATTTACCAACTTGCTAACGAGCGACAAACCATGAATATGCTATTTATTGATAGAGTTGACCTAATACTTGCCACACAAATCACCATAGAAACCAGAGCTAAAAATCTGGGCTATGATTTTAATGAGTTACAAAGGTTAAACGAAGTAGCCGCTTTAAATAACAAACTCAGTATTGCCTTTAGTCTTAATACGTCACCAACATTGATAAAAAAATACCAAACGGCATTTCAACAACTAGTAACCACAGGTCAACTTGCAAAAATTAAAGAAAAATGGAAATTAGATTAACCCTAGTATAAATAAAAATTCATTCTTTAAGCGTATAAAATATAGTAGCTACCTGATTACGCGTTTGGCATAATTACCTTAATTTTTAGATTCAGTAAACGGATAACAATATGATCCATAGTATGACGGCTTTTTCTCGCTTTGAAGTGAAAGGTGATTGGGGTAATGCAGTTTGGGAAATTCGATCTGTAAATCAACGATTTTTGGAAACTTACTTCCGTTTACCAGAACAATTTCGTAGCATTGAACCGGCATTGCGCGAGCGATTTCGTAAACAATTAAATCGTGGCAAAGTAGAGTGCAGCTTGCGTTTCAATGCTAACCCATCAGCAAAAAACAATTTATCACTTAATAAAGGCTTAGCTGAACAACTGTTACAGCACGCAGGTTGGATAAACGAACAAACACTTAATAGTCAATTAAATCCTTTAGAAATTATGCGCTGGCCTGGTGTCATGGAAGCTGAAGAAGCCGATATGACCAACATTCAAAAAGAAATTTTGGAAGGATTTGAACAAGCGCTAAAAGACTTTATTGATGCTCGGGCAAGTGAGGGAGAAAACTTAAAAGTATTAATTGAACAACGCCTTGAAGGTATTGTTGAGCAGTCAGACAAAGTAAAAGCATATATGCCTGAAATCATTGCATGGCAGCGTAAGCGGATCACCGATAAATTCACCGACGCCAAAATTGAGCTTGATTCAAGCCGAGTTGAACAAGAGCTAGTGTTACTTGCGCAAAAAATGGATGTTGACGAAGAAATTGATCGCCTATTTAGCCATGTAAAAGAGACAAGAAGCATCCTAACAAAAGGTGGTGCACAAGGTCGTCGCCTAGATTTTATGATGCAAGAATTTAATCGTGAAGCGAATACCTTAGGATCTAAATCGATTAATGTTGATATCACCAATGCAGCTGTCGAACTAAAAGTACTTATCGAGCAAATGCGAGAGCAGATCGCAAATATAGAATAAGCATTAAGTAGGTTTGATTCTTTTAAAAGCCATAGCAAACTATGGCTTTTTTTATGGCTGATAAAACAACTTAACATAGTAAATATAGACATAGCTTGGTATAACATCAGCAAAGACTTTTGTCAGGAAACTTTAAAAATGATCACACTATCCGCCAACCAATGCCGCATTATTGGTGTAATGCTTGAGAAAGAAATCACAACACCTGAGCAATATCCACTCTCATTAAATGGTATTACCCTAGGCTGTAATCAAAAAAGTAACCGTGAGCCGGTAACGAATTTTTCTGAAAGTGATGTGCAAAACTTAGTCGATGAATTGGTAGAAATGAATCAATTAATGGTAGATAGAAAAGCTTCGGTAAGGGTAAATAAATATTTTCATCGTTTTTGTGATACTGAGTTTGGTCATTTAAAATTTACACGCCAGCAAAAAGCCGTTATTTGTGTGTTATTACTAAGAGGGCCGCAAACCCCAGGAGAGTTAAGAACTCGTACCAATCGTTTAGCTGACTTTACCGATGTCAGTGAAGTTGAAACGACTTTGCATCAATTGCAAAATTTAAACAGTAAGATATTAGTCAAAAAGCTAGCGCGAGAGCCTGGCAAACGTGATTCTCGCTACGTTCATTTACTTTCTGATACCCATGAAAATCAATTAGCTGATACTAACATTGTCGATATAGACGATAGTTCATCTGAAAATCAGCCTTGTCTGGAGCAAAGAGTAGCAGATCTAGAAAGGCAAGTTACCGTATTGAGCGAACAAGTATCATGCCTAACAGCATTACTTGAAAATAAGTAATTAACGATTTAATGTGCATGAAAGTCTGCAGTAAAGAACATACACTGCAGATAATTCCATTATGCATGTTCTACAATCGATACTTGCTTAATTGTCTCGCTTAATTCATTAAGGTCGAGAACGACAACATCTGCCAAATTTTCATAGCTTGCTGTTATACCATAATTGATAAGACAAGACATGGTGTTAGCATTTCGCGCCGCTTGCAAATCATATAAATAATCACCAACATACAATAAGTTTTCAGGGGCTATCTGCCAAAGCTCAGCTAAATGTAGTAACGCATCAGGGGCTGGTTTAGCTTTGTGATCTTCTCGAGTCAGTAATATCTCAATATTGATATTATTGTTTTTTACTTTTATCGCCGCTGCTTGTCGACAATTTCTGGTAACAATCGCACAAGGTAGAGACAACTCAGCTAATAAAGTTAAAATTTGGTCGGTTCCCGCCAACTTATTTGCTGTCATAGCATCATTTATTTCATATTCTACTATCACCTCATGAGCTTCAACTTGATGATGTTCTGGTAAAGCATCAATAAAATCTAATAAATCGATGCCTTTTGGACACCCCAAGGAAGCTCTTATACTGTCAAAATCTAAAGATGAAGAGACCAAGGTGTTGTCGAGATCAAATATCACCCCTAATGGTTTATGTGCTAACAATACTGTATTACTCCTCGTTATCGGACAAACGAATTAAGTGTAATAATAACATTCGCTTTGATTAGCAATTTATTACACCAAGTTATAATTAAACTGTGCAGTAATACGTGGCTATAGCGAATTCAGATCAGACTCGTCGATTAGCCTTAGAAAATTGATGTCTCGTTAGAACCTAATCAATAAACTGTTGTGAGGGAATGCTTTTATCTCCTCACAACACTCCCCCCACTAGCAATGGCTAAATGATAGACTCTTGCCAACGGTGTTTAATATGCTCTGCAACTCGAAATGCATTGGCATAAATGGTAAACGTGTAGGGAACACTACCGCCTGTGGGCATAAATGAGCCATCGGTAACATATAAATTATTGACTTCATGGGCTTGACAGTATTTATTCAATACCGATGTTTTGGGGTCATTACCGAACCGGCAACCTCCTGCCATTAAGTTTGTTGGCGGGTAGCTGCTAACAGAGCTAGTAATATTTTTTGCGCCCATACTTTCCAGCAACTTCTTGCCTTTCTCCGCTAGATACTCTCCAACCACCCTATCATGTTGGTGTGCACCAATTCTTACCTTGGCGACTGCTTGCCCCCATTTATCAGTGACTTCTGGGTCTAAACTAACAAAACAATCGTCGGTGGGTAACCAGTCATTAAAGACTTCAAAACGTAAGGTTTTATAAGTGGTAAATTCTTCTTTTAAGTTTTTCTGTAATTGCTCGCCCCACACTAACTCATTTGCATCATTGAATTGTTGCCCTTGTGCACGAGCAATAGGGTTTTGATAAAAGAGAAAGTCTATGGTGCCGCCTTTCGCTTGACCTTGTAGATTAGCACCAGAGAAGCTTTTATCGTCAATTTGATACCAGTCTTGTAAAGCACGATTTATAAAAGGGCCAACTTGCTTTAATTGAGCTTGCTTTTGCGTTGTTAAATCAGCAAATAAAAAGTCCCCTTTACCTGTACCTCCACCACTAAACACTAAATTTTTACCCACTTGTCCGCTATTGTTCGCAAGCCCTTGTGGGAATTTTTTCCCTTTGGAAGCCAGCAATAAACGTGATGTTTCAACCGCTTGACAAGCAACAACATAAATTTTTGCTGTGGCTTTTTGTTCTCGACCTTGTGAGTCGTAATAATGGATGGCAGATATTTTACCTTCATCATCACTCGCTATATGATAAACCTTAGCATTCGCTTTAATGGTTAAATTTCCCGTTGCCACGGCATGGTTTAACAAAGCAGCTCGACCACTACCTTTGGCACCGGTTGAACAACCATAGCTACTACAATACCCTGAATACTCGCAGCTTTTTCGTCCCATGGCTGGAGTCGATAAGATGGCACGAGGTACTGGCATTGAGTGATAGCCAATATTTTTTGCTGCTTTGTCAATCCAGTCTGATACTTGATGATCAACTAATGGCGGGTATGGAAAATCGGTTGAGCGTGGTTCTTGATGAGGGTGTGAAACAACTTTCCCCGAGACACCAACATCTCGTTCTACTTGTGCATAAAAAGGTTCAAGCTCGTGGTAACTGATCGGCCAATCGACAATATTAGCGCCTTCAATATCACCAAAGGTTGACTTTAACTTAAAATCTACCGGCTTTAATCGATGAAAATAACCGCTCATAAAGTTAGATGAACCACCGACAACATTACCGTTCCAGAAGCTCCAGCCCGACTCACTTGTTGGCTCGCCTTGCCAATAGTTTTCTCCGTCAGCGGTTTGATATTCTTCTTCAATAACATGCTGTTCATCAGCCAGTTTGGGATTATAAGAATCACGTAAACTAATCGCTAATTCATCTTTGAAAAATTCTTTCTCGGTTAACCACGGACCTTTTTCCAGTATTAATACTTTAGCGCCAGCTTTCGCTAATGTATAAGCGACAGGTGAGGCCCCTGCACCACTACCAACTATGCAAATATCAAAACTCATGCTTTGTTACTTCCTTTAACTGTCGACCACTTTTTATTTGCTAATAAGTCTTTTGATTGAATAATGTTGTTGGCACTTTTGTCGCTGGTCACCGAACGTTTGGGTAACTCGAAATAACGTTGACCCGCTTCAGGTAATGGAAAGCCCGCTTGATGCTCTAGCCATTGCCAACCAGTACCTTTTGGATTACCGCCATAAGCAGGTGGCGATAACATAGCTTCAAAAATATAACCCAGTAGATTATTGAGCCAGTTTTCGCCCGCTCTCGAGCCACTGATCCCTCGTAACATAGTTTCTTTTTCGACTTTGCTTAACTCAGTAAAGTTTTTTTGTAATTGGTTTTGTGTATAACCATTTAACCAACCGACACCTTTAAAAATAAAGTCAATTTCACTTTTTTCAGTGGGTTGCTGATAAACAACGTTATATAAATAAATAACGACTTGTAACTCTTTGGCGCTTGGACCACTACTTGATTCTGGTAAGAGATGATCAAGCACGGCATTCAAGGTTAACCAAGGCTCTGCCTGCAAAGTCTCAAACACTTTATCTTTTTCATGTTGACTGAACGCTACCGCAGGAAGTGCAGAGATTGCCGTTGCTCCCGCCGCTGATTTTAATAATTTACGACGAGAAAACTTATGCGATAACCAAGATGGTGTTTGATAATTTTTATCAAAGAAGCTGTTGATTTTATTTAATGCTGTACCTGACATTGATTTATCCTTTTGTCTCACTGCTTTGCCATTTATTAAGAAAGGCTAACCACTGCTCTTTAGAATATTGTTCACCAACGAGTAATTCGGCAGTATCTTTTGATAAAAGCATTTTACCGCTACTTGTTGATACGTACATATGAGGATAGCCTAAAACGGGTGGTAACGATTTCATAAACGCTTCATTTTCATTACTGTCACTGACGCTTATTTTTAACAAGACAAACTCACTATGGAGCTTCTGATAAACCTCAGGGTTTTCAGCCAAAAAAACATCCATTTTTTTACACCAACTGCACCAGTTGCCACCAATTTCAATTAGCACATTACGCTGAGTTTTTTGAGCTAGCTTTATTGCCGCATTCGCATCTTTAAAGGGATCACTTTTTTCATCATAGACTTTACTGTATTTAGGTAAATCATCAGCGTTAATGGCTGAGGCGGGTGTTATTAACAAAAAAGAAGCGAAAGTAACAAGCATTAACACAACAAAGCTTTTCATAAGTAGGCTCAATATAAATTAGGATATTGTAAAGTACTGCTAACTAGACCCTAATTAGATTAACTATATTTCAAATTGTTTTCACGTGATTATGTCAAATTTGTTGCTGAACGATTATAATGCGCAACAATTATTTCACCATAGGTATATTAACATGCGTCCAAGCGGCAGAACTCCAGGTCAAATACGTCCTGTAACCATTACTCGTCAATTTACTACTCATGCTGAAGGTTCAGTATTAATTGAATTTGGCGACACCAAAGTTATTTGTACTGCCTCAGTAGAAGTCGGTGTACCACGTTTTTTAAAAGGACAAGGTAAAGGTTGGATCACAGCAGAGTATGGCATGTTACCTCGCTCTACCCACACCCGTATGCGCAGAGAAGCAGCTAACGGCAAACAAAGTGGTCGTACGTTGGAAATATCTCGTTTAATCGCTCGTGCATTGCGCGCAGCTGTCGATTTGAAAGCCCTAGGTGAAAATACCATTAGCGTCGATTGCGATGTTATACAAGCTGATGGCGGTACACGTACTGCTTCCATTACCGGTGCTTGTGTCGCATTAGTCGATGCTTTAAATTATATGCGCGCTAAAGATATTATTAAAACTAATCCATTAAAGCATATGATAGCAGCAGTTTCTGTTGGTATTTATAAAGGTGAAGCCGTTTCGGATCTTGATTACCCAGAAGATTCTGCTGCCGATACCGATATGAATGTCGTTATGACAGACACAGGTAAATTGATTGAAATTCAAGGCACAGCAGAAGAAGCGCCGTTTAGTTTTGATGAAATGCACAATATGCTAGCGTTAGCAAAAGACAGTATTAACGAATTATTTGATTTACAAAAGTTAGCCCTTAGCTAAATACTCTGATTAAAGTGGGAATAAAGATGAAAGATTATCAACGTGAATTTATTGAATTTGCTCTAGCGAAAGAAGTACTTCGCTTTGGTGAATTCACTTTGAAGTCAGGCCGTACAAGTCCATACTTTTTTAATGCGGGTTTATTTAATACCGGCGGTGATTTAGCACGCTTAGGTCGTTTTTACGCACAAGCACTCGTTGATTCTACTATCGCGTTTGATTTGCTTTTCGGTCCAGCTTATAAGGGCATACCAATTGCAACCACCACTGCAGTAGCATTAGCTGATCATCACGGTATGGACATGCCTTATTGTTTTAACCGTAAGGAAGCAAAAACTCACGGTGAAGGTGGCAGCTTAGTTGGCTCTCCTTTACAAGGTAAGATAATGTTAGTGGACGACGTTATTACTGCCGGCACTGCTATTCGTGAATCAATGGAAATTATTAAAGCCCATGGCGCTCAATTGTCAGGTGTATTAATTGCTCTTGACCGCCAAGAAAAAGGCCAAGGTGAATTATCTGCTATTCAAGAAGTTGAACGTGACTTTGGTACAGAAGTTATCGCCATTGTTACCCTAGCTGACGTGGTTACTTACCTTGAAGAGAACCTTGCTTTGCAACCTGCATTAGCGACAAGTTTAGCGAGTATTAATAAATACCGTGAGAATTACGGTATTTAGCTGACAATCATTAATATCACTTTAGCTTAATGATACAAGCACAATAAAAAGCCTCATTATTTATTAATAATGAGGCTTTTTCTTTATAGCGCAATAACTTAAGAGGTTTAGGCTTAAGAGGTTTTAGGCTTAAGAGGTTTTAGGCCGTTAATTGGAAATGAAAACTGGGTTCTTTTTCATAAGCTTGAGTAATGCCAGCATAGAGGCTTTCAATTCTTAAAGCTCGCTCATCAACAGAACTATCACGGTTAGCTATAATTTCGTCCTGAGACGCTAACGTGCGATTAACTAGTGTATCAAAATCTTCTGTTTCTTGATTTTCTTCTGCTGAAAAGACATCACGAGACTTACCTTGGACGGTTACATTTTTTGCTTCACTGGTGTCTGCTGAACTAATCGCGGCCAGCTCTGTTTGCGCTTGTAAAATAGCTCGCGACGCTGAAGCTGCAACACGGGTGTCTTGAATTGATGGATCGGCAGGTGCTAGTGCGGCGGCATAGACCTTTTGCATCTTCGTTATGGTTGCTCTTGGATCGCCATTAACCGTAGAAAGGTCTACTGAAACTTCACCACCAACAGCATATTTCTTTCCGTCTGGACCCATTTCAAAAGTATATGAAGGTGAGCCCGTTGATGCGCCACCGACAGAAGCATGTGCCAATTCATGAGCACGTACTTCTTGATCTCTTAGTTGTAGCTCATTAATAATTCTTTGTTCGGTAAAAGCTTCTCGACTGTTAGGAGCCGGTTTGTCATCAGGGGAGCTTGCTGAATTTTGACCATTTTCACTATCATCTTCAATAGCATTTTCGTTTGCTAGAAAAGTCTCAGCTGCAGATTGTTGCTCTGATGAACCACTCTCGCGATTACTATCACCGCTAATCGTTTTTGTTGCTGATTCCGCTTGCTTGCGGATGCTTTCAAAATCAAAGTTTTCATTATTCTGTGCAGGGGTTCTGCCTCTTTCTCTGTCAGAAGCTACCCCTTTTTCTGCTGCAGACTGGTTTGAGGCCGCTGGTTTTGCAATAACTTCGCGGATATTATTTTCACGACGCAAGCTATCCGTTTGCGGATTAACCGCAGTAGGAATAGACAGAGTAGGCGTTTGCGGCGTGATGTTCATCGGTTATGCTCGAACGTCTAATAGCGTGCCTAAAGTTTCATCAGCTGTTTGAATAACATCGGCGGACGCTTTCGCTTGAAATTCTGCAACTTTTAAATCGACAACGGCTTTGGTAAGGTCTGGTAATTCTGCTGAACTAGCATTCTTACTAGCTGTATCTGGGCTAGGTGCATTATCAGTATTGTTTTCTTGGCCAATACCAAAATCTTCAGGACTAACAGCTAAGTTAGCCGCAATATCTGCTGCAGCTTCTGTTACATCGCCTTGCGCTTTTTGAAAGCCTTGTAGACCACTTGCTAATGCTGATTGTATTTCCATAACAAACTCCTCTATACCTATTAACAGAATAACAATGTACAAATAAGTAAATACTAAATTTACAGACTTAATTTACATATTTAATTTAAATACTTAGCTTAAGTAATCGGCTTAAGTACTCAATTTTTGCTATTTAACCCTGCAACATCTTTGTTCAATTATCATACAATACGACTAAAAAGTAAAGGATCGATTTATCGATAAGTACCTTCAACTAAAGGGGCTAGCCAAGTCGTTAGTGTTTCGATAAACGCCTCCGGGTGAGAAATAAAAGGTGCATGTGATGCCTGCTCAAAAATAACAACATCACTGTTAGGTGATAATGCAGTAATAGCTGTAATTGCCTTGCGCGGCACTAAGCCGTCAAGCTTTCCGTATAACCGCAAGTAGGGTATCGATATTTGGGCGAGACTTTCGCGCTGATCAACGGTTGTCAATAATTGCAGCGACTCATCTAAAGTTGATTTGGTTGGCATTGGAAACTGCATAACGAGTTCTCGTAGCAATTTAATATCATGACGTAAATGAGGGCTGCCCATCGCCTGAACTTTTAAAAAGTTATTAATCGTCTTGGCGGTATCTTCTGCTAGTTGTCGATGAAATATCGCTAAAACATCTGGCTTAATGCCAAACCAGTTCTCTTGCTCAACAAAACAAGGCGAGCTAGCGACCGTGATTAATGCTTTCACTTGCTTTGGAAAATTTAATGCTATTTCACTGGCAATCAAACCACCTAACGACCAACCTATATATACCGCAGGTTTTGCTACAGATTGCGCTATTAATGATGCAACTTCAGCTAAAGTATAAGGAGATATTGAGTGTTCTAAATTGGCACCAAAACCAGGTAAATCGACAGTGATCACTTCAAAGTGCTCTTTTAATACCTCGACACTCGGTTGCCAAACGCCTGAGTTTAATCCCCAGCCATGAATAAAAACTAGCGGAAGTCCGCACCCTTGACTCGATATTTTTAAAGTTTCTGCCATGCTCATAATAGAGGGTATTACCGTTAATTTTTATTACACGAAGTTAACGACAGTTTACTTAAAGAAGGTATTAAATGGAATTTAACCACGTAAAATTTATTCAATATTTAAAACAAAAATCATTTAACTTTATTGATCGTTTAAAGTTGTTTAAAACACAATTAAGTTGTTGTGACTTATGTGGTGGTCGCTGTCAAAGCCAAGCGCTTATTTGTGATTTTTGCTTGGCTGATTTACCACTTTTTGATTTAAAAAAATTACACGGTGATTTATTAACCTGGCCAGCGATAAATACTATATTACCTAAAAGAATTTTTGATCAGTTAATCTCAGTATCAGCTTACCAATGGCCCATAGACTTATGGGTCAGGCAACTAAAGTATCACGGCCGTTTTGAATTAGTCCCTTTACTGAGTGTTTTATTATTTAAACAATGGAAAAACGCCTTACCGTATGAAAATAAACCTTATACGCATTGTCCCCATCAACCCTTACTATTGTCCGTACCAATACACATGAAAAAATGGCAAACGCGAGGCTTTAATCAAGCGCATTTATTGGCAGAAGATTTTGCCCGCCTTGCACAAATGCCCTATTGTCCAGATGCATTGCAGCGTATTAGTCACGATAAAAGCCAAGCGGGTCAAACCGGTGTTATTCGCCGTAAAAATTTACGCCATGCCTTTAAACTGTCAAGCGAATATTTAGTCAATAAAAGCGATCAACAATCACGTTTACCTGAACACGTATTGCTCCTTGATGATGTGGTAACAACAGGCTCAACGTGTAATGAAATTTGTCGTTTATTGAAAGCTAATGGCGTTAAAAAAGTTACCGTATTAAGCCTTTGTTTATCTTTACCTAATAACAAAATTCAATAAAAGTTAACTTATACGGTGTTAGCTTTACACAATTTAAATCTTTTCATCTTTCAACAAATTATTAATGAGTAGTAGAAGCGTTAAATGCTTTAGCAAAAAATAAGCTGTTCGCTATTAGCTTTGAACTGCCTAACCAATAGCCACGAAAAGCTAAATTGTCAGTACTGGCAATCACTCGCCCATTACCATAATTATGGGCGACTATAGCTGAAGAATTTGCCACTCGATTGACCATGTTTTTATCAGCATAACCGCTCAATAATGGCCGTGCATTATATTTCGCCACTGAGATAAACGGCTTTGAACTATGTTGCAAAATTAATGTACTGTTGCGAAATAACGGTAAACGGTTATCCGTATAACCATAAGCTAACGGATGCGAGATATCGAGTGTTGACTCAAAAATCGCGCCAGCAATACGTTTACGCCCAGCCAGTTTTTCTTTGTCTTGGTAGCGTACATTATCCGTATCAAATAACTGGTTGATTTCATTAGTAGTAACGAAGTTCATCGCCAGTAATTCATATTCTGATAAAAATTTAGCTGCTCTTTTCTGCCCAAAAACAACACCACCACTTTTTGTCCATGCCGCTATTTTATCGACATCATCTTGTCCAAGAGAATCGTATTTGCCATCAACCATAATAATATGACTATAACCACTTAACTCAATTTTTGCTAAACGCTGCTGCTCTACAACCGTTACAGGGATTGACAGGGTATCGTCAAGATAAAATAACATCTCTGCACTCTCGTATTGAGAAACGCCTTTACCACCAAGCATTAAAACCTTTACTGGCGATAATAACCGGAAAGAGCCACTACCTATATCTATACCTTTAACGGTTAATCCCGTCGACAAGCTATTAATAGGTATATCAATTTTTTGACTACTTTGCGTGACAATATCACGCCAATTTAATTGCGTTTGTATGCCCGCAGGAATAATAATACTGCCTCGCGCAAAATCTTTATTAACCATTTTTCCATCAAGTTTAAATCGTGACGAAAACGTTTTTGTAGCAACCTTTGCTTTAATACCTTTATTAAGTAAGTCATTGAGTAATTTGGGTGCTAAAAAATGATGCCACTCAAATGCGTAGGCATACGCCTGTTGCTCAATACCACTGTTATCCGCTATATTTGTTGGCTTCTCCCAAGCATTATCTGCCAGTTTTAGTCCCCAAGTACGACCAACCCGATAAAAGTCTATATCCATTGCCAGTGGCATTGTCCAACCCGAAACATCATAAAAGGTATTGTCTTCGAACTGAGTTTGCTGCGAAAATAACGCTTGAATAACTCGATACTGACGCTGGTCTAATGGCACATAGAAGCTATGTTCTTTAGCATAAACAACGCCAGCTAAACGAAAATCTTCAGTCAGCGGATAGACCTTAATCTGATGTTGTTTTAATTTATCAAGTAGGACGTTGAGGCGATAAGAATCATGTGTTTCATGTAATAAGTAGCCACTAAAGCTTTCTTGATCAGCCAATTTTTCTGACTCTTTATAAAAGTTTTTCTGGTAACTCAATAGCTTGGTCTTATTTTTCCATGCCCCCTCAATGGTCGAGAGTGAAGTTAATACGTGATTTTGAATACCAAACTCAAAGGTTAATAAGCCATTATCACTGTTTTGTTGCATACCTCGGCTACTTGCTTGTTCGAATAAAACACCGACTCCACCGTTAATGTCTGGGTAAGTAGAGCCTTTCCCGTAATAAAAGTCATCGAAATTTTCTTGGCTGTAATAAAGGCGATCATTTTTATCAAGTGCCTTCGCATGATAGGTTGCTAAAAGTTGTGTCATTTCTGTATTGGCACTTGGCGTTAATGGGTGAGTACGCGTTGGAATGCCTGGCTGAAAAAAGTAACTGCCATTGGCACTCATCTCATGAAAATCGCCTAATACATGAGGCTGATATTGGTGAAAATACGCTAATCTATGTTGACTTTCTTTTTGTGCGAGTAATAACCAGTCTCGGTTAAGATCAAAACCAAAATGGTTGGTACGACCGGTAAGCCAACCTTGGTGATGCTCGATATGATTAGGATCCGCATTAGGTGTGCTGCCGCGATGCATATTCGCCCATTGCACAAATCTATCCATGCCATCAGGGTTAATACTTGGCTCAATAACAATCAGGGTATTTTCTAGCATTTGTTTTATATCAGTGTTTTCACTTGCCGCCAAATGATATGCCACGGCCATTGCCGCATTAGCGCCACTAATTTCATCACCGTGTACACTGTAGCCAAGCCAAATGACTAACGGTGAACTGATGTCATCGGCGCTCCCCGTGGCTGATCTTTTTGCCAATATTTTACTCAAATTAGCTAAATTATCTTTAGAAGAAATCGTCAATAGCACTTGCTGGCGTAGTTCTTGGGTCTGTCCAATATCCGTCAGTGTGATCCGCTCTGAGCTGTTTGCTAATACTTTGATGTAGTTGAGGAGTTGATCATGACGAATATGTCGCTCGCCAATGCCAAAGCCTAATGAGCTTTCTGGGGTTGGAATAGCTTGATTGTAAGTGTGATCTGTTGGTAAATAGTCGGTAACTTTTGCCGCATAACTCAATGGTGAAAAAATAAAAAAACCGACCAGCACGGCTAAAAACAATCGTGGTAACATAAAATATATCCTTGAATTCAATAACAATAAAATACCAAAATCTATCGAAACACACCAGAATAACTGTCTCTTTTTATCATATTGTTATTTCAATTAACTATAATTTCACTAGCGTATAGGTAGATAACAGCGTAAAATATTAATACCTGACTAAATTAGTCAGGTATTAATATTTTCAATCTCTAAGGTCCGTGAGAAACTTTAGAGAAATTTTGGTAACAAGTGTAAGAGAGTAATAACCGTGATGATCAATATTTCCGAAACAGCACAATCGCATTTCGCTAAATTATTAGAACAACAAGCAGAAGGCACAAGTATCCGTGTATTTGTTGTTAATCCAGGTACTGCTAGTGCAGAGTGTGGCGTGTCTTACTGCCCAGCTGACGCGATAGAACCTGAAGATATTGAAATGAAATTCGAACACTTCTCTGCTTATATTGACGGTGACAGTAAGCTGTACTTAGAAGATGCTGAAATAGATTTCACCACAGATCAAATGGGTTCACAATTAACCTTAAAAGCGCCAAATGCTAAATTAAGAAAAGTAAATGACGATGCGCCATTATTCGAACGTGTTGACTACTTCTTAAAAGCAGAAGTTAATCCACAGTTAGCTGGCCATGGTGGTGAGTGTACGTTAATGGAAATTACTGACGACGGTTTCGCTATTCTACAATTTGGTGGTGGCTGTAATGGTTGTAGTCAAATTGATGTCACTGTAAAAGATGGCATCGAAAAACAACTTCTCGAAACAATGGCAGGCGAGATAAAAGGTGTTCGTGATATGACTGAACACGAACGTGGTGATCATTCTTACTATTAAGTTATTTGTTCGTTAACCTGACAACTATACTGACTGCTGAGTTATTCATTAATTTAAAATGATGACAATACTTGAAAAATTAGGCCAAGCCCCGCAAAGAAGCTTAGTGCTTTTTACTCGCGGACTTGGTCTTTTTGCTATTGGCGCTTGCTTAATTTTTATCGGTTACTATTACCATTATTATTGGCAAATCGCCGGCATTGTTTTTTTAGCTATTGGTCTGTTAACCTCTGCTTGGGGTTACAGTGGGATCTTTGCTAATCGTTTACTCAATATTTTTGATCGTCAGACAAATAAAAAAATTAAAGACTAATGGGTTGTTTTTCTATAACGCGATAATAATGCCAAGCTAAGCTTAATCCTCGAACCAGCAAAAACACACTAAATGCAGCCCATAACCCATGATTACCAAAGCCTTGTAATAGCCACCACATTGGAAAAAAGCAACCAAAGGTCGCAATTATCATGCTATTTCGCATCACTTTGGCTTTCATTAGACCGACAAAAACACCATCAAATAAATAACACCAACAGCCTAATACCGGTAAAATAATCATCCAATGTACATATTGTTCGGTCGAGAAAACAACCTCTGGAATATCGGTTAGTAAACTAATCAAGAAATCACCTGCTATGGCAAAGAGTGCACTATAAGTGAGCGCAAAGAGTCCCGTCCAAAATAAAGCGATTTTAACGACAAAATTACGCTGTTTAAGATTCTTTTGCCCTTGTGCTTTCCCCACTAACACTTCTGCTGCATTGGCAATGCCGTCTAATCCAAATGAGATTAACAAAACAAAGTTCATTAAAATGGCATTAGTTGCAATAACATCATCGCCTAACCTAGCCCCTTGAAAAGTAATAAAGACAAAACAAATCTCTAAGCACAGTGTTCGAATAAGAATATCTCGATTAAGTTGAAAGTAATTGGTCAGCGCTGACTTCTCAAATAACTGATCTCTGATAGCTGTAAATTTTCCCACCATTTTTATTAATATACTTTTTAGGGGGTGTCGATTACCTGTCTGTTGCGCAAAAATAATATAAGCCAACCCTATAATAACACCTGAATATTCAGCGATTAACGTTGCTGACGCCACCCCTTGCACTTGCCAATCAAACACTAAGACAAACAATAGATCTAGCGACAAGTTAATTAGGTTAGTGACGATCAATATCCACATTACAGCCTTAGCTTTATGATTGCCCAACAACCATCCTAATATAACAAGATTTGATAACGCAGCAGGCAAACCCCAAATACGGATATCACAATATTGCTTAGCATAAAATTGTATTTGTTCAGATCCTCCGGCTAAACCTAAGCTCAGATCAAGATAAAAAGACTGTAACAAAATCAGTGCACCACCAATTAAGCAAGCCACTAACAAACCTCGTAGCAGAACCAATAAACTTTTTTGTGCGTTTTCTTCACCTAATGCCTGAGCGGTAAGACCTGTAGTCGACATACGTAAAAAGCCACACAACCAAGTAACAAAGGTAATAATCATTGCCCCGACTGTACTGCCACCTAGGTAATAGGCTTGGTCTAAATGTCCTAAAACAGCAGTATCAACTAAGCCTAGAAGAGGTATGGTGATATTTGAAAAAATCATCGGTAAGGCGATGAGGAATAGTTGTTTATGGTGGTTGATAGTATTAACGTTCAAAAAAGTATTCCATATAAAAATTACCTGAAAATTTACTATAAAAAGAAAGCAAAACGCGCTATTTTTATGACTGACTAAACAAGGGCTTCACTCATGAAATTTTTATTACCTGCACTATTGCTATCTTGCTTTCACTTTTCTAGCTTTGCCGCTGTAATTTTACAATATCACCATGTTAGTGACAAAACACCGGCAAGTACTAGTATTTCACCGGAACAGTTTCAAATTCATATGCAGTATTTATCTGATAACAATTTCAATGTTATCGCGCTTTCAGATTTAATGAATTCTATCAAGAAACAGCAACCTATTACTGACAAAACAGTGGCAATAACTTTTGATGATGCTTATCTTGATATTCTACTCAATGGTAAGCCTATTCTCGACAAATTTAATTATCCTTTTACGATTTTTATCAACCCTGCCATTGTTGAGCGTGGTTCGAGTAACTATCTTACTTGGCAACAACTTAAAACGATGGCTGATCAAGGCGTTATTATAGCTAACCATGGCATGGAACATGACTCTATGGCCCGTATTAGTGAAGGTTTAACCGAACAGCAATGGCTAATAAAACATACTGAACTTTTATTAGAGGCTGAAAGTATTATTAAAGAAAAAACCGGACAAAGTTGGCGCTATTTTGCCTACCCTTATGGTGAGTACACTCCGGCAGTACAACAATGGGTAGCACAAAACGATTTCATTGCTTTTTCACAACAATCAGGAGCCGTAGGCTTAGCGACAGATTTAACAAGCGTGCCACGTTTTCCTGCGTCAAAACCCTATGATCAAATATCTAGTCTGCGTGATAAATTAAAATCTTTACCTTTCAACATGACTTTACGTAATGAGAATGCAAGTACTATTGTCGAGTATAACCAATCAAAATCAGTGACTTTTGATGTTGTCGTTGAAGATTTTCTTCCCGCACAATTGAACTGTTATATTTCGGGTTTAGGTCGACAAAAAATAGAATGGCAAGAAGAAAATAGCTTTACCATTAATTATAGCGCGCCCTTGCCCATTGGCCGTGTTCGCTGTAACTGTACCGCGCCAAGTATTAGTGAGCCAGGACGTTATTATTGGTACTCAAAGCCTTGGTTTGTCTTAAAAGAAGGTATGCAGTGGTATCCGCTTTAACAAATATAGCGATTTAATAAACTTGTCAGCCCATAAAGTTAAGGATGACAAGTTTCCTTTATTCAGCTAATTTTACAATTTTTGCAAAATCACTAACCAGTTTCTCACCATCAATGGTAGGTAATACACCCAAGGCTTGTCTAGGCTTAAAAATAGCCGCGATATCTCCCTGTGGATTAATTAACACTAAAGAAGCACTGTGATCGACTAAGTAACCATTATTGTCGGCTTCATCGCCTTCAGGCTCGTTAATCGCGTACATCATGCCAAGGTTACGAGCAAACGGAAATAACACACCATGGTCACCCGTAAGCGCAATAAACTCCTCATTAAAATAAGCTATATACTGAGCTAATTTTTCTGGCGTATCTCTACTAGGATCAACAGAAACCAACAAAATTTGTGTATCTTTACTGATCGCTTTTAAATCGTCATAAACAAAGTTTAGTTCTTGTAATGTAGTCGGGCAAACATCAGGACAAGAAGTATACCCTAGAAATACCCACGACCATTTATTGGCTAATTGTTCTTTGGTAAAGGCTTGGTTATGATGATTCGTTAATTGAAATGGCTTAACTTCCCGAACCTGCTGATAATATAAAGCGTGTTCAGGCTGTGGTAATACTGTCGCTTTTTGAAAGACAAAAAAACCTACCGCACCAGCAACAAGGGCGACAATGACATACAGCAACTTGTTCATATTTAATTATTTCCGTTTGTCTTATCCAATAACCATTTGACTGATTAAATGGTCTACTTTTCATTTGGAAAAATAGATAAATACCCGATATAAAATTTAGTAAGTCGTTATCCTACTACTAAATATTATATCGAAGTAGCTTTGTCCTTACCCTTAACAATGATCAGATAATTGATCAGCTTGGTATCATAGGTAACAAATAATGGTCAAGTAATAGGATAATAAACAAGCCCATTAAATGTACGATTGAAAACTTAAAGGTGTCCATTGCCGTATTCTCATCGGCATTAAACTTAAGTTTCCAGGCGTAAGCAAAAAACATCAGATTCAATGTTACTGCGCCAATTAAATATAACCAATTACTCATTCCCACTAAATAAGGTAACAAGCCAACAACAAAAAGTAACACGGTATAAAGTAAAATTTGGGTTTTTGTAAAGTTTACCCCATGGGTTACCGGCAACATGGGAATATTTACTTTTGCATATTCATCTTTACGATGTATCGCTAAAGCCCAAAAATGAGGAGGTGTCCAAGTAAAAATCAATAACACTAATAACAAAGCATTAGGGTGTATTTCATTGGTCATTGCTGTCCAACCTAACAGTGGGGGTATGGCTCCAGCTAAGCCACCTATCGTGATATTTTGAGGCGTAGCACGTTTCAAATACATAGTATAAACAAAACTGTAACCCACCAAACCTGCAAAAGTAAGCCATGCCGTTAAGGGATTAACCAAGCTATATAAAATGGCAAAACCACTGACCGCTAAAAACATAGCAAACAAAGTCGCATTTCTCGGCGTTAAACGTCCCGTAGCAACGGGCCGGTTATAAGTTCGCCCCATAATACTGTCAATTCGTTCATCAACAATGTGATTTATCGCGGCGGCGGCTGATGATAAAAAGCCAATACCCACCATTGAAGGAATAAGTACTTGCCATGGAATGGTACCCGGTACAGAAAGACACATCCCCACCAGAGCGGTTAACACTAAGAGTGCCACTACACGAGGCTTAGTGATTTCATAATAATCTCGCCAAATAGCGGTTTTAGTCTCTATAACTTCAGGTGTAGTTGCTGGCCCGTTTGGGCTTTCTGTTGATACTGATTCGCTCATAAGTATTCCTTATAATTTCCGTCGTAAACTGTAGGTTAACGTGATCAAAGACAACATTAGACATGCTGCTACCACGTTATGACTCACCGCAACTGCTAACGGTAATGAGAACCAGATATTGCTAATACCCAATAATATTTGGCAACTAAGAATAAACGCTAAGCTAATAGCTGCATTCTTAAAAAATGCAGATTGAGATTTTCGAAATACCATTAATGCTAACCAAAAAAGATAAAGCCCAGTGACAATGGCTCCTAATCGATGAACAACATGAATCGTTACACGTGAAGCATGAGATAAATGACCAAATTCGTAACTGTCTTTTTCTGGTGGGATCAAATCAAATGAATCTTCGAAGGTCATTTGCTCTTGCCAGCCTGATTGGCAAATAGGTAATTCAGTACAAACCAAGGCAGCATAGTTTGACGATGTCCAGCCCCCTAAACCTATTTGTGCGGTTAACAGTACAATACCAATTAAGCCGTATCTGCCATATTTCTTAATGGCGAAATCACCACCTGGTACCCTAAAGTCAGCCAAGCGTAAGTATAATAAAAATAACAAACTCAAGGTTGTAAAACCACCAAGTAAATGACCCATAACGACAATCGGCATTAGTTTCATGGTTACGGTCCACATGCCCAAGGCCGCTTGGAAAATGACCACCACGAGTATCAACATCGGCAACCTTAATGGCGTACCTTGATCGCGTTGTCGGTAAGACATAAATGCTATCGCTAGAATTAATAAACCCAACGCACCAGCAAAATATCGATGGATCATTTCATTCCATGCTTTATGCGCTTCAACTTTTCTTTCTGGAAATGCTTGCTCTGCTTTAATAATTTGTTCTGCGGTTGCAGGTACATCAATTAATCCATAACAACCTGGCCAATCTGGACAACCTAAACCCGCATGCGTTAAGCGCGTATAAGCACCTAAGCTAACCACGATTAGTGCTAATAGAATACTAATTAAGACTAAGGTACGAACACGATGATTAACACGATTTTTCATCTTAACCCACCCTTGAATACTTAAGTAATTTCTTCATATCGGCTAAGATTTCTTTACCAAACATTGCTTGAGCATCATCATTTGTCGGTGGTTTATGAGATAAAACCACATTACCTAAAGGGTCAACAACTAAGACTTTGGTATCTGATAAAAAGTCATCAACTAGACTTGGAGTAGAAATGATCACCCAGCTGTTTTCAGTTAACCTTTCCGTTTGCTGAGGTGAGAGTGGATTAGGAGAAAGTGCGACGCGCTTTACTCTGGGCATTTCTCTACCCAGGGCTATGTAAGAGTTATTAACACTAAGTAACGTTTGTTCACAGTGATCATCACAATGCTGTGGCAAGCTATAAATAATTGACCAAGTTTTTTGTAAAGCGGGTTGACTCAAGCCTAACTTTTCTAAAGTCAGTTCATTCTCAACTAAAGTGCCCTTGTTCGTCACACCATAATCAAGCCAATTTTGAGTTAAGGCGAGTTTTGCTAACACGATAGGGAGGATAAAAGCGCCCAGCACCATGACCATACTACGACGAGATTTTTTCTGTGATACATCATTCATACACTTAGACCTTATTATTTTTTTTATTAGTGATTTAACGCTTGTTCACTATTTCTACCCAATTTAATTGACGCCCATATCATCAACAATAACCATGCTATCGCCAAACTAAACCATTGAAAGGCATAAGCACGATGTTTTTCAGGCGGCATAACAATTGGTTGCCAATTTTTTTCATAACCCACACTCTCTGTTTTATCTAAGTAGACAACAAAGGGCAAGAGTTGACGTGAAATTAATGTTGAAAATTTATCTAATTCTATCTGCTGAACACGCAATGGCCACTCACCTTTAACCAAGACTTGTTCCATTAACATTATGCCTTGCTCGATTTTACGTACGTGACCTGATAGTTGATACTTTCCAATAATAGCCTGCACATCGGGAATTTCTTGACGATTTATAGAACCTACTACCCAACCTAAATTAACTAAGACCGCCTGCTCACCACTATTAAACACTTGATAAACACGATAACCTAATTGTCCTTTATTCGTTTGGTTGTCTAATAAAAAAATAGTATTATTATCAAATTCCCCAAACATAGTGATCGGTAGATCATTAATTTCATTTTTTTCTGAGAGCACTTGAGAAAGTGACAAGGCTTGTGTTTGGCTCAATTGTGTAATGGTTGCGATGCGTTGCTCTTTTTGTAAAGCACGATCACTTTGCCATAATCCGAGTTTTACTAATCCGGAAAAAACAAGTAGGGTAAATATCAACCAAGGTAGGCGAATGTTTGATATAAAATTTTTCAAACAATTAATTCCTTAAATATGCTTAAAGCGAACATAACAACATAGGAAATTTTTAAATGGCATTTGCGATAAAAATAATTATTATTGGCTGCTTAGTCTTCATGGTATTTAGCCTGTTTCAGGCACTCTTTGTCTTAAACAAAAATGACCCAAGTAAACCGTCAATGTCAAAATTTATTGGCCGACGCGTGATGATTTCAGCCTTCATTATTATACTTATGCTAGTCGCTATTTTAACAGGCGTTATTACGCCACACCCACGACCATTCTAATCAACTCGCTTAAAAATAAAAAGTAGGTGAAGCTAGCTTCACCTACAATATTTCTTAAACGTTTATATCAGTAATTTTTTATACGATATAAACAAAAACAAACAGTATCACCCAAACCACATCAACAAAATGCCAATACCAACTTGCCGCTTCAAAAGCAAAAGCATTTGTTGGGGTAAAGTGGCCTTTTAACACCCTTAAAAATACCACAATAAGCATGACGGTACCTAAGGTAACGTGCATACCATGAAAACCGGTCAGTAAGTAGAAAGTTGAACCATAGATACCACTAGTTAAGTACAATTTCATTTCTTCTGAATAGCCGTGCATATACTCGACAACTTGCAAGAATAAAAAGACAACACCTAATAATATGGTAAAACCTAACCATATTTTCAGCATTTTACGATTATCTTTTTCTAAGGCTGAATGTGCTAAATGTGCAGTAATTGAAGACGTTAATAACAAAATAGTATTAATTAACGGTAGGCCATACCAGCCCATTTGAGTTGTTTCGGTTCCATCTGGTGTGACTAATAACGGCCAACTTGCGACAAACTCAGGCCATAAAACAGCACCAGTCATGGCATTATTATCTGCGCCGCCCAACCAAGGTACTGATAACGTGCGGGCATAAAATAAGGCACCAAAGAATGCTGCAAAAAACATCACTTCAGAAAAGATAAACCAGCTCATTCCTTGACGAAATGAGTTATCCATTTGATGGCTATACTTACCTGCCATCGATTCGTTTATAACGTTACTGAACCAACCATAGAGCATGTATATAACTAAACAAATGCCGGCAAGCAATATGTAACCGCCAATGCCACCTTCGCTACTATTTAACGTAGAAACATAGTTCCCGGCGCCAACAGCAATTAAAAACAGTGCCACTGCGCCAACAATTGGCCAATGACTTTGTGATGGTACGTAATAACTTTCATATTCTTTTGTTGTCATTATTATTCCCCTAAACAAATACTGTTACACGCTAAGTGCTCAGTATAAATTGCTACGATTCCACTTTTCCGGTCACGTCATACAAAGTGTAAGACAAAGTTAGCGTTGAAATATCTTCAGGTAATTCTGGGTCAACATAAAACTGTAACGCCATTTCTACCTCTTCATTCGCTTTTAGCGGTTGCTGCGTAAAACAAAAACATTCAATTTTTTGAAAATACGCTGCCGCTAAACCGGGCGATACTGACGGAACTGCTTGGCCAATAATATCGCGGGTGGATTCATTTTTTGCATAAAATTTAACAAGTTTCATTTCACCGGGATGAACTTTTATTTCACGGACCATAGGTTCAAACTGCCAAGGTATACCTTGGGCGGTTCGACTAATAAACTGCACCGTAACAATTCTTTTTGTGTCAATCTGCTCAACATTATAGACAGCGGCGGCAGTGGTTGACGTTTTTCCATTCAAACCAGTAATATCACAAAACACATCATATAAAGGGACAAGTGCAAAACCAAAACCAAACATACCAAAAACAATCATAACCAGCTTTTTTATCACTTGATTGTTTTTCGTTATAGCAGTGCTATCTTTGTTATTTGAATTTTGCAATTCGTCACCTTTATTCATATTTTATTAACTTAATCAATTTTTGGTGGTGTTGAAAATGTATGGTACGGAGCAGGACTTGCAACAGTCCACTCTAAACCTTCAGCGCCATCCCAAGGTTTAGCCGATGCTTTCTCTCCACCTCTAATACACTTAATGACTACCGCTAAGAATATTAGTTGCGAAAGACCAAAGGCAAAACCACCAATACTGACCCACTTGTTGAAATCAGCAAACTGCAACGCATAATCTGGAATACGACGAGGCATGCCCGCTAATCCTAAAAAGTGCATAGGGAAGAATAGTAAATTAACTGAAATCAGTGAACACCAAAAATGCCATTTAGCTAACGACTCGTTATACATATGACCTGTCCATTTTGGCAACCAGAAGTATGCACCAGCATAAATCGAGAATAATGAACCGGTAACTAATACATAATGAAAATGAGCAACAACAAAGTAGGTATCATGGTATTGGAAATCAACAGGTGTTAATGCCAACATCAAACCAGAGAATCCGCCTATAGTAAATAAGATGACAAACGCGATAGAAAATAACATCGGCGTTTCAAAGCTCATTGAACCACGCCACATAGTTGCGACCCAGTTGAACACTTTAACACCCGTAGGTACGGCAATTAACATGGTGCAATACATGAAGAACAGTTCACCAAATAACGGCATACCTGTCGTGAACATGTGATGCGCCCAAACAATAAATGACAACACAGCAATCGATGCCGTTGCATAAACCATTGAGCTGTAGCCAAATAACTTCTTACGAGCAAACGCTGGGATAATTGTCGAAACAATACCAAAAGCAGGTAAAATCATGATGTAAACTTCAGGATGCCCGAAGAACCAGAAAAGATGCTGGAACAATACCGGATCACCGCCACCAGCGGCATCAAAGAAACTAGTACCAAAATAAGTGTCGGTTAACAACATAGTTACCACACCTGCGAGCACGGGCATCACCGCAATCAATAAGTACGCGGTAATAAAAAATGTCCAAACAAACAATGGCATTTTCATGTAAGTCATACCAGGCGCACGCATATTCATAATAGTAACAACAATATTAATTGCGCCCATTATTGATGAGATACCCATAATATGAACAGCAAAAACAAAAAATGCCGTACTACCATTTGAATAGGTTGTAGAAAGTGGTGCGTAGAATGTCCAACCAAAGTTAGGCGCACCTGACTCCATAAAGAATGTAGACAAAAGAATCCCAAAAGCAAAAGGTAGAATCCAGAAGCTCCAGTTATTCATACGTGGTAAGGCCATATCTGGAGCACCAATCATCATAGGTATCATCCAGTTAGCAAACCCGGTAAAGGCCGGCATAATTGCACCAAATACCATGATCAAACCATGTACGGTTGTTAGCTGATTGAAAAAATCAGGCTCCACTATTTGTAAACCGGGTTGGAATAACTCGGCTCGAATAACCATGGCTAAAGCGCCGCCGGTTAATAGCATAATAAAAGCAAACCATAGATATAACGTACCTATATCTTTATGGTTTGTCGTGTACAACCAACGTTTGATGCCTTTCATTTTATGGTCATCATGATGATCGTCGTGCGATTCTTGTTCTATAACGTCTGTAGTCATTTTATATCCTCCTACTTCGCACTAGCAGCATCAACAGCTGCAGGTTGTACTAAATCACCGGTGTTATTGCCCCAAGCATTACGCTCATAAGTAACAACTGCCGCTATTTCGGTTTTAGTTAACTGGCTACCAAAAGCAGCCATAGCAGGGTTTTTCTTACTGCCATTAATAACCATATCTATATGCACAGCAATATCACCCAGTGCAATTGCACTACCTTTTAGTGCTGGAAATGCCGGAGGTAAACCCGCACCAGAAACTTGATGACAAGCAGCACAAGCTTTCATGTAAACTTGCTCACCCATAACCATCAGTTCATCTTCGCTGTACACTTTAGTTAGATCTTCTACTGGGGCTTCTTCAGCAACCATTTCAGCAACTGCTACCGGTGTTTCTGTGTCATTGCCTGATCCCTTAGCAGCACCTTTAACATCAGCGGCTTGTACGGCATCACCGGTATTGTTACCCCAAGCATTACGCTCGTAGGTCACAACTGCAGCAATTTGCTTCATACTTAACTGCTTACCATAAGCTTGCATACCTGTACCCGCTTTACCATTGAGTACAATATCAATATGCGCGGCAATACTACCCGTAGCAACTGGACTTCCTTTAAGTGCAGGAAATGCAGGAGGTAGACCAGCACCAGAAACTTGATGACAGGCAGCACAGTGGGCAATATAGGTAGTTTCACCCAAGGTCATCAATTCATCCATTGATGCGGAAGCGTTAAGAGATGCTTTCTCAGCAGCAGCGGCTTGAGCGTTGAGTTGGTGTTGTTCATCAAGCCATTTTGCATAGTCTGCTTCAGACTTTACTTCGACAACAATTGGCATAAAACCATGGTCTTTGCCACAAAGCTCAGCACACTGACCTCGGTATATCCCAGGCTTGTCAACTTTTGTCCATGCTTCATTAATAAATCCTGGGTTAGCATCTTGCTTTACAGCAAAAGCAGGTACCCACCAAGCATGAATAACGTCGTCAGAAGTGATTAAAAATCGTACTTTTTTATTAACTGGAATGACAAGGTGTTTATCAACTTCGAGTAGGTAATTTTCACCTTTGACTTTATCGCCAGCATCAACATTAAGGTGTTTACCTTCTTGTGTTTCATACTGTGATCTTGGCGTCGATAAAACGGAGTAGAACTCAATATCTTGATCAAAATATTTGTAATGCCATTTCCACTGAGAGGCGGTAACTTGAATGGTAACGTCAGAATCGTCGTTATTTTCCATTTCAATCAGTGTTTTTGTTGCTGGTACAGCCATAGCGATAAGAATGACAATGGGAATTGCTGTCCAGAGGATTTCTACTTTTGTACTTTCATGAAAATCTGCTGATTTAGCCCCTTTGGATTTTCGATGGAAAACCATTGACCAAAACATAGCACCAAAAACGACCACACCAATTGCTACACATATATACATTGCGAGCATATGTAGATCGTAAACATCTCTACTTACTTCTGTTACACCCTTGGTCAGATTTAATTGCATATCTGCCCAAGCTGAACTGGAAAGAACACTCCCCAACAACAGCCAACCTAGGTTACGTCTTTTCACACGACATCTCCTTCACCCTATAAAAGTTTAAAACTTGATACCTAGGACAAAACACATCCTTTAGTACGGATTTTTATTATTTTCTTAGCGATTTTGTTATCAACCAGTTAGCGTCGACAACATCGCCTTATATTTATATTTGTACACATTCCAAACTAGAATTACTTAAAAGTTGATCTGGGTCAATTTAAAAATCGAGCTATTTTAAAATAAAAACCAATAAAAACAATAGAGTATCAACTCTAATACAAGCAAAGGCCTAATAACAAAGGGCTGTAGCCGTAGTATTAAAAATAAACAGCTGAGTATAAATACGCGTATTGCAAAAATTGATCTTGGTTGTTTTTTAATCAGAGAAAGATAAAGTTGTTTGAATGGGCTTTAGAATGAAAATTATTCTTAGTAAAGAGAAAGGTTTGCATGAAAAGAATACGAAAGGTTAGAAAAGCAAACTTTAGCCTATTTTATACACTAAAGTTTGCGGAGCAGTTTGACGTAATTAATACTATATTTGTTAGATAAATTGATTTAGTTACCACCAAGTTTATTGGATAGGTTAACTTAACTACATCCAGTCTGCCGAGCGAATAACGCCAACAGCCAACCCTTCAATATTAAACTCTTGATCAGACAAATCGACTTTTATAGGAGAGAAGTCATCATTTTCTGCATGTAAGTAAACGATGTTACCTTCTCGTTTATAACGTTTAACCGTAACATTTTCTTCGACACGAGCAACAATTACTTGGCCATTCTGTACATCGGTCGTTTGATGAACCGCTAACAAGTCACCATCAAGTATGCCGATATTTTTCATGCTTTCGCCATTAACTCTCAATAAGTAATCAGCAGCTGGGTGGAACAAATTACCATCAACTTTGTAATGATCTTCAACATGCTCTGCAGCTAAAATAGGTTCACCTGCAGCCACTCTGCCGATTAAAGGTAAACCGGCTTCTTCCATTAACTTCTCAGTCAAACGAATGCCGCGAGAAGTACCTGGCAACATTTCTATATAGCCTTTTTTAGCCAAAGCTTTTAAATGTTCCTCTGCTGCATTTGCTGATTTAAAGCCAAAAAACTTGGCTATTTCAGCACGCGTTGGTGGCATGCCCGTATCGCTTATTTTGTCTTTGATCAGATCAAAAACTTGTTGTTGTCGGTTCGTTAGAGGGCGTAATTCGCTGATTTCATTTAGCATAGGGAGCCTGTAAATTTACACAGTTGTTACTGTGAGTATATACAGGTCGTTAGTAAAGGCAAGTTTTCTAGCCGAATTATTTTTGAAAACTCCCTGATTTTAAATAATGGATAACTTGTTCGATAACTTTTTCGTTTTTCATCATAAATGGATGGGTCGTTTCCATTTCAATGTGATCATTCATACCATCAAGTTTGGTACTAGCAACCGAAACTTTACCATCATCTTTATCAGGAATAAGTGTTGATAATATCCAATTAATACTTTGATTACCGGCAATAACACCCAAATCAAAATTAGCATTGCCAAGGTTACTAGGGACACTGAATTCGCCGGTACCTAATTGCATACCCGCATCACCATTGATGAAACTAAAACCAGGTGTATTTTTTAGTTTATCAACAACTTCACTGCCTTTGTTTGGTGGACCTAGCATCACGACTTTATGTAAATTAGGTATTTTATGCATACTTAAATATTGGCGAACTAATATACCGCCCATTGAATGGGTAACAAAGTTAACTTGGCGATTTTCACAAATTAATAGCGCTTTAGAAATCACTTTTTCAGCCAACTCTTCTATCGAATAATCTCTAGAAGGGTAGTTGATATTTATCACAAAATATCCTTCTGCTAACAATCGTTTTTCAATAGCTTTCATGGAGTTAGCCGAACGTGCAAGCCCATGCAGTAAAATTACACATTCACCATTAGCTAAAGAATCTGCTGGCTCTTCAAAAGAAGCTTGAATTTTATAGCCACGTTCAACCGAAGTATCTAAGCTTTCTTGTTCAATCATATTTTTTAAACGAGTTTCTGCATCAGTAATTTTTTTACTAAATTGTTCTTTAAGTAGCGCTAGGTCTGACTTAAGTGCTGCAATTTTTTCATTCATAGCTGCGCTCCATCATTTTTTTTTAGAATTCATTATTGATACTGTAGTCATGTTAAACAGCAGCTAAGCAATATATTTTTAGCTGCCACAAATATAAAATATAAAACAGTTTTCTCCAACAAAATTTGAAGCCATTACCCTTGTAATGTCATTTTTTTCGATAAACTTCTCGCGTGGACCTTTAAATAGCCATAGAAAGCTATACGATATTAACATTTTATATTAGTTATCTGTTAGACATTGATAATCTTCAATCGATCTAACTTTACCAGTAACTACATACATTCAAGCAAAAAAATTTTAAGGACGTTTTACTTGTCTCGATTATAAATTTACAATTCAACATACCCCCCACGTAAAATGAGTTAAGTACCATTGAATGTTATTGGTTTAGGTTGCTCAAACTTTAGCGTCGCCGTTTATATTGGCAATAAACCGAGTATGCTTGAATATCAGCAATTATCTTGTCTATCGCCGCTAACCTTGGGCGAAATAGAGATGGTTAATCAAGCTTGTGGCAATGGTTGGCGGAAAGTTTTCAATGTTTATGCGAAGCTGCTTTACGCACTCGATAAAGAAAAATTCGCTTACTCAACACTTGCGCCAACTTGGCAAAAATATCGAGAGCGATTTTTGCTGCAGCAAGGCTCTCAAACGGCTTTATTATTTTCTCCGCCTCAGTTATCAACCACTAAGCAAACTCTGCATATTATTTGTGGAAAAACCTACGCCAAAAATTTGTTAGCGACAAATCAACTAAACGCTAATTTCACTTGGCTAGATGAACAATTTGCTATTGATAAAGCTAAAAATTTAATTGTGTGTCCCTATTTTGATTATCGGCAATTGTCGAATGCTAATATTGAAAAATTAGCCTTTTTACTCAACGATATAAATAGCCAGTGAAAGCTTTTCATTCATTTATATAGTGTTAAATTAATGTATACTATATTTATTAAAGGAGAAAATAATTAGCCTCATGATTAGGCAACATACTAAACGTCACTTTAATATTGGATCACATCATTGCTATATTTTAATAAAAAAACACTTTTATTTATTACAATAATTTTAACCTTATTACCCTATGCAACGATCACCAGCACTCTTGATATTTCCTCTGCTCTTTTGCTATCACTTCCTACTATATTATTACAGGCTACCGCAGTATTCTTTGTTGTTCATAGCTATTTACAGACCAGATCACGTTCATTAAAATTGTTCTGGCAGTTTTTCTCTCTCGCTATTATCATTGATCTTATTTCGGGTGTTATCTTCGCAGGTAACTACATAAACACCCCCCCGATCCTGCAAGATTTTTTCTCTTTGTTCAGTTACTTTTTTATCTTACTGGCCATAGAAACCAACCCGCATCTCAGCGAAACGCCACTCAATAAATACATTGCGGGTCGAGTGCCAGCACTATTTTTTACAGTCACCTGTTTTTGTTATTTCGTACTGCTGCCAGAAGAGTTTTCAAAAGCGTTAGATCACAGGTTATTACCGTCATTATTATTTCATATCACCATTTCTGGCCTCATTTTTATTAGACTAATCAGCTGTGTTATTTTTTGTCATGAAAAATTTTGGCGCGCTATTTATTGGCCATTAGCCATTGCCTCATTAGCTTTGTTAGTTGATAACACTAATAGTTATTTTCTTCTTCAAGAGCAAGCCCTTTATAAAGACAATTATACGAACAGCTTAATAGCGTTAATCCCATACTGTGGTCTTATTTTTGCCGCAAGTGCATCATTAAACATTCAAAGACCGACCAAACCTATTTCAAAAGATACCTTTCCCGAATTTTACATTTTATTGCTGGTGAGTATTATTTTTAGCATTCATATCGTTGGTTTAGAAGTTGGGGCACACTACATTACAAATTCTTTCTGGCAGTCTTTTGTTATTGGTATTTGGGGCGTTATTGCTTTTATTTTAGTCATTCTTATTGCTTACAATAAAAGAAAAAACACGCTCGAATTCAAGGAAAACGCTTTCACTCAGCAACAAGAACAAAAAGAGTTAATACAGACCAACCATAAATTACTCAGCTCAATTCTTAATAGTGAAGACAAAGCCATTGTCCGAGCATCTAATAATGCTATTTTGACGACATCAACGGGCGGCGAAATATTATCGTCAAACCCTGCCGCAGTTCAATTGTTCCAAAGTTTAGAACATGAATTGAAAGGCACGAATGTCAGCGCACTTTTTTCTGCAGAAGACACTATGCATTACTTTTTTGGCTTCAAAAGTAATGTATACGCCTTACAACGTAAAGATATCGGTATTTCAGTAGAGTGTGCTGCTCGACGTGCCGATGGTACTGAATTCCCAGTTCAGGTTGAATTGCAGTGGGCAGATCGCGAAGAACAACCCCTTATTGTTATTACCTTTATTAATTTAACTTCACGAAAGTTAGCTGAAAAGCAGATGTTAGATTTAAAAGATAAGTTTATTGCGAACATTTCCCATGAGTTTAGGACGCCATTGACAATTATTAATGGCATTTTAGACCAATATCTACTCAAAGCTCACAGTAAAGAAGAAGGGTTGGAACTTACTACCGCTAAGCGTAATGGTTTGCGTTTAGTTCGTATGGTTGAACAACTATTAGAACTCTCTCGCCTTACTGACAACCCTAAGCTTTCATTGTCTACTTATCGATTAAGTCAGTTAATGGCTATGCCAATTGATTCATTTTCACGCTTAGCTAAACAAAATGATTTAAGTTTTGATGCTGAAATATCTGATGACCTTTGGCTAGAATGTGACGCTCAAGGTTTTGAGAAAATCATCTTCAACTTACTTGCTAATGCGATTAAATATACACCTGCTGGCGGTAGTATCAAGGTCAGTGCTTATGTTGATCAAGATAATGTTATTTTAGAGATTACAGATACCGGCATAGGTATTAATCAAGCATCACAAAGTAAAATCTTTGAACGCTTTCAAAGAGCTGATGATGAAAAAAATCATGCTGTTTTTGGTGTGGGTATTGGTTTATCTTTAGTTAATGAATTGGTAAAAGCGCATAACTGGCGTATCAATTTAGTCAGTGAATACAATAAAGGCAGTAAGTTTTCTCTATCAATCCCTTTAGCTACCGCTGTCGAAATAGAAACTCAAGTGCCAATGAGTGTATCTCAAAGCGAAGTATCATCATTGCTGTTAGAACAAAATAATAATAAAACTAAAGCAAAAAATCATTTACATAATGTCGTGTTAGTTATTGAAGATAATCTCGATATGCAAAATCACATAAAACGTGTGGTTGAACAGCAACATCATTGTTTATTAGCAATGAGCGGCGAACAAGGACTGCTCATCGCCGAGGAATATATACCAGACCTTATCGTATGCGATATAATGCTAACGGGCATTGATGGCTTCGAAGTACTTAAACAATTAAAAGAAAATGAACTTACTTCTCATATTCCCGTTATTTTGCTTACCGCCCGTTCAGACTTAGATAGTCGACTTCACGGCCTAAATTTACAAGCAGATGAGTATTTAAGTAAACCTTTCAATCAACAGGAATTATTAATACGTATTGAAAATTTGATTGAAAATCGTAAATTACTCCAGCAGAACTATTTACATAAATTTCGTGACCATCAAAAAGAACAACAAAAAGAAAGTAGCGTAAAAAAAGTGTCGCAGTTAACTCCAAGCGAAAGTGCTATCTTATCCGTTGATGAAAAGTTTATAGAAAAGCTAGAAACCATTGTTGCTAAGATGTACTTGGAAACTGATTTAGGTATTCAAGATCTAGCCAGTAATATGGCGATGAGTGAACGCCAACTGCAGCGAAAAATGAAAGTAACACTGGGCACAACACCTAATAACTTCATTAAAGAGTTCCGTCTAGCAAAAGCACAGATATTGCTACAAAATGGTTCTAAAATTGGCAGAATAGCCTTAGATGTTGGTTTTTCTTCACAAACATATTTTGGTCGATGCTTTAAAGAGTCGTTTAACTGCACCCCAAAACAATATCAACAACAATTCATTAAAAGCTAACCACAAAGCTACTCAGGCTAACCTTGCTTAACTTGGATGTTATGCTTAAGTGTCGCTAGATCAGCGCCTTGAATCACCGCTAAGTAGCTAAAGGGTTGTATCTTAGGTTCACATAAGCCAAGCCAAGCAATCGCTGGCTCTTCGCTTGTTAATGTTAAGCCAAGTTCAATCATCACACTGACTTGATCCCACGATATTTCCATAGGTTGCTCTCTATTAAACGGATAAAAAGAATAAGCAATATTCATCGAAATTTTATCGTCGAATTGTTTTTCAAATTTACTTGCTAACCGCGCTGCTAACTCACCAGCATTGTTGTCTTTTTCATAACCAATAACAGCAAAGGTATCATCGGACCAACGAACAACTAGGTCATCGGTATTTCTGCTAAACAGTAATAAATCAGTAATGTTAATCAACTGGCTATTACTGATATTGGTCAACTCATTAACCTGAACCATTAAGACGTAAAGACGGGGTAAAGTGCTCCGCTGTACTGGTAAAATATTCTGATGAATTTGATTCATCAGCTGGCTAGTTTGCTCAATATAAATATCAAGATAGCGGCGACTTCGTACCCCAGTTACTTTATCTACCGTTGCCGACTTTTCAAGTAGAATATTGGCATGTTCAAGTTCGCTATTTTGCGATTGTAACTTTTGCGTTTTCTCTTTGACCTGCTCTTTAAGGTAAGATTTTTGTAGTTGTTCAACCAATAGTTTTCGATTCAAAAAGCGTGAATAGACTAATAAAGTTAAAGCTACTGCCATGGCATACAATAAATAAGCCCACCAAGTATTCCAAGGTGCTGGTTTAACCGTAATAGCTAATGAATAACCCGGTTCACTCCAAACATTGTCGTTATTTCCAGCAATAATTTGCAGTGTATAACTACCTGCAGGTAAATTTGTATAAGTGGCTCGTCGTGATTTACCTGCAGCTATCCACTCCTCATCAAAGCCTAACAAGCGATACTTATAAAGAGTTGACTCCGGATTGGCATAGTTTAAACCAACATATTCAAAGGAAATCAGCTGATCACTGTAATCAAATTCCAATTGGCTTAAGTTAGATAATTTACTGCCAAGAGGCATAGGTTCATTCAGCTTTAATATACTCGTTAATCGTACTTCTGGAACGGACAAGCTGGTATTAATTTTTTCTGGATTAATAGTGCTCATGCCTTTGCCTGCACCAAAATATAAGGTGTTACCTTTTGAGCGAAATACTGAAGAATGAGTGTATTCTAAATCAACTAAGCCATGAGTCAGATTAAAGTGTTTAAAATTTTTATCACTGATTGAAAACCGAGAAATACCTTTACTGGTACTAAACCAAATATCTTCATTAGCATCTTGGGTGATGCCATATACGGTCAAACTTTTCATGCCATCTTTAGTATTAAGATGGGAAAATGAAAAGTTATTACTGTAACGATCTTCTTGGCTTAATATACTTAAGCCAGCATTTTGAGTGCCAAACCATAGGTTCTTGTCATGATCTAATAGCATTATCCAGGTAAAGTCATCCGAAATACTATTAGGGGTATTTTCATCATGTCTAAAATGAGTAAACGTCCCAAGGGCCGGATCAAAACGATTTAACCCTGCACCAAATGTGGCCAACCATACGATTCCTTGTTCATCAGCCAGCAATTGTAATATGCTATTAGTGCTAGGACCATTTTTAGTGTTTAATTCATTTTTAATAAAACGAGTAAAAGTACCGTTTTCATTATATAAATTTAGTCCTTGTTGAAAAGTAGATATCCAAAGGTTGCCATTAATATCTTTAATAATATCGGTAATACTATTAGCTGAAATAGAATGTTCATCTTTAGCATCATGGATATATCCAGTCACTTTATTGGTTGTTAAATTGACTGAATATAAGCCTGAGCCTCTCGTTCCCACCCATAAAGTGTTGCCATCGGCAAATAGATTCATAATTCTATATTCTGAAAAAGAAGCATTAAAATCGACGGTGGTAATGGAATTATCAGCTTCTGACAACTGATAGATACCACCACCATAGGTACTAAAAAAAAATTTTCCTTGTTCAAATTGCGCAAAACTAGTGATATTGTTATTTTTTAAAATAGGATTTGTTTGCGTACTATATTGTCGAAAGGTTGCCATATTCGGATCCCAACGATTCACACCTGAAAAAGTCCCTACCCACATCATCTTATGGTTGTCTTCAAAAAAAGTAATAACAAAATCATTACTTATACTGTAAGGGTTATTTGGGGAGTTGTTATAGCGACTGAAGTCTTTGGTTTCATTATTATAAATAGATAAGCCACTATCGGTGCCAATCCAAATATTTTGTTCTGAATCCTGATAAATATTACTAATTGCATTACTGCTAATTGTTGACTGAACATTCACATTATCTTGATAGTGAATAAACTGCTCTGTACTTGGTGTATATTTTAATAAACCACTATCAACTGTGCCTATCCAAATATCACCATTAATAGCTAGATATAAACTACTGACAAATTTATTAACATAAGTCGCACTTTTTTGATCGCCATACTTAATCGATTTAATAAAATTTCCCTGTAGATCAAATATCGAAACCCCACCGCCATTAGTACCAATCCAAATTTCTTGGTTACGAGTTTCAATTATTGAAAGTACAGTATTATGGGTCAGGCTATTTGGGTTACCTGATTCTTGAAATATATGCTGAGTTGACCATTTTTCTTCATCTGTACTGAGAACATTCACACCATTTTCGGTAGCTATCCAAATTTTACCTTCACTGTCTTCAAATAAAGCATTTACGGTATCATTGGTCAGTGTGGCATTTTTTGTTTTTCTAGTAAAATGGATAAAATCTTGGCTTTCTGGTCTATATAAATTTAAGCCTCCACCAAAAGTACCGACCCAAAGCCTTTGCTGTTTATCAAAAAGAATACTACTGATCACACTAGAGCTTAGTGAGTTAGGCTGGGTACTATCATGTTGAAAATTTAGTGTTTGATGCCCATCAAAACGGTCTAAGCCTTCCGATGAGCCGAACCACATAAAACCATCTTCATCTTGAGCCATGGTTCTAACAAAGCTATAAGACATTGGGTTATCAATCCCAAAGTTTTTAAATTGCTTAACATCTTGTGCAAATATATTGCAACTAAGGATAATTGATAAGAAAAAGGGGAGTATATTTTTCACAAGATAGCTCTTACTAAGATGAGGGTATATAGAATCTTCTATTATGAAATAAAAAAATAAAAAGCCACTTTAATAACAGTGGCTTAGAGTGAGTTACACTATTGTGGTGCTACCCAATTATTAACATCAATTCCGGTTGTACTATCAGCAACACTCATTCTCCAAATCACCGAGTCAGATTCGACATTCATTCTCCAAATGACACTGTCCGTTTCGATGTTCATTCGCCAGATAACACTATCTGTTGAGGCAGTGTTTCTCCAATCGATAGCATTTTCGATGAAATTCATTCGCCAAATGACACTATCACCATCAACGTTGCTTTCATCCAATTTCCACACATATTCATCGCCTAAACCTTCAACATAAAAATTACCATCATCATTAATATTGGCAGGTCCAAAATAGTGTTCATTACCAGCAATGTCTTGTGCAATATCTAATGCTTGATTCGCACATGCTGAAGCGTTACTAGCTAATGCATCCGCCACATTAACCACGCCTGAACCTTGTTGAAATACGCTATAAGCAAGTTCACCGTTATTATCGAATGCGGTATGAGCACTGTCCATTAGTCTACACTTAACTTCGTCAGGAGTTAACGTTGGATCTTGGGTCAACATCAATGCCACTACACCAGAAACAACGCCAGCAGCTTGCGATGTACCTGACATTTCAAAATATCGTCCGCCGTCGTGAAATTCTGGATGTTCCTGAACGATTTGAGTATCAAAAGCCATTAATCCTGATAAATGGCCGCCTGGTGCGACAATTTCTGGTTTAACAAATCCTTCGACTGTCGGGCCGGCCGAACTAAAACTAGCGACTATGTCATCACTTAAATAAGAAGGCGTATAGTTATCAGTCATCGCACCAACGGTAATTATATAAGGTACATTACCTGGAACGCCGATTGTCATAGGGCCAGGACCACTGTTACCAGCAGAAGCAACGACAACAATACCAGCTTGCCATGCTTTCATTACTGCTTGGTTAAGTGGGTCTTCCCAATAGTATGAACGAGCTGGCCCACTGAACGACATGTTCAATACTTTTAAATTGATTTGATCTTTAACTTGTAGCGCCCAATCTATGCCACGAATAACGTCTGCATAGGTCGCCTTGCCTTCGGCATCAAAGGCTTTAATCCCAACTAATGCAGCATTCGGCGCAACACCATACACTTTACCGTAAGCGTCGTAATCTGCATTGCCAGCAATACTGGCGACATGTGTACCGTGGCCACTTTCTTCATTACTATAATTACTGATATTGTTATTAACCGCATCATAAGTTCCCCAGAACTTATCCCGACCATATAAATCAGTAGATAAACCTGAAGATGTTCCTTCTAATTGATCAAGGCCTGTATCTAAAAAACCAATAGTTACACCATCGCCAAAATTGTAGGCCGAATGAGCAGCAGAGGCCTCAATTAAGTCATTAACGACAGACTTTGGCTGCCATTTGCGCTTGCCCCAAGCATTACCACCAGACATTTCTACATTATGATTTTGCGTAACTTGAATATCTAACTGTGCATGTAACTGAGCCAACTGTTCAATATTAAGAGAAACGGCAACAGCATTGATAATAGCTAATTTATGCGTTGGTTGAACGTTTAGCGTTGCTAATTCTGTTTGCAATAATTGATAGTTATTTGAAGAAATAATGTACGATTGCTTTTGTGCATCTACATTTTTATTAAGTGTTGTATGGATCAGCCAAACAGTTACGCTGATAAGACCTAAAAGTGAGAGTGGTTTTATAATGTTTTTTACAGAAATATTCAAAATTTTTATCCCCTTTTCCCGTTACATCTTTTAAAAACGTCAGGGTAATTTAACTTAATGTTTGTAATTTAAATTTAAACAATTGTACATTTAAACAATTTTTAATAATTAGTTACAAAATACACATTGATTGTGAACATAAACTAAACCGGACCCAACCTGTAATAACTTATGAGTATATACATATAACTAAAAATCATTACATATTACTAAAATAAAAATATCCAGCTCAAATAATGAACTGGATATCAACTAGTTAATAAGACTACTTCCTTGTACTAATAACGTATAAATCTAGAAATTAACTGTCGTTTCCGTAGAACAATTACTAGTTCCTTGGTCACAGACTTTATATGTAAACGAACCAGAAGTTCTAAAGCTGTCGGTATAAGCACCATCGTTTGCCGTTGTTGTTCTTAAAGAACCATTACGGATAATATCGACACTTGCAGTAGCTGCACCTGACCAAGTTACGTCAACTTTGTTTTTACCTTTAGCCTTGTATCCTGATGCGTCAGCAGTAATATCGCCACCTTCTACTGGAGGAGGAGTAACAACGCCACCACCACAACCATTAGCGGTTAAGTAATCGCTAGCCGCTTTTGCTTTAACGATACCGTGACCAAAGTAGTCATCGTGACCTGTAGCGCCGTTATCTTCCGCTGTTGATTTTAGTGCATCACGAATTTCTGTACCCGTACAACCGTTATGATTAGACCAAACTAGCGCAGCAATACCAGATACTGCTGGTGTTGCCATTGAAGTACCGCTCATGAAACCGTAATCGCTAGCTCCAATGTTAATATCAACTGTATTTGCTGCTAATAACGCTGCTCCATCTTCTTGAGAAGCCCCTACTGCAGGAATGCTAGTTGCGTTAGTGTCTCCCAAAGTACCATATAGCATACCAGGTTCGTTATTATATAGAACCGCACCGATACCGCCTGAAAGTTCACAGTTATTCACTTTATCATGGAAAGAAATAACGCCACGCTCTATAACACAAACCATACCGTTTGCACCTGAATCAGTAGACTCTGCAGTACCCATGTTGTAAGTATTACCTGAAACTGACCCTGAGTTTTCCATTGCAGAGGAAGCAAAAGCAACGCCATCAGCACTCATTGAAGCGCTAGTTGCCATACCCGCCGGGTAAGTAGATAATGTATCGACACCACCAGCTGTTACTTCAACACAAATAGTTTCGTCTGTGACAGTCGTTGCATTTTTGCCTTTACCTGAAGTAGCTGTACAGCTTGGAAATTGTGAGAAGTCTGCAATAGCGTTGTTATTGTCGTTTGCACCAATCATCATTACTGAAGAGTAACCCGCTGGGAATGAACGAACATTGTTACCATCGTTACCTGCTGCTGCTACAACTAAACCGCCCGCATCTGTAAATGCTTTAAATGCGTTCTCTTCAGTGCTGTTTGCACCACCACCACCCAAACTCATGCTGATAATGTTCGCGCCAGCGCCAGAACAAATATTTGCTGCATAAGCTAAATCAGAAGAGTATCCCCAACCTGCTTCGTTAAATACTTTAACAATATGCATATCAACGCCCGGTGCCATACCAACAACACCAAAACCATTATCTGCAGCACCAATGGTACCGGCTACGTGAGTACCGTGTGGGCCACCGTTTTCATCCCAGTTACCTGTGCCTGAATCATTAGTACCAGTGATATTGTTCCAAATAAAATCTTGGTTAGAGCGATCTAAACCTGAATCGATAACACATACCTTCATACCTGCGCCAGCGTTAAAGTTAACTTGGTCAGCTTGAGATTGAACAACCGCATAAGGAGTAAGTTCAGTTGTAGCAGGGTTGCCTGCAGTATCACTATATACAGAAAGTGGTACACGGCGTTGATCTTCTTCGATCATTTGAATATGTGGGTTATTTAATAAACCTTTAACTTGGCTTAAGTCTTTACCAGCGAATGAAGCAGCGATAAAACCTTTGCCGTCAACTTTTAATTCGCCGCCTAATTTTTTAGCGAGAGCTTTAACAAGGCCTTTTTTACTTTCGTCTACTTTAATAATGTATCGATCATCGGCAGCTTGTGCTGAAAATGCTGCGGTAACGGCTAAAGCAATAATTGATGTCGTAAATTTAGAAGCTTTCATATGTTCTACTCTCTCTTATATATAGGGACGTTGTTTATATTATTTTTATGATCAACGTTATGTTTTATTTTATTGAGCAGTCCTTACTATCTTGATGATGACTTATTTATCTTGGTTAAATCAGTATCGTGCATCTTGCATAATTCGATAATATCAAGTCAGAAAATATTCCCTAGCAAAATAGCGACAGCTTTTCGAAAAAAAACGACAAAATAAAAATAAAATCTATTGTTTCATATAGATAACTACAAAAACAAAAACCACCTTGTCGCTTTACTATGAAAAACAGTCTGTGGTTTGCTAGTTAAAATATCGCAAACAAGCCATTATTTTTGCAATGGGTTTTCACCCACTAAAGCAATACATAATAAAATACGTTGAAGGTAGCCTAGGCAAACGTTCAAATTAAACGTAAAAATAAACGATGGAGTTTATATCAGATGAGAAATAACAAACGCCTTGCACTCAGTGCAGTAGCCTTATCTATTCTAACCGTAACTAGCGCGGCAAGTTATGCGAGCCAAGCTAAAATTAATAAAGTAAATAAAAGCGGAATGGAATCTGCCCAATCAACAACATTAAGTTTTGCTGATTGGCGTGCACAACAAATGCTCGAAAAGCAGGATTTTACTGATCGTTTAATTGTTAAATATAAAAACAAGAAAAACGGAAAAGCAATCCCTCCAGGATTAGCGAAAAAAGCAGGCTTATCGTTAAAACACGAAAAGATTTTGAAAAATGGTCATCACATTATTTCTTTTGGTAAAGAAAAGAACATTAAAGATGTGAAAACCATGATCAACCGCATGAAAAAGGACTCATCAATTGAGTTCATTGAGCCTGATTACAAACGCTTTTTAATGGCGCAAAATCAACCTTGGGGTATCGCACAAACACAATCAGACCAATTAACTGATAACGACGGCGCAAATATGACCGTGTGTATTATTGATTCTGGTTATGAACAGGCAAATCCTGATTTAAATGCTAACAATGCTTCAGGTACCAATAACTCAGGTACTGGAAATTGGTATCAAAACGGGGGGTCTCACGGTACTCACGTAGCCGGTACTATTGCTGGTGTTAATAACAGTGAAGGTGTTGTTGGTATTATGCCAAACACCAATGTAAATCTGCATATTGTTAAAGTATTTAATGAAGCGGGTTGGGGTTATGTTGGCGAGTTAAGTGATGCAGTTGATACTTGTGTAAATAATGGCGCAAAAGTTATTAACATGAGTTTAGGTGGTGCAGGTTCAAGTGTTACTGAGAAAAACGCATTACAAGCCGCTGCTGATTCTGGCGTATTATTAGTTGCCGCTTCAGGTAATGATGGCAATACCACATTATCTTACCCTGCTTCTTATGACGCTGTTATGGCTGTTGGCGCACTTGATAGCAACAATCAACATGCTGAGTTTTCTCAATACACACCACAAGTTGAAATTTCTGCGCCTGGTGAAGCTGTTTTATCAACCGTTGCTGGCGATGGTCGCTTAGGTTTTATTAACTTAGGTTCAACAACTTATGCTAATGATATTGTGCCACAAACTCATTACATTGAAAGTGGTGGTAGCTTCATCGTAAGCAATGTAGATAGCAGTGCAAACGGTGTTTTAGCAAGTTGTACACTTTCAGGAAGTAACTACAGCTGTAGTAATGTTGCTGGTAATATTTGTTTAGCAGAACGTAATGATAACCAAAAAGGCAGTAATTACCCCGAAATAAACCCAGCTAAAGCTTGTGCTGATGCAGGTGCCTCTGGTGTTATTGTTTATAGTGACAGTACTCGTCCTGGTTTACAAAATCCATTCTTAGTTGATTCTACTAACGCTGTTTCAGTGCCCAGTGTTTCGGTTAGTCGTGCGTTGGGTCAGCAATTATTGACGCAGTTAGGCAGTGCGGCAACGTTAACGGTTAACGGCTCGCAAAACTATGCTTATTACAACGGTACTTCAATGGCTACGCCTCATGTTACAGGTGTTGCAGCGATTGTTTGGAGTAATAACATTGATTGTAGCGCTGACGAAGTTCGAAGTGCATTAAAATCAACGGCTATTGATCTTGATGTTGCTGGCCGCGATGACAAGACAGGTTTTGGCTTAGTACAAGCAAAAGCAGCGTCTGATGCATTAGCTGCAACTTGTGGTGGTAGCGTAACACCACCACCGCCACCAACTGGTGATGATGTATTAAGTAATGGCACAACCAAAACTGGTTTAGCTTCAAGTACTGAACTTAGCTTTACAATGGAAGTTCCAGCGGGTGCAACAGACCTAACCTTTGATATGGCTGGTGGAACAGGTGATGCTGATTTATATGTTAAATTTGGTTCAGCACCTACAAGTACTAGCTATGACTGTCGTCCTTATGCTGGTGGTAATAGTGAAAGTTGTCCTATTAGTACGGCACAAGCGGGCACTTATTATGTGAAAGTTGTTGCCTACTCAGCTTTCTCTGGTGTTAACTTAACAGGTAGCTTTACTGAACCTACAACAGGTGGCGGAGCAACCGGTGGCAGTGCATCTTTAACGGATATTAGTGTCGCTCGTCAAGCATGGACTTATTACACCATTAACGTACCAGCCGGCATGGCAACATTAGACTTCACGATGAGTGGTGGTACTGGTGATGCTGATTTATATATTCGACGTGGCGCACAGCCAACATCATCAACTTATGATTGTCGCCCATACAAAGGTGGCAATAATGAAGTTTGTTCATTTACCAGCCCTGTAGCAGACACTTGGCATATCGGTATTTACGGCTATTCAGCTGCTAGTGGTGTAAGCTTGGATGTTGTTTATAATCCTTAGAACGTCATAAATTAGCGATTATATTAATGGTAAAGACTAAAGGGGGGGAGCATTATTAATGCTCCCCCCTTTTATTTGCAACAACATATTAGTTAAACTAAAATTTATACTTACAGGTAATGTTGTTGTATAAATTCAATGTACTCTTGCTCATCGGTGATTTTAAAACCACTTTGTTCAAAGTCTAGACATTCATTTTTATTTGGAAAGGTAAAATAGCTAGCACTCTTTTCTTGTGGCTGAGAACAAAGTAACTCGTCATTTTCAAGTGTTTCAATAGCCGCTAATATATCGGTTGCACCTTGCTTATAAAGCTCAAGCACATGCCATAAATAAGATTTCTCTCTATTAACTAGTGTGGTAGAAGTCTTGATTATTTTTCCTGTATCTATCGAACCATCGTCAATGGTGTGCAGTGTCGTACCTATTTTATCGTCGTTATTTTTCATTGCCCAAAACGTCGCCATCACACCTTTATACTTAGGTAATATGCCAGAATGCAGATTAATAATGCCTTTGGTAGGAATATTAATAACCTTTTCTTTTAGGATGCCACCAAAGCGTATTGAAACAATAAGTTCGGGCGCCAACTCTTTCAAATCATTAATCATCTCAGGCGAATTAATTTGCTTGACGTCTCGAATCGCTGAATTTAAAAAGACGCTAAAGCCATCAAAAGTTTTATAGCTATCGTTATTACTTTTAGTCTTAGGAATTAGCGGACTTAGCAGTTGGTTAAACAAGTCTTGCTCGAAAAACTTTAGCGTCTTTAATGGCGTTGGTATCACACTGCTTTTGCCTACTTTTGCTGATAACCACAGATGAACCTCATGGTGTTTACAGACCTCTGGTAGCAGTTTATTCAGTGCAAAATTACTCGCTAAATCTTTATTAGCCAAAAATAAAATTTTCATAATTAAGCTCTTTTGCCTATTTTATATTAAGAATACATCATCACTTTAGGCTGACTAAATGTTGTTTAAAAAATTCGGCAATGGCTGTAAAAGCTTTGTGTCGATTACGCTGAATAGACAAATAGTGGTCGCCGTCTGCCAATTCAATATATTCAACTGGCTTATTTAAGTCTAATAGCTTCTGGTAAAATCTTTGGCTTTGACGAACATTAACCAAGGTATCGCTGGCACCATAGAATAATAACATAGGTATATTAATTCGCTTTGCCTGATAAAACGGTGAACGGGCGATTAAGTGTCAACATCTTTACCCATTTGGTGTTCTACAAATTTCTTATTAGTGTAGTAACGACTCTTAAAAAAAATATTTCGAAGGTCGCTCACTCCGGCAAAACTGACTGCGTACCAAAATAAGTCAGGTGTTTTTAACGCCGCCATGGCCGCCGCATAACCACCATAAATTGCGCCAACAACATACATTAGTATTTGCTAATTTAATAAAACCTAATATAATCTACTGTAATACTAATTTAACCATACCAATATCACGGAGTTACCATGACTAAGAACGATGCATTAAGACTAATAGCAGGCACAATGATACTTATTTCACTTATTTTAACCGTAACATTATCAATAAACTGGTTATGGTTTACTGCTTTTATTGCGGTCAACTTAATACAGTCATCATTTACTAAATGGTGCCCAATGATGGTCTTATTAAAAAAAATAGGCCTAAAAGATTAACCAAACACCTTATTCTAGCAACAAACTCGTCGAATATTCTGAACCATCGGTATTAAGGAGTATAAAGTGTAATCACTGCCCTTTGGACTTATTCATTAATGCTTTAGTTTAGTGTGCCGACAGCCAGAAATTTTGCATCCTTCTATGGCGATTAGCTGATCGCATATTTTTACCTGCTGGTAGTCTGTCTTAACCGCTAATACATCAATATTTCATACTATTAATGTATTAGAAAAAATTAATAGGATTACTCTTTATAATCGAGTTATTTTTTCGTTTAGGTTGTAGTTTTTATCGGTAACGATAGCTTCCAATACCTCTATTCGACTTAATTGGTCACCCAGTGTTTTATTAACCGCTGCCGCGACTTCTGTCTCTAAATTAGCTTTTTCTAATTTCAACGCTTCTACTTCTAATTCTTTTATTTTCTTTTTATTGGTACTTAATACCAAAATAATTAAAAAACTCACTAAAAAAATCACAGCGATACTTAAAAATACCCAAAGGTTTATATTCATGGTTAGGTTGTCTCATTATTCATTAAATAAAAATGCTATCTTGCAAAGTTTATTCCTTATATATTTTATCATTATTTCAATCACTTAAAAAACGACAACTTGAAAATATGGCTATATTAGCTAAGCTTTAGCGAAGATTACTATTATTTCGCAGTATCACTTTGGCGATACAGTTCAATCAGTTCACCTTATAACGATTAAGCTGTCTGCCATAGCACCACAAACTTAGCAGGATTAAAACCCATTAAATATTTATAATTTCACCATGAGATTTATTCCCTTAACTACCCATATTCTGCTATGTTTATTGTAAGATCACCGATTGAAAAGAAAGTAAAATGACTCTAAGTTGTAAAATAAAGTTATGCTTTATTAATATCCTTCTTATCACATCATGGCCACTCATCGCTGATACCTATAAGGTGATTTCTTACGATCCTGCCAATCCTCCACACAATATCTCTACAATAGATCAACAAGGCAAGGCTACAATATCAGGCATATTTGCCGACATGTTTCACCAAATAGGAGAAATTACCGGCGATACTTTTATAATGGTTAAAATGCCAGCCGCTAGAGCTATGCTTGAATTTGACCTTGGCCGTGTTGATATTGAACCCGGAATCAACCCTATTTGGCGCAGTAATTCAAAAGAAATAGGTTTGTATTCCATTGCCTATGAACGTGTTGAAGAAGTGATTGTTTTTCGCTCTGGTGATGAATTTGAAGTAAAAGGACCAAGAGATTTATTTGGACACAAAGTAGGCATAGTTAGAGGCTTTACTTATCCTAGGTTTGAGGCATCCTTTACCAATAATGACATCAACAAGGTATTAAATAAATCAGAAAGTTTGCTCATTAAGCAATTGTTGGCTGAACGCGTTGACCAAATTTTTATCAGTAAATCCTCAATACAATATATGAAAAGACATCTTCCAACTTTAAGTGATATTGTCGTTGGAGACGTGGTGAGCTCGGTAGAAGTTATGATGCGTGTACACCCAACAAAACTTGAACTTTTACCAAAATTAAATAAAGCATTACAACAAATGATTGATAATAAAAGCATTGAGAAAATCATTGCTAAATACCAATAAATAGTTAGCCACGTTGTTAAAATAGTTAATATTCATCATATTGTACGAGTTATAAATTCATCCCATAATATCTGAATAAACAAGCGTTATTGACATGATTTGGTTAACCTGTTGTAGTTAACATTCTACTTAAAATGAATCACCTTAATCATAATTAAAAAGGAATAGATATGCTTAGCTATGCCACCATCGGTGTAACCGATTTAGAAAAATCAGAAGCCTTTTATAATGAACTCTTGGCACCTATAGGCGCTAAAACGTTAATAAAAATGGAACGCATTATATTTATTGGTAAAAGTATGAAAGAGCCCATGCTCGCTATTTGTGTACCTTATAATGAAGCGCCTCAAAACTGTGGTAACGGCAATATGCTTGCTATTGCGCCGGGCTCAAAAGAGCAGTGCGATGAAATGTATCATAAAGCCATTGCCTTAGGTGCGACTTGTGATGGAGAACCAGGGCAGCGTATACCTGACGTATTTTATGGTGCTTACTTTCGTGATTTAGATGGTAACAAAATCGTTTTTAATCATTTTGGTTAATTACCAGTATTCAGGCATAGCGTTGAGTTATGCTTGAATATGGCTTTATCATGACACCTTTCCCACCTATCATTTAAAATAACTCTCGATAATAAATGATTATATTACTGACAATTATAGGAAACCGTAACAATTGAATCAATTGACTAAAAAGCGCATAGGATGTCCTTATTGTGGCGAAACAATTAAAGTACTCATTGATTCAGCCGACGTAGACCAGCAGTATATTGAAGATTGCCAAGTTTGCTGTAAACCAATAATTTTTTTAGTTTCAGAAAGCATGGACGGTGATCTTGATGTTAATATTTACAGCGAAGATGATGCGTTTTAAGCCCAATTTAGAAAATACCCCCTATCATTCCCCTTAGCTAAACGCAGATTCAATCAACATTATTAACAAGGATATTATTGTTCTTTATTGATTTTTGCACCGCTATTGAAAACTAGTGTTATTAAAAGCCCACTATTTTTGTGAGCTGTCTTCGTATAGAATCTGCCTTATAATTTCTACACCTTGACGTTGTCCCAAATCGGCCAGTCAAAATAGTGAAGTTAACTAGCAACATCTTCTTATTCCTTTCTAAAATGATATAAAAAATGAATGATATAACTATAGCAACTCACAACGGTAATTTTCATGCAGATGACGTGTTTAGTATCGCTGCTCTTAAACACATTTTTCCTAACTTTAACCTCATACGCACACGCAATTTAGAGGTTATGGGTAAAGCAGATCTTGTTATTGATGTTGGTGGTGAATATAACGCAGATGCAGGTCGATTCGATCACCATCAGCGTGGTGGTGCCGGTGAGCGCGAAAATGGAATTCCTTATTCTTCATTTGGCTTGGTTTGGTTGAAATATGGCTTAGAAATATGTCAGGGTAACCAAGACGTAGCTAACGCTGTTGATGCAGGGCTAGTTTCAACAATTGACGCTATTGATTGTGGCTATACCGAAGGCTCTTCTAAAGGTATAAACCAAGGTATTAGCCTTAGCCAAACGATTTCAATGTTCAACCCTACTTGGCAAGAAGATAGTCACTTTGATAGCTGTTTTGATGAGGCGGTTGAGTTTGCGACACGTATTTTGACACGGTTTATTGCCTCTGAAAATGGCGGAATTAGTGCAAAAGAAATTGTCGCTAAAGCGATTGAGAATGCAGAAGATCCAAGAGTGATTGTTTTAGATAAATATACGCCATGGAAAAGAACCGTTCATGCTCTGTCTGCACAAGCTTTATATATGGTTTATCCTTCTGGCTCTGGTCCTTGGAGAATTCAAACAGTGCCTGTTGAACCGGGTTCATTCGAAGATAGAAAATCACTACCTCAAGCATGGGCTGGCTTATCTGATGATGCGCTAAAAGCCGTAACCGGTATTGACGATGCAATGTTCTGTCATAATGGCCTTTTCATAGCCGGAGCAGAAACTTTTGAAAGTACTATGAAAATGGCTGCTATTGCATTGCAAGATGAATAAAAATAATCGCATTATTCGCACTGTACCAATCACATTGCGATTATATGGCTGATTTCGCCTTAGTGATATCAGCCATAAACCAAACGTTCTGCCACAAAAATTTCTGATTTAACTATAGAAATACTTCACGCTATACAGACAAGAGTATAAATATCGTTATATCAAAATCTTAACTATTGCTTAAGTACCGTTATTTGTTTTAGCATTTCAGTTTCTAATCGTCCTATTAATGCCGTAAACCTTGGCTGTTGCGCTAGATCGATAAAATAAGGTGATTGTAATAAGTTAGCACGCCAATTATATAAATAACCATTATCAATGGCAGCTTCGAGGTACTTAATCGTCTGCTCATCGTTATTTTCGAGTGAGCTACTGATAGCAAGGTTCATGTATTCAATACCCAACAAGCGTGCTTGACCTGTAAGATAAAAAGACTCATCTCGTCCCTTTACTCCCTCAATAAGCTTTTCAACTTTGGCTAACTGACCTTGTGCTTTATAAACACAGGCAAGTAGCAAAATACCATTTACATTTTCTATAGCATTCAATGTTGCGGGGGGTGGTTGATTAACCCATTCATTTATCCCCGGGATATGTAGATTAATCAATGCCTCTGCATCGGCAAATTTTTGCTGCTTGAGTAATAAGTATATGGCACCAGTAATGAAGCGCTCTTTGAGTTGTTTACTGGGATATACCGTATTAGCATCGGCTATGGTATCGTTAATGAGTATTAACGCTTTAGCGGTTTGCCCAAGATAAATAAGACTGTTCACTTTTTGATTGATAATTTCAGCGTTATTGGCATTAATCGACATTGCCTTTTCTGCATATTCAAGAGACTTAAGACCAGATCCCAAAGATAAATAGTAGATCGAAAGTGCTTGAGGAAAATAAGGGTCGTTAGGGTCTAACCTTGCACCATTTTCAGCGAGCTTAATAGCATCAACAATTTGCCCCATATGCTGTGCATATATTTGTCCTAAATAAAAAGGATAAAAAGTATTCTTCGGGTTAACCTTAATAGCTTGTTTAAGCGTTTGTTCCGCTTCTGAATATTTTTGTAATGTTTGTACTAAATATACTGCAAAAAAATACGGTAAATCAGCATTAAGTGGGTCAACTTTTTGAGCCCTTTCAAATAAAGCCCTGGCGTTATCTTCTCCCATTTCAGCACCATTTGATTGTGCATGCCTTATGATGATATCGACATTATTAGGATTTAGCCGATAAGCTTCTTTTGCATACTGATTACGTAACTTACGATCTGTTTTTATAATTAATGACCGAACAAAATAAGCTTCAGCAGAGTTTGGATTAATGCTAAGTACTTCTTTAATTAGCGCTTCTGCCTTATCAAGTATTAGCCAATCAAAGCGACTACCCGTAATAATTTGACGAGCATATGTTTCTGCCAGCTTAATGCGCGCCATCAAAAATTCGGGGGCAATGTCTGTTGCTAACTCAAGAGCAGCAGCGGCATTATCTAAACTTTCAAAGGTATAGGTATGAAGTCCCCTTAGGCCTTGCAGATATAAATCATAAGCTTTAGGGTTGATAGTTTGCGCAGAAGATACTGTCTTAACTAATGATATGCCTAAGGTTTCCTTCAGTGCATCGACAATTTCTGCTGATATTTCATCTTGTACTTGAAAGATGTCATCAAGCTCGCGATCATATGACTCAGACCACAAGTGTTTATCTGTCTCAGCATTGATGAGCTGAGCGGTTATGCGCACTCTTACACCCGACTTTCTCACACTGCCTTCGAGTACGTTTTTCACACCTAAAATTTTAGCAACTTCCGAAATATTAATCTTGGTATCTTTATAGGCAAACGCCGAAGAACGAGAGGTTACTTGTAGTTTCGGTATTTTTGCTAATACATTTAATATTTCTTCTGAAATACCATCGGAAAAGTATTCTTGTTCTTTATCAGAAGACATATTTACAAAAGGAAGTACAGCAATCGAGGTACCCTTTGGCTCTGATATTAATGGATTATTTGCATTAACTTTGATGGAAACTTGGGCAATAACTTCAGCTTGTTCTGTTGGCAAGACTAAAGCCGTTGGTGATTGAAAACGACTCTCATAAATAAAGTAAATCAAGGCAATTGCCATAAGGCCAATAATGATAAAATCTAATTTACGACCCGTAAGAGCAGCAGTAGAATCTCCAGATGATATGGCGGATTCAAGCTTGATACCGTCGGGGGTTATTTCAAACGCCCAAGCAAAAAAAAGAGCAAAAGGAAAACCAATAAGACCAAAAAAAAATACCGCAGTATTTATCCAATTAGGCAAGTGTAATGCCGGAACAGCAATTGACGTGATTTGAACAACAACCCAAGCAAGAACAAGGTAGGCAATCCCAACCTTGAAAACATTTCGCCTTTTCAGTTCTGATATCAAAGATTCAGCCACATTTAATCCATAAATATGTTTATTTTTTAGCCATGTATAATCAATGTAATGCTATTAATGACTTAAATCAAACTTAAGAGGTTTAATAAGCCAATTTGCTTAATATAAAATATTACACAAAAAGAACGCCTGCAAAGTGTAAATAGTTATCAAATACATTGTATGCACATTCTCCACTGCCAAAGCCATTATCGAGGGTGTAATAGCCTTAGCTAAATCATTAAAACGTAAAGTGAGGGCTAAGGGCAAATAACTGGAAGGCTGATATAAGTTGGCAAACCTAAATAAATGCCAGAGAAATTATTGCTTAAACAGCGTTCATTAAAATGAGCTTTATAGCAATTATCATCAATATGAATCCTGCGACTTTATCTATTTTTTGTTTGTGACGATTGAAACGAGGCATTATATTAGGGTGTGATAACAATAACGCCACACCGCTGTACCAAATAAAATGAGCCAACATAATAATTATCCCATAACTTACTTGCATTATTAGCGGAGTATCTACAGAAACAACTTGCGTAAAAATACTTAAGAAGAAGATAGATGTTTTCGGATTTAATATGTTGCAGGTAAAGCCTCGACGCATCGCGTTAAAAGGCGACATTGCTGCTGTTTGATTGTTGTGATCATTATTTAACAGATCACGTGTTGTTAATAACTGCCAGGCAATATAAATAAGGTAAGCCGCTCCTAAATATTTGATTGTCGCAAATAACCAGGCGGAGTTTGCAATCACAACCGCTAATCCTGCAATCGAATAGCTAGCATGTATACAAACTGATAAACACATACCTAAACTCATATATAACCCCGATAAACGGCCATTATAGATACTCGTGCGAGTCACCATGACAAAATCAGCACCAGGCAACATAGCCATAAAAATAGCGATGGTGCTTACCGCAATAATTTCTGTCATGTAAGTACTTATTAACAACTCCATATTTCTCTCTCATCATTTAAAATAGTCTCATAGCAACTCACTTGTTACTGTGCAGCTATGTTAATCTATGAGAAATTTAAAACAATACACCTATTTGTAAAAGGACTTGTGCTTGATGGACACAAATAAACTAATCCCCTTATTGTCTGACATGGCTATTTTGGTAACTGTCGTTGAGCAGGGCAACTTTAGTAAAGCGGCTATAAAACTTGGGGTAACACCCTCAGCGGTAAGTCGCCAAATTAGCCGATTAGAAGATGCTTTAGGCATAAAACTATTACAACGCACTACACGGCAACTAGCGTTAACAGAGTCAGGAACATTAACCTTTAATTATTGTAAACAAATGATAGAGTCAGCAGAGCAAGCCGTTAATGCCAGTAGCTCGACAACATCAACGGTTAGTGGATTGTTGAGGGTGGCGGCACCAAAATCACTTGCCAATCGAGTATTGCGGCCACTCTTTGTCGAGTTTTTAAAGTGCTACCCTGATATTCAATTGCATTTAAAAGTAACTGACCGGATTTTAGATCCTATTCATGACGGTGTTGATTTCTTAATTCATATCAATGACAACCCGATTGAAGCTTTGGTCAACGTTAAAATTGGTCGCAGTGAACAAGTGTTATGTGCCAGTCCTGATTTTCTAGCTAACCATCCGCTACCAACACACCCCGACGATTTAAAAAATTTACCCTGCCTTTGCTTAGGTGAAAATATGTCAGATAGCCGGTGGCGATTTAGTCAAAAAAATCAACAAACAAGCGTACAAGTCACTGGTTCATATTTACTTAACCACAGTGAAATGCGTCGAGACGCTATTGAACAGGGCTTTGGTATTGGCTCTCTGCCTGATTATATCGCACAACAGGGCATTAGCAGTGGCAAGCTAATTCCACTTTTGGAAGATTGGCGGTTACAAGGTAATTACCAAGGTGATATTTGTTTGCAGTATGTACAAAGTAAATATTTACCCAATAAGAACCGAATTTTTATCGATTTTATGAAGCAAAAATTACAAGAAATACAGCCCCACTCGTGACGCATTAAACCATCAATTTAGAGACACTCACTTAAAAAATAGCATTAATTTAGGACACTCACTTAAAAGTAATTAACATGACACTCATGTTAAAAAGCTAAATAGATGACAAATAAACTTCAACATTTATGGAGTCCTCAGCTATAAGAGATATTTAACAATATATTCGTGTGTTAAAGAAAGATGTAGTCAATTTGCTCCCAAAATAATAATTTCTTGGCAAGGCTATTTCTCCAAAATCATGGCTTTATAATTCACACCTGTTTTAATGTTTTCAAGCAAAGAGTTTATTGCAATGGCTTAAGTTATGTCGTCGCTTTAATTGCTGATGCTCGCAGTAGTCACTCAGCACATCTTCGTGGCCGATAGCACCATGAAATTGTGTTCTAAATTCGGTGGTGATGATTAACCAGTTGTCCGCTGAGATATTCAATCGCTTGAGTATCTCAGGTTGTTTTTGTTCGATAAAACCCCGTTTATCTCCGCTAATACAGCGGCCAGTTAACGTAATTAATTGAAGATAGTCGGCGAGTTCAAAAGGTAGGCCCTTTGGCATGTTTTTCCTGGGGTTACCAATAAAGGGGAGCAGGGTCTTGGGCTGTTGGCCCTTTTTTGCCTCTTTACAACGACGTTTTATGCTCGTGTGGGCTGAACTTTCTGGTGTCTTTGCGATATTGGCTCGAATAGGGTTTAAATCAACATAGGCCATACAAGACGCTAACGCTGCTTCATCTAATAACGCTTGGGATTTAAAGCGTCCTTCCCAAAATCTACCGGTGCAGTTATCTTCTTGGTTAGCCGCTCTTGCAATACTTTCATTGATATACCCCATAAACCAACTGATTTTCATCAGGCGCTTTCGATAGACCTCAGCGGTTGCATTAACCTCATCAAGTAAGGGTTGAGCTAAGCGGTCACCGTTGCAATATTGTTTGGTCAGTAACGTGCCTTTGTGTATGCGGTGCCAACGCACAAGTACGTCAGTCATTGTCCACTGCTTCGCTTTTTCTTCATCAATAAATAACACCACATGATAGTGATTACTCATCACCGCATAGGCACAAACCTCAATCGCAAAGACTTGCGTCAGAAAATGCAGTTTGTCTTCTACCCAACCTCGCCGGTGCTCAAAGCTTTGACCTGAAAAGGTATCTTCACCACATAAGAAAGCGCGTCGAACACAACGCGCCACACAATGATAATAGGGCGTGTCTACTAAACTGATTTGTTGCTTCCTTGGCGTGGCCATAACTCACCTAAGATAAAGTAGCTTGATTACTTTAGCGTAGTACAAAGGGAAAACTTGTTCAATTTAGGATGAGTGTCTGTTGATTTTTTGTTAGATAGCCATAGACCTCATTAACTCCGAAACTAACAAAATAACTTTCAATACATTGTTTTAAATTTAATTTTTTATATATGAAATAAAAAAATTCATTACGGTCTTATTAGCCTAACGTATATTAATTTTGAGTTTTATCTATAACTCAATGAGTTCTGATGAGGATAATGGATAAGTTTGTGAGCCCTGCTCACAGTATAAAAATTTTTGAAGTCTTCTATGGTCATAGTTGCCTATACCCATCGAAATCACAATATAGCAAGTTTTTAATGGCCCTATTATTTTTTAGCAAAACAATGACAAGGTTCAAATGAATAATTACTCGCTGTCTATTTACTATATGGATGTAATCCATATAGTTACGGTTATATTATTTAACAGGTGTTTAAATGAAATTAAAACTTTACGTATTATTATTTTCTGTATTTTTGTCTATAACCTCTATCGCGAAAGAGGTAGAGACATTTCATAAGATGCACAGTACCTTACCTAGCGTTATCTTTTTTGATGTGAATGAAACCCTACTTGATTTAGGTAATGTGGCTAAGTCTGTGACAGTTGCCTTAAAAGGACGAGATGATTTAGTAGCTAGTTGGTTTACTACTATGTTCCACTATTCTTTAGTCACTAATGCAATTAATGATTACCATCACTTTGGCGAAATAGGCATTGCTGCATTACAACTAGTTGCAAAGCAAAATGATATTTTTTTGACAAAAGAAGAAGCAACCTTAGCAATTAAAACGCCATTTAGAGACTTACAACCACACCTTGATGTTATTGCTGGTTTAAAGAAATTTAAAGATAGTGGCATAAAATTGGTCACTCTCACTAATTCGTCAGATGCAGGTATTGCCAGTCAACTTAAGAACGCTAAATTAACCGAATATTTTGATGGCGCATTAACAGTCCAAGAATTACAAATTTTTAAGCCTGATTTACGTGTTTACGAGTGGGCTTTAAAGCAAATGAATGTTGAGGCTGGTGACGCGATGTTGATTGCTGCACATGGTTGGGATGTTGCTGGAGCAGCTAAAGCTGGAATGCAAACCGGATTTATAGAACGTCCAGGTATGTTTCAGTTCGAGTTAGTCGAAAAAGCGGATTACAGTGCGCCAGATTTACTTCAACTAGCTAATAAAATTTTAGGCTTTTAGGTTTTCATCAATAAGAAGTACCCTAGGTTATTTGATGGTACTTCTTAAATAATTAAAGATGAGTGTCTTGTTAATTTTTCTTCTTAATTTTTTTGTTAATTTTTGCTCTACCACTTCGATAATATTGGCGAAGCAGAGGATTACGTTGATCATTCAAAGGTGACCCCCTCGAAAAGCTTACCTCGACCCATCATTTTATTATTAATAATAACACTGAATTAACCACCTCGTTACATTGGTTGGTTAACTTGTAAGATAGGAGGTCTTTGTACTTGTTTTTATTCATTTTTATTCGTTTTTATGGTATCTTCAGCGGCATAGAATATTTTGTATTTTTGGTTGCACAGTTTTCGCCTAAATGGATTTAGTGCACTTCGCTCAACTTCATGGTTAGTTGAGCAAAGTGGTAATAAGGTTTCAATCCTACTCATTCCACGCTACAAGTTTTGATGTTTTTTGGTCATTTCAGTGTTTACCATCGACACACATATAATAAATTAAAGGATTAATTATGAATAAATGTAAATTTTGCGAGAATGAATTACCTGTTATGAGGGTCCAGCGAAGTTGGACAGAAAAACATTTCAACCATAGAAATGAATTTAAATATCAATGTAACAATTGCTATAAAATTACATTTAAAAAATCAAAGATATCTCTCTAAAATATCTATTACAGCGTATCCCTCTCCCTTAATACTTACTTTGACCAATACCCTACAGTATTGGTTATAGTGATCCCTTACAAAAGAATAACTTACGAAACAGCTCGTCATTTACCAGTGATTTATGCAGACTAAAATCTTACCAGTATCATATTTGATAAGGCACGATCGAATGAATGATTTATGTAAGCTATATTATTTAATGCCGATGTCTAGGGGATGGGCACCCAATCCCTAATAAAGTTCCTTTAAAATAAAACCGTCGATAAGTTATATTATCGTCGGTTTTTTATTGACTCTACTTGATTAAACGCATAATTTACCAATTAAACTAATGACCGATTTTTTGGATTACTTGTCGTTAGAGAAGCCAAGGCTAACGCCAGCTACCGTATCTTTGTTAACATTAAGCTTTTGAGTTATTAAGGGCGGTTCAGAGCCTGAAGTAGATGTTAGACATATTATGCCTTTACGGGTTTTCTATCTCACTATGGGGCACTTAGTGAGATAAGAATATGATCATTTTGTCCGCTTAGTTGACATGCTCTAGTGGCGGATTTTAACGACAACTGATCACTAACAGAAGCCTTTCTGACTTAGTTAGACAGCTTGTTAATTGTTGATTATTTCTGTTAACAATCGTTCGTTGTATATGTAATTGTTGGTAATAGGTCAATTACTGTTGGTGCCTTGTAGGTCAAATAGCATTTGGTTCCTGTGATAGGTATATTATTATTAGTAATACCACTGAATCCAACTAAAGACGAACGAGTTAAATAGAAAGACCCTCCACCGAAAGTATCACCATATGCCCAGTCTTCTCCAAGATTCACTGCATTAGCTATTCCCGTTGTTCTATTGCCACTAGGGTAACCATACTTAATCTCAATATCATCATTCCCATCACCATCAATATCAATGTTTGTTAAAGCTTGGTTTTGTATCCCCTGAACTATCGACTTTCCATACACTAGCTTGGAGCTTGAGATAAGAGTCCCTCCCATAGATTCTAGTACAGCCTTGTTAGCATCTGAACTAATATCTATAAATTTTGGTGCAGCAGTAACAGCTAAGATCCCCAAAATTACAATTACTACTACCAACTCAATTAAGGTAAAACCTTGTTCCTTTGTTCGATTAGAAATCTATATCTATCTCTGCATATTTGGCTTAATACGTTATTTTCGAAGTACTAAGTACGTTTGTACATTTTTATTTAAAAACAACGAGGTAGTATATAAAAACCATAATACATTTAGCATTAGGTAGATCAAGCATTTGTTGATTTATTCGTATTTAGTTATTCATGCCAGATTGAGCATTAAAAGCCAATCTCATTTGGTGATTGGTAGTATCAAACATTATGCGTAGTCACATGAGAATTTGACCCTATATGAGACTACCGAGAACATTCTCATTCCCGACGATATTAACCAGTTTAAAAGTATCAAAAACCGAAAAAAACAAAAAACTGAGTAATTACTTCACTTTTTACTTTACACTTATAGAGTTGTTACTCTATAATGATTTTGTTCTCTTTTAGTGAGCACCTGTTGTAATAATTTTATATTTTAGCTTCCCCAAAGCTATCCAGCCGATGAACTTGTTTTCATCGGTTTTTTTATGTCTAAAATTCAATAAAATATAAAAAACACCTGTCGTAATTATAATGGCCATCACTAAAAGTTGGCTTTAATCGACTCGATTAACCTTATTCATAAAAGTTTTCTACTTAATCTTATTTTATCCATAGACTCATACTTAGCTATAACAAGGTGATTAACCTCTGTATCACCAGTAATTTCGCCCTATTAGTTATAGTGACCTATTTATCATACCAATCACTTTAACGATTCTTTTTAGAATAAATTAAAAATAAAATACTTAATTTGTAACCTTTCGCAAAGTAGTGCGTAATTATAACTATGAAAGGAAATAAATTTAATAAAATACTCGAACAACATCAGCAACGAATCTATTCGTTAGCTTTGTATATTTTACGTGATAAACATGAAGCGGAAGATATTACACAAGATGTTTTTACGCGTTTATGGAATAACATCCAACAAGTAGATATTGAAAAAGTATCGGCTTGGCTATCTACGGTAACCCGTAATGCTTGTATTGATAAATTGCGTAAGCGTAAGGAATTCAGCCAAGTTGAAGAAGAGCATCAAGTGACACAAAAACATGAAGAACCGGCAGGGAATTTACAGCACCAACAATTAAGTCATTGGTTAAGTGAGGCGATTGCTTGTTTAAAAGAACCCTATAGTTCGTTGATTATGTTATGTGATGTACAACAAAACAGCCAAAGTATTGCGGCGAAATCACTTAACTTAACCACCAGCCAAGTAAAAGTCTATTTACATCGTGCACGACGTGAATTGCGAAATAATTTAAAGGGGTATACCCATGAATAATAAAGAATCATGGCAGAAACCATTAGATGATTTTTTAGCGAACAATGACCTTTCAGCTGACACCCGTGTGCTAGCAAGAGTATTGTCCGAGAGCAGTGAATCAACTAATGAACAACTTAGTAACCAACAAATTGCTGAGTTGGAAACAGCGTTACATATTGAAAAACATTTAAATGACATAGGTTTGCAGCCTTTATCAGCCGATTTGAAAAACAAGTTACAGGGCATTAGCAAAACTGAAAAAAGCAGTCATGTGATTTTTGGTTACTTTACACCTAGCTGGAAAAAACTTAGTGCGCTAGCCGCAACCGTTACCGCTGTTGCTTTACTCAACACCAATATACTAAGTGATCCTATAAATAAACATCCATCACTGGCAGAAATACAACATGCTGAGCAAGAGTTAGCAATCGCTTTGCAATATATATCATTCGCTAAAAAAATATCAACAGAGCAAATAAAGCAAACATTTGACGAAAATATACAACAACCATTGAACCAAGGTTTATTTAAACCACTTAATCATTTTAAGGAAACATCATGAAAAAATTATTATCAGCACTTATTTTCTTTAGTTCATCATTATTAATGAGCAGTTCAGCTTCTGCCGACGACATTACCAAAGAACGAGGTTATGTAGACTTTGCCAGTCTTAACTCAGTTTATGGTGAACCTAAAGTGATGGTTAATTTAAATAAAACCATGTTAGGTTTTATTAGCAAAATTAATCTGTCTGATCCAGAAGCATCAGAGTTAATCAGCAAATTAAAAGCCGTTCGTGTACAAATCTATAATATGAAAGGTAGCGATCAACCGGCAATAGATTTAATCGCAAAGGTCAGCAAAGATATTCAATCTAAAAACTGGTTACCTATTGTCTCGGTCAATGAAGAAGATGAAAAGGTACGAGTATTCACCAAAATCACAGATGACCTTATGGATGGTTTAGTGGTTATGGTTATTAACAATAAAAGTGATAAGGACGGCCGAGAAGCGGTATTTATTAACATTGTTGGTGAAATAGACCCGGCACAAATTAATAAAGTAACCAAATCACTTAACATTGATATTGACTTAAAATAACGAGTAAACCATGAAACTATCTCACTATTTTTTAAAGAAAGTGACCTTGCTATTAGCAATTGCAGCAAGCTTTTTCTTAACCGGGTGCGGCATTACCGCAGGGGGACTTCACAGTCATGCTGGCTATGCCGATATTGAATCACCTTATTGGTGGCAAGCTGACAGCGAAATAAATTTGTCTTTAGGTCCATTAGCCATTGGCACAGCACGTTGGGTTATTGATGCCGATGAAGACCCTGAAATTGATGCTTTATTGGATGACGTAGATGGTGTTCGTATAAGTGTTTATAACGTTGAAAAAAACAGTGAGTTGTTTAAAGATAATTTCATTGAAACTCAAGCTAATTTACGTGCCGATGGTTGGCAACATGTAGTAAGAATGAATGATGATGAATCAACTGATTACTCACTGATGTTCATCAAGTCAAACGGTGAAGTAATTGATGGTTTAGTTGTACTGTCACTTTCAGATAATGAGGCGGTATTTGTCAATATTATTGGTAATATCCACCCTAACTCTTTTGAACCTATTATGGAGCAGGTTTATAAGAAAAATGATGTGGCAAAAAGATTTAAAGAAGTAGATGAAGAGGAATAACATATTAGCCGATTAAGTTATAAATGATAACTTAATCGGCTTGCTTTTAAGTGCTAAGATAATTTATCGTGGCGAAGCAGCTTTGTATTTAGCGGCTTGTTTATTATCAGGTAAAGACGCTTTAATAAATTGACGAATATCATCATTCGCCGCTTTTAAATCTTCATAGCGAAGGTACATCATATGACCACTGCGGTAGCCTTTAAAAGACAAGCGGTCTTGCATTTTACCACTTTGATCTAACTGCCACATAGTGTACTTAGCATCAAAATAGTTAGTCGCACCATCGTAGTAACCGGCTTGGAACATGACATTTAAATAAGGGTTTTGTGCCATCGCTAAACGTAAGTTTTTACCGGTATTATTGTTAGTGCGATCCCACGGATGTACATCACCGAACATATTATATTTAATGTCTGTTTTATAGTTTAACTCTTCGCGTAAATAGTAATTAATGGCGGGCGTGAAACTGTGCAGCCATGACGTTAATTCCGCATTGTAGTCAGGACGTGAACCGGTTGTTTTCTCGTCAATACCTAAGTAACGTGAATCTAAACGACCAATTGTTTGCTCACGGTCACGTAATAGTTCTTTCCAAAAATAGGAAGCGCTAATATCTAAATTACTGCGTAATACTTCAGTGACCGAAAGTCCTGAATAATAAGAGACTTTTTCAGCTATCGCCTGTTTTTCTGCTGGGCTAATAAAGCCACCTTTAGCGAGTGCAGGTATGTATTGCTCAATAGTAAACTTTTCAACTTCAGGCAAAATATCCAATAAGTCTTTTTGCTGTAAATCGCTCTTTAGTGCTTGGTGATACCAGGCAGCAGCTGCAAAATAAGGTAGGCGATTTGCGGCCTTTACTGGTCCGTCACGCTTAATACCAATATCGGTTGGCGACACGAGAATCACACCATTTAAATACATCCACTGACGTGATTGTAGTTCTAAAGCTAAACCTGAAACACGGGTAGTACCATAACTTTCACCGATTAAATATTTTGGTGAACGCCAGCGCTCATTCCGGGTCACAAAAGTATTGACCCAATCTGCTAGATATTTGATGTCGGCATTGACACCAAAAAACATCGATTTTTGTTGTTCTTTCGAAGGCATCTTGCCCTCTTTGTCGGGTAAAACTCGTGAATAACCCGTATTAACTGGGTTAACAAAAACAATATCGGCAACATCTAAAATTGAATAGTCATTGGTCTTAACACCGTAAGGCTGCAATGGATATCCTTCGTCATCAACATTTAAAACACGTGGGCCGGTGTAGGCAACATGCATCCAAACAGATGCTGAACCTGGGCCGCCGTTAAAAGAAATTAATAAAGGTCGTGCGCTTTTATTCTTAACATCGCTGCGTTGGTAATAGGTATAAAACAAACTGGCGGTTGGGTTACCCTCACTGTCCCATACGGGTTGAGTACCTGTAGTGGCAGTGTAGTCGAATTTCTTACCATTAACCTTAGTACTATGTTTTGTGGTTGAGCTTTCGTCGATAGGTAACTTGCGGCTATTGTCAGCAGTATTCTCAGCATTAGCAAACGGTGAGAATATCAGCAACAAGGCGAATACTTTGACTAAATGGTGTGCTTTCATTTTAACGTCCTGTGCATTGAATTTTTATTAATATCTCCATACTCTAAAACAGAAAAAACATTATCGCTGAAATAAAAGTTTAAATGACTATTTTCAGCGATAAACACCTGCTGTCACTATATTTTGCCTAGGTATTTTGCGTTAAGTAAACCACGATCAGCTTTTGTCCTGTAATCGTCATCTCCCCTGCTTTAAGGGTATTCAATTTCAATAAATGCCCTGCCTTTATTATTTGGTGATTTTGGTATGACGTTAACTGGAATGCACCCGATAAACTGTAAACAAAGCATAAGTCTGCAGCTTTAAGTTCAACTGTTTGTTGAGCTAGCAAGGTTTCCACAACGGCCGAGCACTTTTCTTTATCGGTAATAATATTAAAATCGGTAATTTCACCTGCAGGTAAATGTCCAACGGTTCGACAACCCCCATCAAAATTGGCGACATCGAGGATATTATTCAACTGATCAGTTTTACGGTTATCGTATTGTAAATTAATGCCCTTACCGGCAATGAGAATGAGATTACGCTGATAACCTGAAAAATCAGAAAAGACCCCATCTTCAACAACATTCGCCATACTCAAGCGCCAAATAAAGTCAGCTAAAGTACCGCCGTCATTAATCGCCAATTCAATAGTTTCACCTTGGCCATTTTTCCATGGGATAGTCTTAAAATGTTCAGGTGAAATAACTGTAAACATTAAGATTGCCCCAAGTGTTTCGCATGGAAACATAAGTGACTTTCAATAAAACTGGCGATGAAAAAGTAACTGTGATCATATCCCTGATGTTGGTTAAGTATTAGTGGGTAGTTATTACTCAGCGCCGCTGAAATCAATGATTCTGGCTGAAGTTGCTCTTGCAAAAAGTCATCGGCTAAACCTTGATCAACCAATGCCGGTATATGCTGTGTACTTGCTTTCATCAACACGCTTGCATCATGTTGCTGCCATAAAGCTTTATCATCACCTAAATAAGCGCTAAACGCTTTTTGTCCCCAAGGGCTATTAATTGGATTAGCTATGGGGCTAAAAGCAGATACCGAACAATATTTATCAGGATTTTTTAGCGCTATCGTTAACGCGCCATGCCCACCCATTGAATGACCACTGATTGATTTTTTACTCGATACAGGAAAGTTTTCTGCAATTAACGCTGGCAATTCATTAACAATATAATCATACATTTTATAATGAGTAGACCAAGGTTTCTCGGTGGCATTTATATAGAAACCCGCACCTAACCCTAGATCGTAAGACTGGTTTTCATCATCGGCAACATCATCCCCGCGCGGGCTGGTATCAGGACAAACAATGGCTATACCGAGTGCCGATGCCATGCGCTGTCCTCCTGATTTCTGTACAAAGTTTTCATCGGTACAGGTCAGTCCTGAAAGCCAATATAAAACCGGCACTGGTGAATGCTTGCTGGCACCCTCAGGTAAATAAATAGCGAAACGCATCGGACATTTTAGACTTTCAGCATGATGTTGAAAATGCTCTTGAACGCCACCAAACATTTTATTACTGCTAATTTTTTCTAACATGATCTTCAACCTTTTAGGTACTTACGAATGGTTAAAATGAATAACACTACGAATACTCTTACCTTCGTGCATTAATTCAAAGGCCTCATTAATTTTTTCTAACGACATGGTATGGGTAATAAAGTCGTTTAAAGCAAATTCACCGGCAAGATAGCGTTCAACATACTCAGGTAACTCACTACGACCTTTCACCCCACCAAAGGCAGTACCACGCCATACTCGACCAGTAACCAGTTGAAATGGGCGAGTTGAAATCTCTTGTCCTGCGCCAGCAACACCAATAATAATAGACTCACCCCAGCCTTTATGACAACACTCTAAGGCCGAACGCATCACATTAACATTACCGATACATTCAAAAGAGTAGTCAACACCACCATCGGTTAATTCAACAATAACGTCTTGAATAGGTTTATCGTAATCTTTGGGATTAATACAGTCTGTTGCACCCAGCTTTTTGGCTAACTCAAATTTACTTTCGTTGATATCAATCGCAATAATACGGCTTGCTTTCGCCATAGCAGCGCCAATAATAGCCGACAAACCAATACCACCTAAACCAAAAATAGCCACGGTATCACCTACTTCAACTTTCGCCGTATTCATGACTGCGCCCATGCCGGTAGTTACTCCGCAACCCAATAAACACACTTCTTCAAGCGGTGCTTTAGGGTTAACTTTCGCTAAAGATATTTCAGGTAAAACAGTATATTCAGAGAAAGTAGAACAGCCCATATAGTGAAATATAGCTTTGCCGTTTAATGAAAATCTCGAGGTGCCATCAGGCATTAAGCCTTTACCTTGGGTTTCGCGAATTTTTTGACACAGGTTGGTTTTACCCGATTTACAGAATTTACACTCACCACACTCAGGTGTGTATAAAGGAATGACATGATCGCCAACCGCAACACTGGTGACACCCTCACCTATTTGTTCAACAATTCCGCCACCTTCATGCCCTAAAATGACTGGAAATATTCCTTCAGGGTCTTCGCCTGAAAGCGTGAAAGCATCTGTATGACAAACGCCTGAAGCGATGATTTTAACGAGAACCTCGCCTTTTTTGGGAAGTTCTACATCAATTTCTTCAATTGTTAAGGGTTTATTTGGCCCCCAAGCAATTGCAGCTTTAGATTTGATGGTGTTTAGTTTTTGCGTAACTGCTGACATATGAATTGACCTGATTACATTCTTTAAAGACAATGATAGTGGATAAATATCAGGAATAACAGCCTATTGAAATGGATAAAATTATGTTAACCCGATTAATAAATTGGGCTTTACTATGATGGCGAGATATTCACCATAAGGATTTATCAAACCTTTTTGCAGTATGCTTTGTTATCGACTCCCTCTTAAAGGTTTTATAATTCACCCTTAAGGTCATTAAGCTTTAATAGCAGGTTTGGCGCTAAGAGTTCTTCGTTAATGGCCAGTAATAGCTCCTCGGCTTGTTCTTTATCACCGCCCAGCAACTTTATTTCGGCTAAGTACAATTTTGCATGAGAGGCTTTCACAACATCTAAAGCAATGTCAGCATGCTTAATTGCGGCTAAATAACTTTTTTCAGCCAATGAGAATTGTTCAGCGTGTTGTTGTGCTTGCGCTAAATTAAAATGTACTGTCGCTATTTGTTGTTCATTGCCATATTTATAACTCCAAGGAACGGTTGCATACCAGTGAGCAAGCGCTTCATCATACAATTCAAGTTGCCTAGCGACGTGCCCTAAATGACCAAAAAGATCCATCATAAACTGCGGATTATGACTGTTTTTATATTTTTCTTTTAAAGCATTAAGTGACTCATAGGCTTCAGGTAACTCACCAATAAACATTTGTAAGTTAGCAATTTCAATAAGTTTAATTGGAGATGGATAAACTTCATTCATTATTGCTAATTGTGCTTTTGCTTTATAAATATAACGCTTCCCTTCTACTAAGTCGCCATGACTAAGTAAACACTTAGCATAATACATATAAAGAGTGACTTGAAAAGGGATCGGTAGGTCTTCATCGTTTATCCAACGCTTTGTTTCTTGGTAAAGCTCATCACTGTGTTGCAAAATAAATAGCGAGGATAATTTGAATTGCATTAAGCTAAACCAGATGCGGCTTTTCGGCTGTACTTGGGTTAATTCAATATTAACTTTTTCTAGGCATGATGATGGCGAGCGCTGACATAGCTTTGCTGTGCTCTCACTTTTCATTGCATAACTTTTTGCAACCGGTAAGCAAAAAACCCACAATAATAGTGCTATAAGTCCAAGTAAATAAAGTTTTGAAGAGATAAAAAAATGTTTATTCATCGTTAGATATTGCCACTGATGTTATTAATTGCCAAGTGCCAGACTATAATTTATTAAAGATTATTGAACAAAAAATATCTTGGTGTTAAGCTCTGCGCGAAATCTTCACCTTAATTTAACCTAAAGTTAACCCAAATAAAATAAAGGATTTATTATGTTTAAGAAAACCGCTATTGCACTCACTCTTTTCAGTCTTTCCCTAACAGCCGTAGCTGCTGATTGGCAAGTGGGCGGTGGATTCGGTCAGTTATCTGATAGCTCTGATGGCGACGATATTTCTTTGAACTTTATCTATGGCTCAGTGGCATATAAAATTGAAAATTCAGCGAAAAATTTTTACTTGATGCCTGAACTTCGTCTCGGTTCTGGTGTTGGTGACGACTCACTTTACGGTGCTAAAATTGAAGTAGAAAGCTTACTCGCTTTGTCTTTGCGTGGTCAATACGACTTCAACAATCGCGCATATGTTTATGTGATGCCGTCTTATGCAAACTTAGACCTCAAAGCAAGCTACCGTGGCGAATCGGCGTCTGATGATTCATGGGAGTTTGGTTTCGGCGCTGGTGTTGGTTATAGCCTCAATAAAAAAGTGAGCGTTGAAGCCTCTTATGAAACGTATGACGGTACTAAATTACTTTCTGTTGGTTTTAAATACGCTTTTTAAGCGCAATATTTAACTGACCGTTGACGTATAAGGAGAGCAATAAGCTCTCCTTTTTAATTTTATACCGTTAACTTTTAAAACTAATGACCTAAAACACTGAGTGTCGAAATATAAAAGTTAGCATCAACGGCTATATTTGGATTTTCCTGCTCAAGTTCAACAGTAGTCCAAGTTGCTGTTGGTGCCAGCCACTGTGTTTTACCGGCAATAGTGACGCGTAACGGCATATCAAAACCCTTAACCACGTTACCCCAACGAATTTTCATCACTTTATCTTTGATAAAATATTCGAAAGTGGGAATACGTATATCACGTAAATATTGATCAAATACCTTACTTAAGTCGATACCTGATTGTGTGCTAATGTAGTTTTCAATATCTTGGGTAGTCACTGTTTGATGATAAAAAACTTTACCTAGTCCACGGAGTATTTCTCGCCATTTTCTATCATTATTAATCACTTGGCGAATGGTATGCAGCATATTGCCACCTTTATCGTACATATCACCAGAACCACCGCGATTAGCATTATATTCGCCAATAATAGGGGATTGATTACCAATATTCATCCGTTGACCACGAACGTATTCAAAGGCTTGCTCTTTAGTGAAATGATACTCTAAAAATAGACTTTCTGAGTAGTTAGTAAAGCTCTCATGGATCCACATATCAGCAACATCTTTATTGGTGATGTTATTGGCAAACCACTCGTGACCTGACTCATGAACAATAATAAAATCAAATAATAATCCTGGGCCAGTACTACTTCTATCACGCCCTAAATAACCATTTTGATAACCATTACCATAAGTCACCGAACTTTGATGCTCCATCCCCAAATATGGTGCTTCCACCAGTTTATAACTGTCTTCATAAAACGGATAAGGACCAAACCAATGCTCGAACGCTTCAATGGTTCGTTTTGCTTCTTTAAACTGTTTTCTTGCTTTCGCTAAGTTTTCCCGTAAAACATAGTAGTCCATATCAAGCTGACCTTTTTCACCTTGATACTTTTCACCAAAATGAACATAGTCACCAATGTTAATATTGACCCCATAATTATTAATAGGATTCACAACTTGCCAATGATAAATTTTTGTTTTATCAATTTTATTGTGTTCAACTTTAATTAATCGACCATTAGACACATCCATTAAATGTTCTGGCACTTCAACGCTGATTAACACACCATTGTTGGGCTCGTCGGCAGGATGATCTTTATTTGGCCACCAAATACTAGAGCCAATGCCTTGATTTGAAGTGGCAATAAAGTCGAGGCCATTACTGTCTTTCTTCCAAGTAATACCGCCATCCCATGGGGCGTTTTTTGCGGTAACGGGCTGTCCAGAGAAGTACATAGTTATCTTCTGCTCCGAGCCTATTTCTTGCTTACTGGCTGGGGTAATAAAATAAGAATAGCCATCTTGCTCTACTTCAAGCGCTTTACCATTTTGGTGTACTTTCTCAAGCTTCATTGGCGCCTGTAGTTCTATTTGTAAACGTTCACCTTTAGCTAACACCTTATAAGTCATGGTGTTTTCACCTGAAAAAAGCTTAGTTTCAGGGTCAACTTTTACATTAAGATGATAATGAATTAAATCCCACCACTTTCTTTCTGGTGTAATAGTACCCCGTAATTTTTCTTGGTGCGTTACTTTGCCACTTTCTTGTTGCCAATTACTCGCGCTAACATGCCCAGCAAAAACCATAGCGCAAACTAAGCCAGCAAGTGAAGTCGTTATCCGTTTTTTTATCATTGTTATTGTCCTAACACTCTCTCGTATACAATATACTAGCATTGTGTAATATAAATTGTGAACCCTAAAAAGGGTAAGATCTGTCAACGACTCACATCGTTATCTAAAAATTAATTATAACCAAATACAACATTATGATTGCGTATTTTGAAACTAATACGATAGAATCACCACAATTACTTGTCGGAGTGCTGAGATTATTTCTAAAGAAATATTCAAAGCTGAGATCGCGAAAGCGGGATCCGTAGAACCTGATCAGATTAATATCTGCGTAAGGGAACAAGGTAAAATAAAAGAGTTAAGGGATTAATTCGTCACTTTTTTATTTTTTCCTCACTCTACACTTCGTCTTTTTTATTCGTGCATTTATAACGAAATGCATATTATTAAAAGGCAAAAAAATGACCAAACCAGCTAACAAACTCACTCGCAGAGAACGTCGCGAACAAGCTGAAACATTCTTAAAAAACGTTTCTGATCAATCATTCCCAAATTCTAAAAAAGTTTATGTGCAAGGTAAAATTCACGATATCAAGGTAGGTATGCGCGAAATCACCTTGTCTGATACTTTATTAGCGGGTAATAAAGATAAGCCAACCTACGAAAAAAATGAACCTCTTTGCGTCTACGATACCTCAGGTTTTTATACCGATGAAAGTGTCGAGATAGACGTACACAAAGGTATTCCTCGCCTGCGTGAAAGTTGGATTGATAGTCGTGGTGATGTTGAGCTCTTAACATCAAATAGCTCTACTTATGCTCAACAACGTTTAGCTGACGATGGTGTTGACGCAATACGCTTTGAACACTTACCTAAAATGCGTGTCGCTAAAAAAGGTCAAAACGTTACCCAAATGCACTATGCTCGCCAAGGGATCATTACCCCTGAAATGGAATATATTGCCATTCGTGAAAATTTAAAACGTGAAGAGGTCAAAGATAAAACCTTACTACTACAACATAAAGGTCAGTCATTTGGCGCCAGTATTCCAGCGCAAATTACCGCAGAGTTTGTCCGTGATGAAGTCGCGCGTGGCCGAGCAATTATTCCGGTAAACATTAACCACCCAGAATGTGAGCCGATGATTATTGGTCGTAACTTTTTAATTAAAGTAAATGCCAATATTGGTAATTCGGCGGTGACCTCTTCCATTGAAGAAGAAGTAGAAAAACTGGTTTGGTCGACCAAGTGGGGCGCAGACACGGTAATGGATTTATCAACGGGTCGTAATATTCATGAAACCCGCGAATGGATCATGCGCAACTCGCCAGTGCCCATTGGTACGGTGCCTATCTATCAAGCGCTAGAAAAAGTAAATGGCGTGGCGGAAGATTTAACCTGGGAAATTTTCCGCGATACCCTTATCGAACAAGCCGAGCAAGGTGTTGATTATTTTACCATTCATGCCGGTGTATTATTACGCTATGTTCCAATGACCGCTAAGCGTGTCACCGGTATTGTCTCACGTGGTGGTTCAATTATGGCGAAGTGGTGCTTAGCGCATCATAAAGAAAATTTTTTATACACCCACTTTGAAGATATTTGTGAAATATTAAAGCAATACGATGTCTCGTTTTCACTCGGCGACGGTTTACGCCCGGGCTCGGTTGCTGATGCCAACGATGAAGCACAATTTGCCGAATTACATACCTTAGGCGAATTAACTAAAATTGCTTGGCAGCATGATGTACAAACGATTATTGAAGGCCCCGGGCATGTGCCACTGCATATGATCAAAGCAAATATGGACGAGCAACTTAAACATTGTGGTGAAGCACCTTTTTATACGTTAGGTCCGTTAACGACTGATATTGCACCGGGTTATGACCATATTACTTCGGGTATTGGCGCCGCTAATATTGGTTGGTACGGTTGTGCCATGCTTTGTTATGTTACTCCTAAAGAACATTTAGGCTTACCCAATAAAGAAGATGTTAAAGAAGGTTTAATGACCTATAAAATTGCAGCCCATGCCGGAGATTTAGCAAAAGGTCATCCGGGGGCGCAAATTCGCGATAATGCCATGAGCAAAGCGCGCTTTGAATTTCGTTGGTACGATCAATTTAATATCGGTTTAGACCCTGAAAGAGCCAAGGCTTATCACGATGAAACCTTGCCACAAGAATCGGGTAAAGTTGCCCACTTCTGCTCTATGTGTGGGCCAAAATTCTGTTCGATGAAAATATCTCAGGAAGTACGTGATTATGCCGCGGGTCTTGAAGCCAGCAATAAAATAGAAATACAGTTACTTGACGAAGTCATTGTTTTAGATGCAACGCCAACCGATATTGCACAAGGCATGGCTGAAAAGTCGGCGGAATTTAAAGCGACCGGTAGTGAAATTTACCATCAGGTGAAATAGTCAGCCGATGACTATTTCTCAGCAGTTCCCTAAACCTACTCAAATCTGTGCCAATATCGTTGTTATTGGCGCAGGATTAGTGGGTCGTTTAATGGCATTGTCTTTGGTTAATCAAGGTCATCAAGTGACTTTGGTTGATAAAGATAATAAACAGGGCCACCAAAGTGCCGCTTATGCTGCTGCCGGTTTATTAACGCCGCTAGGTGAAGCTATGCATAGCGATCGTAATATTGTTGAAATGGGCTTTGAGTCATTAGCGCTTTGGCCTGAGATTCTTGCTAAATTGGACAGTTACACTTATTTTCAACAAGCAGGCACCTTAATGGTTAGCCATGAACAAGACCAAGGCGATTATCAGCGTTTCATGGCTTATATCAAAAGTCATTATCCGCAACATCAGCTACAGCAACTGAATCGCCAACAAATACTTGCCCTTGAGCCTGAATTAGCTCATCGCTTTAATCATGGGTTGTTTTTACCTGAAGAAGGGCAAATAGGTAATCGTAAATTACTAAAAGCCCTGCAAAAGCAGCTAGAAAAAAGTAGCGTTACTTGGTTAGAAAGTGCACCTGTCGTTAACATTGAACAGCAAAAATCGAGCTGTTTAGTCACTTACCATGAGGATAGCCCACTAGGCAACAAAGGCAATAGGCAAACTAACACGTCAAAGCATATTATTGCTGCTGATTTAGCAATTGACTGTCGCGGTGCAGGCGCACGCAACAGTGCAGGCGAAAACACCGCAGCCCCCTTAAAAGATTTACGAGGAGTACGAGGTGAGATATTTCAGTTATTTGCCCCTGAAGTCAATATTACCCGGCCTATTCGTTTAATGCACCCTCGCTATCAATTATATATAGCCCCTAAAACTAACGGCTTTTATGTCGTGGGAGCAACTGAAATCGAAAGTGAAGACTGCGCGCCAATGACGGTACGTTCTTCAATGGAATTACTCAGCGCGGCTTATAGTGTCCATGCTGGATTTGCTGAAGCCAATATTCATCAACATATTAGCCAGTTAAGACCTGCTTTTAGTGATAACCAAGCTAAAATATCACTGCAAAATCGGCTTATCCAGGTCAATGGACTGTTTCGCCACGGCTACCTTATTGCGCCGGTTGTGTTAAAGCAGTTAGAGTTTACCGTTGCGCATTTTTTCGAGTGTCGCTCATTAACAGAATCTCCTTATCATAAGTGGTTAGCCATCAATGAATACTAAAGCAGCTATAACAACCTATTTTATCAATGGACAAGTAATCACCATTGCCAGTATAACCCCCAATATATCAATGGCATTACTGCATTATTTAACGCCAGAGCAGCAAAAACAAAGTTTTGCCGTAGCCCTTAATGGTGACTTTATTGGTAAAGCTGACTATCAAAAAACCACAATTAATCAAGAGGATAGTATAGATGTACTGTTTCCTATTCAGGGAGGTTAATGATGACATTTTCAACCGAACTAATGATATACGGACAAGCGGTTAATAGTCGTTTATTAATTGGTAGCGCACTTTATCCTTCGCCACAGATCATGAAAAAAGCGATATTAGCCAGTGGCTCAAAAATTGTCACCTTGTCGTTAAAACGCCAAAACCCTGCGCAACAGTCAGGCGCAAAAATTTGGCAGTATATTCAAGAGGTTGTTAAAGAGACTCAGGGATTTTTATTACCCAATACGGCGGGCTGTAAAACAGCTAAAGAAGCGGTAACCCTAGCAAAAATGAGCCGCGAAATTTTTCAAACGGATTGGATAAAATTGGAAGTTATCGGTGATGACTATAATTTACAACCAGACCCTATCGAGCTATTAAAGGCCAGTGAACAGTTGGTAAATGAGGGTTTTAAAGTGCTACCTTATTGCACCGACGATCTAGTGGTGTGTCAGCGTTTATATGACTTAGGTTGTCAGGTGATCATGCCTTGGGCATCGCCAATAGGCACAGGTAAGGGTCTAATGAACCCTTATAATTTAGCAACAATTCGTTCGCGGCTTCCAGATGCAACTCTCATTTTAGATGCGGGTATTGGTAAACCCTCAGATGCTTGTCTAGCTATGGAAATGGGTTACGACGCCGTATTATTAAATTCAGCAATTGCCTTGGCAGATAGTCCGGTACTGATGGCAAAAGCCTTCGCACAAGCCATTGTCGCTGGCGAGCAAGGATACATGGCGGGTGTAATGCAGCAACGACAAACCGCTCACCCATCAACCCCAACCCTAGATACACCTTTTTGGCATCAATAAGGCAGCTTTTTGGCGTCAATAAGGCAATAAGGCAATAAGGCAACAAGGATAAAGCTATGACAGAAAGTGTTAAAGAAAAACCGATTGTATGGACGATTTCTGGCAGCGATTGCTCTGGTGGTGCGGGCATTGCCGCCGATATAAAAACTGGTCATGCCTTGGGTGTTGAAGTTTGTCATTTGATCACCGCGAATACCGTACAAAACGCTAACCGCCTTGTCTCGATAAATCCGGTCGCTAGCGAGACATTACAACAACAAGCTAAGGTATTAATTAGTGATAAACCACCCAGTGTCATTAAGATTGGCTTAATAGCCAATCTTGAACAAGTCACATGGTTAACCGAATTATTAGCGGGCTTTAAAGCTAACTACCCAAAAATAAGTGTCGTTTTTGATCCCGTTGGCCAAGCGAGCGTCGGTGGTAGTTTTTCGACACTACAGCGAGAAGATTTAACCCTATTGCTCCGCTATATTGATGTTATTACCCCCAATCTGATGGAAGCGCAACAATTATCAAACTTATTGATACTTAACCCCGTTGAGCTGGCAATAAAAATTGCCGAATTAGGCGTCGCCAGCGTCATCGTAAAAGGTGGGCACAGTGCCGTGTTAGACAATGATGGTTTACAAGTCAGTGATGACTATTGTTTACATCACGTTGAGCAATCATCGATAAGTTATCAACTCTCTTCACCACGAATAAATACTTCTTACAGTCATGGTGGTGGATGCTCCTTTGCTAGCGCATTAGCGGCTTTTTTAGCACACGGCTATTTATTACGTGATGCCTTTACCTTAACCAAAGCATTTATTAATCAGGGTTTAGCTAAATCGGTAACTGCTAGCATGAAAAAAACCGATTATTATGGTGCATTTGAACAAACCCATTGGCCTAATAGTGCTGACTTTTTCCCCAGAATATCATCCAACCTAGTCAAGAAATATCAGCAGTTACCGCCTTTTCCATCGTTGGCACTATCAGATAATAAGCTTGGGCTTTACCCTGTGGTTGACTCACTTTATTGGTTAAAACGTTTATTGCCATTAGGCTTAAACATTATTCAACTGCGGTTGAAAAATAAGACGGACATCGAGCTTGAAAAACTAATCATTGCAGCCATAGCCATTAGTCAGCCGTATAAAACGCGCTTGTTTATTAATGATTATTGGCAATTAGCAATAAAGCATCGCGCTTACGGTGTGCATATCGGCCAAGAAGATTTACAAAACGCTAATTTAACTAAGATTCATCAGTCAGGTTTACACTTAGGTATTAGTACTCATGGTTGTTATGAATTTTTATTAGCACAACAATTACAACCCTCTTATTTAGCGATTGGCGCTATATTTCCCACTAAAACTAAAAATATGAGCGGACAAATTCAAGGGGTAGATAACTTACAACAGCTATTGAAATTAGCCAGCAATATTCCGGTTGTAGCCATTGGCGGTATTAATCATCAACGAGCAGAACGTGTTTGGCAGACGGGTGTTGACAGTATAGCGGTTGTTACCGCGATCACTGAAAGTGAAAATGCTGAAATCGCAGTTAAACAATTCCAGCATATTATGCAGTAATTTTTCCCAGTAAAACCTAAGAAGCTATACTTGTATCAAGTTTTTTTTCTAAGCGTAGTGGTTGCCATTTCAGGTACGTAATTGAGCGCCATAACCATTCTAACGGGCCAAATCTAAAGAATTTCAACCATAGTGTACAAAAAACAACTTGGGCAAAAATCACCGCGACGACAATAAGCATTTGTTGTCCGCGGGCTATTTGGCCAAACATACCACCAGCATAGCCATAAAATATTGTCGTTAAGATTATAGAATGACCGATGTAATTAGTAAGCGCCATTTTTCCTAACGGTGCCAACCATGAAAAACCTTTGATAAACCAAGCTTTGCTGGCTAATTTTACAAACAAGCCAATATAACCGGCACAGAGAACAAACTGCCCATAATAAAAAATAGTTTGTCCGCCCGCTCTCACTTCGATAGCACTTTTTGTCACTGGGTGTAGACTAATAAAAGTTCCAGCAATACTTAACAGTAGGCCAATGCTCAATCCGCCCCAGCACATAACACTGAAGAAACTTTGGTGTTGTTGTGGGTTTTTCATTCTGCCACTAGCGACTAACCAATAGCCCACCATGAAAAGAGGTAAACAAACAAAGAAGGCAAAGGTTGGCGTGTTACCTAAAGCTTCAACGGCGCTTTTAGCTCGGTACTTAGTCGCTTCAATATAGCTAGTTTGCGTAAAAGCTGCTGTTTCTTTTGCTTCATCTTGCGCACGGCTTTGTTTTCGTTCAAAACGTTGTTGAGCTTTATAAATAATAAGCTCTTCGTCGGTCATGCTATCTTCATCGACTTCTACAGCTTCTTCTTTTTCTTCTAATGCTTCAACATCACTATCGATGACTGCCGCACTCGCTGCTATTAAGGTACTTTCGTCTTCAATCTCGGTATCTTTACTAACCCATATTTCTTTTGGATTATCTTTTTCTTGTTGCAGTAAAACATTAAGCTGCTGATTAATGCTGACTTCCTGTTGCCAATCGTTGGTTATTACGGTGTTGTCACGGGTAACACCAAAATAAAGAGCGGCAAACATTGAAACCAATAACGGCATCAATAATAGTGAGAAACCCACTTTTGCAAACGTAGCGGGGGTATTAAATCGCGCTAATTTTTTAATGCGTAAAAGTAAAACAAACCCCAGTAAAAGCAAACCTCCTACCGCATAGTCGTGAATAATATCTCCACCCCAAAGAAAAATTAAATGCGCCATACCAAAAACAAATAATGCCAACATACGTCGGGTAAACCATGCGCCAAATTTACGATCTGCCTCTTGCGCCCTAACGAGCATGATGGCAAAACCCATACCAAAAAGTATTGAAAACAACTTATAAAATTTGCCTTCTACAAACACTTTAACTAACCAACTTGATGCCCAATCGAAGCCAGTAAGACTATAATCAAAGCTCAGTAATGCGCTAACAGGGCGATTAAACCATTCGATATTCATCATAATAATGCCAATTAAGGCAAAACCACGAAGTAAGTCCATTACTTGAATACGATTAGAGTTTGTGAGCGGTGTTAGCTCTTTATTAGTGCCGGGGAATTCATTTTCCATAGGTTTTTCCACTGTATTATTATAATGAGTTAATATTGTTTGCATGCTTAATAGCATGAGTCATGCCAATTCGTTACCTATTGGTTTTTAACGAGTTGTATGAACTTTATTATTATAGTTATTAATAAATAGACAACAAATTGTAACTTTAGACCAAATTTACGGCTTTTCCTTAACGCTATCGCCAACAGTGTATTGAACAAAGTTAAGGGGGTATCTCTTGTTCTTATTGCGACAATTCAATTTTAGGTTGCCACTTATGCCAATCGTCATCAACATCTCGTGCTAACTTAAATAGTTGTCCTTGCTCTGCTGGCTGAAAAGTTTCATTAACGTCAACTTCAGGTGTCGCAAAAGCTATACCACCGGCAAGCAGTGTTTCTATAGATTCTGAGTCTATATTGATCCCTGAAAAAAGCCCCGCATCAATACGAATACCGCTGGTATTCCAAAACCGACTGCTTTGACTTACTAAAGGCGCATAACGCGGATAAATATTAATATAGATATTAACGGTGTCGGCAGTAGGTGATAAGTCGACACCAATTACCCGACCAACTTTAACTTGTCGATAGAGCACAGGATTGCCAGTTCTTACTGAACCTAAGTTTTTTGCACTTAATGAAAGATTTAACCCTGAAGGAAGCGTCGTTGTTACAGGCATAATGGCTTTGGCCTCAAAGCGATGACTTATTTCTCCCTTACCTGGCATTAATCCAATAAAGCCCCCCTCTAGAATAGCGCCAACATTTACTGAGCCCACAAGAGCAAGCTCTGGTTTAGCAAACCAAAATTTTGAGTCTGCAACCGCGAACTTTCGGCCACTGTCATTTAGAAAAGCATAAACGGTTGCGCCAAATCCTTGCTGATCAAATTTGATCCGAGAAACTAAGCCAACTTGTTGATCTTGATATTTTATTTTTAAATTATTTTTCAAGCCCTCTACATCACTAAAATGAATTTCTATGGCAACGCCCGCTAATTTTGCATACTCAACATTATCAAATAAGGTAAATTTCTCTCCCTCTTCAACGGTGTCTTGCTCAGGCTTTATTTCTGGGTTTATAAAACTGATCCCCCCCTTTAATATCGCATCAGCAGATTCTGTTTTAACAATAAAATTCCCTAGACCACCGCTTATAGTTACACCACTGGCGTTGTAGAAACGGGTAAAATTAGAAATTAAATGTCGGTATTCTTCATCAACGGTAATATTTATTTCAACGTTATTACCTGTAGTATCGAGAGAAACATTATCCACTTGTCCTACAGCTATGCCTCTAAAGCTAATCGGACTGCCTGGATTAACGACATTCCCTTGCTCTGATTTTAGCGAAAGTTGTAGTCCTTGTGATGATAAGTGTTTTGCCGGTGGTAAGTCAGTGACAATAAAATCATGGGCTTTTTCACCTTCTCCAACGTTAACGCTGATATACGCCCCGCCAAATAAAGCATCGGTATTTGTCATTCCTGACAAGGATAAGTCGGCATTAACGAGCCAAAACTGACTGTTTTCTCGGAGAATATATTCGTAATCAGTTAAGACCCCAACCTGAAGGGTAACTTGGTCTTGCTGGCGAATGACTTTATGAACAGAACCAATTTCTTCACCTCTTAGCATGATACGGGTTTTGTTACTTAAACCATGGGCACTATTCGTATAAAGGTTAAATGTTGAACGTTGTTTAGCCACGTTTTTATCAATAAACAGCTGAAAGCTATCACCATTCTTAGGTGCTGATTTTTCATTATTATCACCTAAGTCAAAAGCAATACCGCCCGCTAACATCGACTGAATAGATTGTGCTTGTATATCAAAATTTTGTAAGCCACCTGAAATATGCAAACCACTGGCGTTCCAAAAGTGACTATCACTAGAAACAAAGCTTTTGTATTTAGGTTCAATGAAAATGTGTACTAAAAATTCATTAGGGCCAATATTTTCAATTGCCTGAATAGTACCTACTTTCTGCTGTTTATAATAAATATTAGAGCTTGTGGTTAAAGAGCCAACATCTTGTGCTTTTAACACTAAATGTAACCCAGGCTCACTATATTGGTAGGCAGGCTCTTGATTATATACGTTAAATTTATTTAACGGTTTACCATCAACTGATGGACGAATACCAATGTGAGCGCCTAGCATTAATGTATGTAAATTTGTAACGCCGCCTAAGTCCAGATTTGGCGCTATAACAAAAAACTGCGAACCACTGGTTAAATAGGGAATGATACGAGGATTGATAATAGCACTGGCTTCGATGATCCTTTCTTCGGGATCAATACGAGTAAAGTCGGTAATCTTTCCTAATGTTAACCCTTGATACATAATCGCTGCATCGCGATCTATACCTGAATTCCAGTTTAACATTAACTGAATTTCATGGCCCATATTGGCGGTTTCATAATCAGAATATAAGGTGAAATTTTGGCCGTTGATAGCTGGTCCCATAACAGCTTCATAATCAGAGTTTCCAAAAGCCACACCTCCAGCAACAACAGATGCCAGTGAATCGGTATGAACAGTAACACCACTAGTTAATGAGCCTGATACTGTTACGCCACTGGTATTCCAAAAACGCGAGTTTTCTTTTACTAAGTTAGCGTACTCAGGTTCAATAAAAAGGTTAATATTGATCAGATCAGAAGTTGCCTCATAGTTAAATCCAGCGACATAACCGACGGTAATTTGTTTAAATAAAACCGGCGATTTCTTGCCTAATGAACCCAAAGTTTTTGTAGTTAATGATACATGTAAACCTGGCGTTGCTTGATCTAATACCGGTTCTTCACTTAAGGCAATAAAGTGACTCCTTGCTTTACCTTCTTCTTCTATATCAGGTATCACATTTATGTAACTCCCTGATAACAAAGTGTCTAATCCGGTAATACCTTGAAATGAAACGTCGGCAGTCACGTACCAAAAACGTGTTTTATCGGTCAACATTTTTTTTGAGCTTGAAATCATTTCAATTTCGACAATAACACTCTGTAAGTCTTCAGATACTTCAACGTCACGAACAATACCTGTGGTAAGTCCTTTATAGCGAACTTGAGTTTTACCAACCACAATACCACTTGCACTTTCAAACTGAACGGTGATAAACGTGCCTCGGTCAGAAACAGCTTTTATAATTAGCCAAGCACCAAATAACAACGCAATAATAGGCACTAACCAGACAGCAGAAATACCTTCTCGACTTTTAATAATAGCTTTTGATTCGGCAAGAATAGTTTTATTTGTCATGATGAGGGACATCCGTTTTGTTATATGTTTTTTCAGAAAGTGACTGATGATTATGCTTCTGATAGTTATCCCATAATAGTCGCGGATCAAAGCTTTCCGCGGCAAAAATGGTAAAAATTACCATTAAAGTAAAGTAGGTAATACCAACTGCTGGTTCAATACTAGATAAAAAGCCTAAATTAACGACCGCAGCCATGACCGTCACCACGAATACATCGAGCATTGACCATGGTCCTAAAAATTCGACAATATGATATAACTTTCCTTGTTGTTTTAACGACAATTGTGTTTTTCTTTTGGTGTTGTACATCAAGGTAAATAGCCCAATAATTTTCCCTAAGGGTATAACAAAGCTAGCAATAAAAATGATGATCGCTACCGGCAACATCCCCATTTGAATAAAAATGGCGATCCCCTCCAAAATGGTTGATGCTTCGGGGTTGCCGAAAGTGTAAAACACCATCATAGGATAAATATTAGCCGGAATAAACATCACTAACGCGGCAATGGTCCAAGCTAACGTGTATTCAATACTTTTAGGTTTTCGAGCAGAAAATAGCGTTAAACAGCGTGAACAGACTTGTCGCTCGCTATGCATAACATTGAGCTTATGACACTTTGGGCAACTGCCTAAACCTGCGGCAAGGGCTTTATTGCTCAAGAGATTTCTCCAGCTCATGCCATATATTGTGCTGATCTATTGTCACCGACACCAATGTTGAACATAACAACAGGAATATTAGGCTAATTAACCCACCATCAATCGTCATATCAGCCAGTGAAGAAAGTTTATACATAGAAACAACAACACCAAGTAAAAAAACGTGGAGCATCGTCCAAGTATCTAAAACATGATAAGAGCGAAAAAACACTAGCAACGAAGGTTTAATTTTTTGAAACTTTATGCACCATGAAATATATAAGGCCGTGATCAGCCTCACTACAGGGATAGCAATGGTAAACATAAAAATAGCAAAGGCGAGTACGTAATTGCGACTATCAATTAAAAGCGTAATACAGTCAACCAGAGAGGCATCGTTGTAAAGACCTGCGGCGCCGATGCCAATAATAGGTAATAATGCCGCGGGTAAAAAAAACAATAACCCTGCAATGGCGACAGCAAGGGTTCGATTAATCGCATCCCTCTTCTTTGAAAACAACATCGCGCCACAACAACCACATAAAGCATTTTGTCCTTCTAATAAATACGGCATAGGTAATAACGAATCGCATTGATGACAAGCAATCATATTATTAACAACTGAATGATTTTTCACTAAAGACCCAGTTCCATCAAGATAATTACCCTTACCTTTAAAATCAACAAATTACCAACTAATAATATCTATTTTAGTGTACGACATTAACCTATCATAGCCAATAAAAAAGCAGCTTATTAAGCTGCTTTATGTTCAGGATGAACGGTATGTCTTGGTGCCATGGATGGCAAATAAAGACGATGTTCAGGATGAACGGTATGTCTTGGTGCCATGGATGGCAAATAAAGACGATGTTCAGGATGAACGGTATGTCTTAGTGCCATGGATGGCAAATAAAGACAATGTTCAGAACTCGCTATAAGCGACTATTTTATCGTCGACATGTATTGCACTAAGGCGGCAATATCTGCATCTTCTAGCTTCATAGCAATATTTCGCATCATGCCATTTTTGTCATTGTTGCGAGCTCCCGAACGAAAACTTTCCAACTGAGCAGTTAAGTACATTGCATTTTGTCCGCCCAGAGCTGGGAAACCAGCTTGTGACATGCCTTTTGCATCAGCGCCATGACAAGCAATACAAGCGGTAATTCCACGCTCTATATCACCACCAAAATATAGCTTTTTGCCAACGTCACTGGTTGCTCCACCCGCATATTTTGCAGGTTGTGCACTATAATAAGCGCCTAAATCAAGCATATCTTGTTCGCTCAATGCCATGGCCATACCACCCATAATTGCATTAACACGACCTTCTTTTCCGCCCGAAGTTAGCCCCGTTTTAAAGTCAGCTAGTTGTTTCGCGATATAGCTACTACCTTGTCCAGCCAGACTAGGATACATAGGTACTAAGCTATTACCATCAACACCGTGACATGCTCCACACATTGCAGATTTTGTTTTACCGGCATCAACATTACCTTGGGCAGCATAGCTGATATTTAGTGCACTTGTTCCTAATAAAACCAAGCTTAGTAGTATTCTTTTCATCAATGAGCTCTCTATATATGTAGATAATTAAATGTGGCTAGCAATGATTGGTAAGGTTATTACCTTAGGCACTGCAGTCTTCAATATCAAACAGTTTACACAAGTTATACCCATCGGACTAATTTATTGATCACTTAGCAGGCATAAAAAAGCAGCTTATTAAGCTGCTTTTTTAAAAATATTCTTTTAACCGTGCTTTATTTCATTGAAGACATGTATTGCGCTAATGCATCAATGTCATTTTTCTTCAAACGTTTAGCTATATTTCCCATCATGCCATTACGATCATTATTGCGTTCACCGGTTTTAAAACTCATTAACTGTGCAGTTAAGTATTCAACACTTTGATTAGCAACAACAGGGAAACCAGCTTTTGCAACACCTTTACCCGTTGCGCCATGACAAGCGATACAAGCGGTAATACCACGAGCTGGGTCTCCACCAAAGTATAATTTGCGCCCTAGTTCAGAGCCCTTGCCATTACCTGGCGTCGGTTTTTGACTAGCAAAATATGCGCCTAATTCAGCCATGTCTTGTTCAGACAAGGCTGCAGCCATACCTGCCATTACCGCATTTTCACGCACACCAGATTTAAACTCTTTTAGTTGTTTAGCTGTATATTCCGCATGTTGTCCTGCTAATTTTGGATACATAGGCACTAAACTATTACCGTCCGCACCGTGACAAGCACTACACATTGCTGACTTTGCTTTTCCGGCAATCGCTTCTTCGGTAATAATCGCAACCTTAGTAACACGCTTAGGTTTTACATGAGCAACGGCCTTGGTATCAGCAAAATAGGCGCCCATATCGGCAATATCTTCATCGGTCATCGCACCAGCAAATTGATTCATTGCATAGTTAATGCGCGTTTTATCTTTAAAAGCATATAATTGCTTTTCGATATACTGGGCATGTTGGTTGGCTAAATTAGGGTTGATTAGTACCTGACTATTGCCCTCTTTACCATGGCAGCCGATACAGCTAGCAATATTACGTGAAGCATCACCTAATTCGTAAAGGCTTTTACCTGCACTAGCATTGCCAACATAAGCAACAGTTTCTACTACAGCAGCCGGAGCTGAATGCATGCTAGCAAGTTCAACTGATACGGTAGCGCCACTTCTATCTAAACTTGAGAAGTAAGCACCGATATCAGCCATATCTTGATCGGATAAGCCAGCAGCCATTGGTCCCATCATAGCGTTGACACGTGTACCACTTTTAAAGGCTTGTAGTTGTTTAACAATATAGGCAGCATGCTGACCCGCTAAGTTAGGAAACGCATCACTTGCGCCAATCCCATTAGCACCATGACAAGCACTACACATAGCTGCTTTACTTTTACCTGCATCAACACTTCCGGTTGCTGCGAACGCGACATTAATACTCGTTACGGCAAGAATTAACGAAAAAATAATTTTATTCATTGAATGGCTCTCTGCTCTATTACTATTGATTAAGTATTCACTAAAAAATAAACGGATGAATATAAAAAACTAGTCATATTTTACACTAATATCATCACGGTGTAATAAGCATAGTAAAAATTAAGCTTAAAAAATGACACTTTTTACTGTTTCACGAGAAAAAAAAGATATAATGCTTTTTTTATTTGTTATTGGACACCATTTTGTCATCACCTGTTATTCATTTAAGTAAAGCCACTTTCACTTTAAGTGCGCCGGATATTCGTCGCTTGCCTGAAGACAACGGTATAGAAGTGGCCTTTGCGGGACGTTCAAATGCGGGTAAATCAAGCGCACTAAATACCTTAACTAACCAACGTGGTTTAGCTCGTGTCAGTAAAACACCGGGTCGAACGCAGCTTATTAACATTTTTGAAGTCGCACCTAACAGACGTTTGGTTGACTTACCCGGTTACGGCTTTGCCAAAGTGCCGATTGAAATGAAGAAAAAATGGCAAAAAGCACTTGGCGAATATTTAGAAAAACGTGATTGTTTAAAAGGCCTAGTTATTTTAATGGATATTCGTCATCCGTTAAAAGATCTTGATATGGACTTAATCCAATGGGCCGCGGACAGTGATTTACCGATATTGGCGTTATTAACAAAATGCGACAAGCTTTCACAAGGTAAAAGAAGTGCTGAAGTGCTTCAGGTTAAAAAAGCCTTAGCATCGTTAAATGCAGATATTACCGTACAAGCTTTTTCATCATTAAAATATACGGGGTTAGAAACAGCAAATGACCTAATTTGTAAGTGGTTGTCTGCCGATTTACCAACAGACCTTCCCGAAAGTGAAGAGTTTTAGCATCGCCATTTAATGCCAAGTGACCTTACTAAGGTCTAACTTGGCTAATGTTTTTCATACGAAAAACGCGATAAACAAAACATTCATTTTTCAATCATTAATCTTCACCCACAAACCTAACAAGCAAATTGATGCTGCTATCAAACCATGGCAACATAGTGCTTTAAAACTTATTCTTTCAAAAAGGCTCGTCAATTAATGGCTACCATTGCTGAACTCATCGCAACAGAACTTAACGTTAAAACCGCTCAGATAACTTCAGCAATTAACTTGCTTGATGACGGCGCAACTGTACCTTTTATTGCGCGTTACCGTAAAGAGGTAACTCAAGGGTTAGACGATAATCATCTGCGCCACATTGATCAACGTTTAAGTTATTTACGTGAGCTTGAAGATCGTCGAAAAGTCATTATTACCAGCATCACCCAACAAGATAAATTAACGCCAGCATTAGAAAAAGAATTACAAGCCGCAGACAACAAAACCCGTTTAGAAGATTTATATTTACCGTTTAAACCTAAGCGTCGCACTAAAGGCCAAATAGCCATAGAGTCGGGTTTAGAACCGCTTGCCAATAACCTTTATAATAACTGGGCGTTAACGCCAGAAATTGAAGCAAAAGCTTTTATCAATAATGATGCCGGTTTTAGCGATGAAAAATCAGTCCTTGAGGGCGCTATTTATATCCTCATTGAACGTTTTGCTCAAGACGCCAATTTATTACAAAAGCTGCGTAAGCATTTATTAAAGCAAGCGCATTTAACCAGTGTTGTCGCTAAGGGCAAGCAGCAAGAAGGCGCTAAATATCGCGACTATTTCGAGCACTCAGAATTATTAAAAAATGTTCCCTCACATCGTGCTTTAGCGATGTTGCGTGGTCGCAATGAAAAAATATTACAACTCAGTATTAACGTAGACCCAAACCAAGAAGATAGTCAGTACTCAAGTGCCGAACAAATTATTTGTGAGCACTACAATCAGCGTTTAACCGGACAAGCTGGTGCAGAATTTATCACTAAAGTGGTACGCTGGGCATGGAAAATAAAATTAAGCCTAAGCTTAGAAACTGAACTATTGGGTAATTTACGTGAACAAGCAGAAAATGGGGCGATAAAAGTTTTTGCCACCAATTTAAGTGATTTATTAATGGCTGCGCCCGCTGGTGCAAAAACGACACTAGGCTTAGACCCAGGTATGCGAACGGGTTGTAAATTAGCGATTGTTGATGCTACCGGTAAATTATTACAAACCGCGACAATTTTCCCACACGCACCACAGAATCATTGGGAAAAATCAGTACGAACCTTAGTCAATTTATGCCAACAACACAAAGTTGAATTACTCGCGATAGGTAATGGTACTGGCTCACGTGAAAGTGACAAACTCGCGGCAGAGGTTATTCAGGCATTAGAAGCAAATAAGCCACAAAAAGTGATGGTCAGTGAGGCAGGTGCTTCTGTTTATTCTGCTTCAGAGTTTGCCGCAAAAGAATTTCCAGATTTAGACGTCTCCATTCGTGGCGCGGTTTCGATTGCACGGCGTTTACAAGATCCATTAGCTGAACTAGTGAAAATTGACCCTAAAGCGATTGGCGTTGGTCAATATCAACATGACGTAAGTCAGAGCCAGCTAAGTAAAACCCTCGACAATGTTATAGAAGATTGTGTAAATAATGTCGGTGTTGATTTAAATAGTGCTTCGGCTGCGTTATTAACACGAGTTTCAGGATTAAATAAAACGATGGCTGATAACGTCGTTGCTTATCGCGACGAACATGGTCGTTTTGATGACAGAAAAGAACTCAAGAAAGTAGCGCGTTTGGGTCCTAAAGCCTTTGAACAGGCAGCGGGATTTTTACGTATTTCAGGTGGTAAAAATCCACTAGACAATTCAGGTGTTCATCCAGAAAGCTACCCAGTTATTGAAAAGATCATTGCCCATCTTAATAGCAACATTAGTGATTTAATCGGTAATAGTGAACAATTAAGTAAAATTAATATCACAGATCTCAACGATATTAATATTGGCGAATTAACGCTTAAAGATATTATTAGTGAGCTAGAAAAGCCCGGCCGAGATCCTCGACCTGTTTTTAAAGCCGCACAGTTTAAAGAAGGTGTAAATACCATTAATGACTTAACTGTCGGCATGGTACTTGAAGGTGTTATTTCAAACGTTGCCAATTTTGGTGCCTTTGTCGATTTAGGTGTTCATCAAGATGGCTTAGTACATATTTCATCACTTACTGACAAATTTGTTAGCGACCCACGTGAAATTGTGAAAGCAGGTGATATTGTTAAAGTAAAAGTAATGGAAGTTGATGCGGCTAGAAAACGCATTAGCTTATCTATGCGTTTAGATGAAACAGTGACCACCAAGCCAGAACAAAACCAACAGACGAATAAGCCTCAGCCTCGTTCACAAAATACCACACCCAAAACGGCTAAGCCAAACCCGCAACGTAATACAAAGCCACCCGCTAAAAAGAGTGAAAATGCCGCTATGGGTAACGCTTTTGCTGATGCCTTTGCTAAGTTTAAAAAGTAGTAGAGGGGTGATGTTGGTACTGAAGTTATCAGTATCAACGACTAGATCCTGAAATAAATTCAGGATGACGGTTTTTTATTTTAAAGACTTGGTTATGTTCAATTTATGCTAAAGACCTCGTCATACTGAATTTATTCTAAAGACTGCTTCATGCTGAATTTATGCTAAAGACTTCGTCATGCTGAACTTGTTTCAGTATCTGTGCTTTTTGCTATATTCATATCACTAGATCCTGAAATAAATTCAGGATGACGGTTTTTTATTTTAAAGGCTTGGTCATGTTGAATTTATGCTAAAGACCTCGTCATACTGAATTTATTCTAAAGACTGCTTCATGCTGAATTTATGCTAAAGACCTCGTCATACTGAATTTATTTTAAAGACTGCTTCATGTTGAGTTTATGCTAAATACCCCGTCATGCTGAACTTGTTTCAGTATCTCTGCTTTTTGCCATATTCATAACACTAGATCCTGAAATAAATTCAGGATGACGGTTTTTTATTTTAAAGACTTGGTTATGTTCAATTTATGCTAAAGACTTGGTTATGTTAAATTTATGCTAAAGACTCCGTCATGCTGAACTTGTTTCAGTATCTGTGCTTCTTGCTATATTCATAACACTAGATCCTGAAATAAATTCAGGATGACGGTTTTTGGGACGGTTGTTTTTGTATTAGGATGACATATGCGTTCTTCGGTATCCATGCCACCTCGCTATACCGTACATCCTGTATATGCGTTCTTTGGCATCCATGCCACCTCGCTATACCGTACATCCTGTACATATGCGTTCTTTGGCATCCATGCCACCTCGCTATACCGTACATCCTGTACATAAAAAAGGGGAAGCAAAAGCTTCCCCAAAAAACCTCAGAATAGGAGGTCAACTAACGCAAAACGTGTGAATTCTTTGCTTTTATGTAACGGTACACTTATAAAACGTATTTTGCTGAAAATTGTAAGTAGTCAGAATCAACATTTTTATCTGCCATTTCAAAATTACCCACTTCAACACCAAAGGATAATTGCTGAGTAACATTTTTAAATAAATTTACGCCCCAATGTGTACGGTCATAATCTGCAACTTCTGTAGTGGTGTTACCATAAAAGGCCGTGCTTCGTAAATCTTCGGTCCAGAAATGGCGGTATGCAACGCTGATTGAGGTTGTTTCTTCAACTTCTTCGCCAATTAAATCTTTTGATGCGGTTACGCCAATATAGCGACCTACTTCACCACCATGAAATTGAAAACGAAAGTCATCTTTGCCAAAAGTATTAATGCGACCTGAAATACCATAACCTAGTGCTGATTCTTCATTACCACCAACGGTTTGTAATCGTTTGGCTACCGCGGCAATAGCGACATTACCCCAATCGCCTTTAAAATTATAACGAGCAATAACATCAGGCATAGAATCATTGCCACTGACACCACCATATGATTCTGGATTTTCAACAGAGACCTGAAAGTTACCCATAGTGTAACGAACTTGTCCTTGACGAATAAAAGCTGCCGATAACAATGGACCACCAAAATCAGCGGCTTCTGCAAGTGCACTGGTGTTAACAAAAGTTGACCAAGTGTCACCAATTAATAGATCTTTATATTTAATAAATGCATGACGAATACGTGGGTTTGACGAATTTGAGATAATTTCATTACCCCCTCCTCTAACAGCGTCTCCATAGAAATCCATTTCAATAAAACCGGTTAAATCACCATGTTTATATTTAGTATTAATGCGTGATTCATTTACCGCAATACCAAAATTAGAAATACTATTGTCTAGTGCCGTGCCACTACCATACCAATAATCAGTTGCTGCAACAGTACCATCGATGTAACGTGCGTCGGCTTTGATGTAACCACCGAAAGTAATACTATCGTCGTTGTCTAATTTAATTTCGTAAGCCGCATTTGCTGTGCCAGCCAGTGCGAATAATCCTGTTGCTAATAGAAGCTTTTTCTTGTTAAACATTTTGCTATCCCCGTTTGTTGTGTATTAGCCTCAGAAAAACTGCAGATACGATCTTTTGGCTACTTTTTATCGTTTTATTTTTATTTTATGGATATAACTTAAAACGTTAATCGCTATTTAGAAATTAGACATAAGTCTAAAGGGGATGTTTTTTGCCTGTTAATAACGATTCTTTCATCTTATAAAATTGTATATTTAACGATAATTACACTTGAAGCGGTTAGGAAATGTTAGGCTGGTCATAGCTTTGCTTGTATTATCCTCGAGTGAATAACTAATAATGAAAAAAGGTAAATTTAGATGAGAAAATCTCTTATTCTTGCCAGTGGCGTTGCAATTATTTCTGCACTGACACCAACCCTGTTGTCGGCAAAACAACTAAGTGTTGACGACTATAAAAAAGCTGAACAACAATTATCAAGCTATACCAGTAAGTTAGTAACAGGTACTGTTGACTACCCGTTATGGTCAAGCAATGACACTTTGGTATACCGCAGCCATACTGAAGACGGCGATAAATTTTTTAAAGTTGATATTAATAGCCAAAAAAAATCTCTCGCATTCGATCATAAAAAATTAGCAGAATCACTTGCTCGCATTACTGATAGCGAAGTAAATCACGATAAGTTCCCTTTCACTCAAGTAGAGTTTATATCTGCAAACAACATCAAATTTTCAGTAAAGGCAAAGAGTTACCAATGTGATTTAACTCATTATTTATGCCAGCTTGATGAACTAAGCCAAAAAAGTGCGGAAAACTTATCACCTGATGGTAAACGTGCCGTATTTATTCGCGATCATAATCTATGGTTACGTGATTTAATAACAGATAAAGAAAGCCAACTCACCACTGACGGTATTAAAGACTTTGGCTATGCAACCAATAATGCTGGCTGGGTTCGTCGTGATTCTCCCGTAGTGACTTGGGCGCCTGACTCAAAAAAATTAACCACCTTTAAGCATGATGGCCGCAACGTAGGTGACATGGGCATAGTGTCAACCGCAGTTGGCCATCCAACAATTGACGTTTGGAAGTATCCTTTACCGGGTGATGAACATATATTTGCTATTCATCGTGTCGTTATCGACGTTGAAAGTAAAAAGGTCACGCCACTTGATATGGCACCCGATGCTCACCGTTCAACAATCACTGACCATGTCGCTGGACGTAACGGCGAACTATTAGACATAGATTGGGCTGACGATAGTAAAACATTTGCCTTTGTTTCTTCTACGCGCGATCACAAAACTGCCACGTTGAAAATTGCTGATGCTAAAACCGGTAAAGTTAAGCTTGTTATGTCAGAAACACAAAAAAGCTTTTTTGAATCAGGTGTCGATGGCATTAGTTGGCAGTATTTAGAAAAAAGTAATGAGGCTATTTGGTTTTCTCAGCGCAGTAACTGGGGACATTTATACCTAATAGATTTAGCAACGGGGAAAGTTAAACAACAAATTACCCAAGGTGACTGGACGGTTATCGAATTACTCCATGTTGATCAACAAACGGGTAAGCTTATTTTCACTGGCGCAGGCAAAGAAGGCAGTGACCCTTATTACCATTATCTTTACAGCGTTAACAAAGATGGCTCTGAGTTAACCTTATTAACACCCGAAAAAAAGCACCATCGCATTACGTTAAACAAAGCCGGCACACACTTTTTAGACCGCGCGGCAACACCAACAACCGCTGAAATAAGCCGAGTACGTGCCGTTAGTAATAACAAAGAATTGACCATAGAAACCATGGATATTAGCCAATTAAAAGCGTCTGGCTGGCAAGCACCGGTTGAATTTATTGTTAAAGACAGAAACGGTGAAAATGATATTTATGGTTTAATGTACAAGCCAACAAATTTTGACGCCAGCCAATCTTACCCTGTAGTTAATTATTTATATCCAGGTCCACAAGTAGGTAGTATTCGTGGCCGTCATTTTCGTAGCTCTCGTGGCGATAACCAAGCAATTGCTGAGTTAGGTTTTATTGTTATAGAAATTGATGCTTTGGGTACACCGGGTCGCTCAAAAGCTTTCCATGAATTTTATTATGGCAACATGGGCGACAGTGGTATTCCTGATCAAGTTTCTGCCATTGAACAGTTAGCTAAGCGTCATAATTGGATTGATGTAACACGCGTTGGTATTTGGGGTCATTCTGGCGGTGGTTTCGCATCAACTCGCGCGTTATTAACTTTTCCAAATTTCTACAAAGTAGCTGTATCACAGGCAGGTAATCATGATAACCGTAACTATGCTGATGAATGGGGCGAAAAATACCATGGTCTTGAAGTTATAGATGAAGAAGGCATTAGCAATTACGACAGCCAAGCAAACCAGTTATCGGTTGACAGTTTGCAAGGTAAATTATTGATCGCTCACGGTACAACCGATACCAATGTACCACCTTACAATACTTTGATTGTCGTTGAAGCTTTGATTAAGGCTAACAAAGATTTTGATATGTTGATGTTACCTAATCGCGGCCACGGTTTTGCGCGTGAACCTTACATGATGCGCAAACGTTGGGATTATTTTGTTGAACATTTAATGGGAGCAACGCCACCCAAAGAGTTTCAGTTTTCTAAATAAAACAGCTTTATAACCCAATAAAAAAGACGCTTACTGCGTCTTTTTTATTGGCATTACATTATTTTTATCAGCCCTAGCTTGCCAATTATTCGCTTACACTTGCGCTAGATCAAAACAATTAGCCAACGTTGCCATAAAATAAAGTCATAGCCCTTATCATTTAAAGGAAAATGACATGACTCATCAAGAAATATTAACCTCCTTAACAGAGAAAAAAGCTCAGCTAGAGCATCGCATAAGTGCTATTGAAGCTGATTTACATCAAGGTCGCTCACAGGACTTTGCTGAACAAGCGACCGAAACCGAAAATGATGAAGTGCTAGATGAAATTCATCACCAAGCAAAAGCTGAACTAAAGTATGTTATTGCCGCATTAAATCGTCTAAAAAATAAAAAATATGGCTTTTGTTCAAGCTGTAACACCCTAATAAACATCGAAAGATTACACGCTTTACCTTACACAACAACTTGTATTAATTGCGCAACATAAGGGATAAAAAATGATAATAGAAAAACATGATTTACACCACGAGTTTCCAGAATTTGCTGATGAAATACGCAGCCTAAAAATGAATGATGCTCATTTTGCTCGCTTATTCAAAAAATATCACGAGCTCGATCAAGAAGTACATCACATTGAACAAGGGGCTGAAAATACTTCGGATGAATATCTCGATCAACAAAAAAAGCAGCGTTTACATTTAAAAGATGAATTATTTACCATCATCAAAAAAGCGAAATTAACCACCTAAAATTTTATCGTCAAGTAAGAGCATGAAACTAAGGTTAGCTATAGGTTCAAGGCAAGATGATAACGTTAACACTACTGCAATCGTTTAATTACTAACGAATAACACTAGACAAAGTTTCAAATCTATTTATTGTAGAAGGGGCCATAGGTGTTTTGATTAATCGTGATAAACACCAATAGGCCCTTAATAACAATAAAATAGGTGGTTACATGGCTAGACTAAAACAAGCAAAAGTAGCATTACAAGAAGCGTACGATACCTTTAATCAAGCAGTTGAAAAACCACTCCCCGCATTAGCACTATCAAATACCGACTCTATTCAGAATTTACTTAACATCGTTATCCGCAGAGAATCACTTTCTGTCGCCAAAAAATGTAGCTTCCCTAACAAGCTCTCTGCTGATTTAAGAAAAAAATTAGCAGACGTTTTATTACTAATTGATAAAGTAGATATTGAAATAATCAAGGCCAATGCTAAGTCTACATCAACCTCCGTTGATAAAGCCTAAACGGTCACCATAAGCCATTTCAAATAAGAGCGGTAGTAAGTTGTCAGGGGTATTGTTCAAAAGTAATATTCAACTTGAAAATATTACGCTTGCCTTCAACAGATTTACTTGCCATTAGTTTTTATGGGTTCATTGAGCCGAAATTACAATAATAAATCGTGCAATTTAAGTGAGTTGTTATCAGACATTTCACTGACTTGTACCATTAACAGTTCTGCCGTAGCTATAGCGTCATTTAAAGCGTTATGGGCAAAATGATTTGGCAAGCCATGAGCGTGGCGCAAAGTTGACAATCTTAATTCTGAGGGGTCGTAAGCGACATCCTTTTTATCAAGTTGACGCTTTGCTATCATTAGGGTATCTATCATCGGAAAAGGTGGCGCTACGCCATAAAGTTCCAAACAAGCTTGTTGCAAGAATTGTCTTTCAATACGAGCAAAATGTACCAACATTACTTTTCCAGCCAAAGCTTTGAGTAAGGCTTCAACCACCTCTTTTAATGGCGCGCCTTGTTCTTTTTGCTGATCAGTTATTTGATGAATAATAACGTTATCTGCGCTAAGATCATCCTTCGTTTTGATGATTTGATGGTAGCTGTCTTTTAATGATATTTGCTGCTGTTTTATGCCAATAAAGCCAACACTTAGTAACTTATCGTTAATGGCATGAAGGCCAGTGGTTTCAAAATCAACCGACAAAATTTCAATATCATTTAATGGCGTATCAGGTTCAGGAAAACTAACAGCAAGAAAGTCTTTTAAGGCTCCTTCTGGCGCTCGTGCCCAAGCACGTTTTCGTTGAGCTTCATAACCGAGTAACCAATAAAACAAGGGTTGATTGCTGAGCATATTTAACCTTAGTACGTTGACTGTCTGCTATCTTGTAATGCTTTAATGACTTTAAAAGCATCCTTTAAATGTTCACGTTCGAGCTTAGACAATTTTTTCGGTGACAAGTAATTATTTGGCTCTTTACCTGCTTGTAGTAAATTGGCTTGGTGCTCTAAACGCAATATGCCTAAAAATTCATAAGCATCAATTAAGTTAGCCGCCGACTCTTTAGAAATAGAAGGGCTTCCGGCTGCTTTTCTAAGGCGCTCTATAGTGTTCACTGATGCGATCCCTTCGGCTAGCGCATAAATTCTTGCCAGATCAACAATCGGCGCTATACCATTGTGCTTAATATCTAGACTCGATTTATGCTCGCCATCAGAAATTAACACAAAATCCCGAAAAAACCCCAGTGGTGGCCTCAGCATCAAAGCATTTCTAGACAAGTGTGCGAGAAATAAGCTATTACCTTTGGTTTTTGCCAGCAGCTTGCTACGTACTTCGTTAAGTAAAGAATCGTCGCCATGTACTGTAGCAAAATCAAAGAAGACACTACCATTGAGTAACGCCTGTGGGCTTGGAGTATTCACCCATTGCTCAAAATATTGATGCCACATTTTTTGTGGTTGTCGCCATTTAGGGTTTGAAGCCATGATATCGCCAGGACACAAGATAAAACCGCAGGCAGCAAGACCATCACAAACAAACGAGGCGAGGTTTTCAAACCAAGCTTCATGCTCAGGTTGTACCTGATCAGAAATAATTAAAGCATTGTCTTGGTCAGAATGAGCAAGCTGCTCTTGTCTTGCTTGAGAACCACAAGCTACCCATGCATAGGGAACTGGCGCTTTACCATTGATTTTTTCTGACATTTCAATAATTCGAATCGTAAATGCCATCGTTATCGCGCTAATACTTTTACCAATATGATCAGCGCTGGTGCCGAGTTTAGCCATACGAATTTGTAATTTTGGTATTAATTTACTGATACGGATCAAATCGTTAATGGTCGCCGCTTTACGAATAATACTGGTGATATTGACGGCATTGTGGCCTTCATTATTCATTAAGTCCGTGATAGTTACCATCGCCACTAGTTCGCCATACTCTCCAGAATCACTAAAGCCAGTAATAGGAAGGTGGTGAATACGCTTGCTAGTCATCAACATAAGCGCATCATAAGCGCTACTTTGCTCGGGTAACGTTGCCATATCTGTGGTCATAATCTCGCTGACTGGCAGGGTAAAACTTAACCCTTCAGCGACACAACGTCGACGAATATCTTTATCGGTTACTATACCAACCGGTGCACCGACACCACTTTCTTTATCATCGATGACGACTAGGCAAGAAATATCTTTTTCAGTCATTTTTAGCGCCGCTTCTTGTATGCTTTGATGACTTTTAATGGTTAATACTGGTTGATGATAAAATTGACTAATGGGGTTATTAATCAGTGAAGAATTAATAATCGCGTCTTCATTAACCTTGCTCATTTTCCCTTTTAAACGCTCTGCAGCTGTTTGCATGAAAAAAGCGTCTATTTGTGGGTAGTCTGCAACTAAAGACAGCAAAGTTTGATAATCAAGACTGTACAGTAAAGTGTCTTCTTCAGTATTTACCTCCACTTCATTGCGTTGTGCGGGTCGACAAAAAACACTGCAAATTTCACCTTCGGTATATTTTCCCACTAACTGGCCATTATGGTCGGTATAAACCAAAGCACCTTTGCGTAAGATATAAAGACGCGCCTCCTCGATACCATTAGGTGGTAACGGTTGCTTGGCCCTTACGTAGCAAATATTTATTTCTTTGACTAATTGTAACGTCACCGATTCGGGTAGGGTGTCGAATGGCGGAATCGCTTGAAGGAAAGCACTAATCTCGGCGAGTTCATGATCCATATTCTTTCAGCCTTTAACAAAACATACTTAGTAGATAGCTATTTTTAGTGTATTTAGCCCGCTTACGTCAACCCTAAAGTATAAAATCTAGACTAAAGTGTAATACCTCAATTCGAAAAACCTTGTTAGTGTCAATAATAGTTAAATTTCACTATGAATTTTGATTTTGGTTTTATCGCGATCCGAATTAATAGTAAACGTAACTACTGCCTTAATTGGTAAAACAGGTGATAAATCAAGCGTAAAAAAATAATAAACGCTTCACATAATAACTGGGCTAAAACCCAGATAAGTTAAGTTGCTAGGAGAGGATAATGGAAGAGAAACAGACATATTGGTCAGAAAATCTGCGCCTAATATTTATAAGTCTTGTTATCTGGTTCGTCGTTTCATTTGGGTTCGGTTTGCTATTAGTAGAACCTTTAAATGAAATACGTATCGGTGGCTACAAACTAGGTTTCTGGTTTGCACAGCAAGGTTCAATTTACACTTTTGTCGGTTTAGTTTTTTGGTACACCAAAAAAATGAACGATCTTGATAAAAAATATAACGTCGAGGAATCATAATGGATGAGTTAAAACTCTATACATACATTGCTGTGTTCGGTTCTTTCGCCGTTTACTTTGGTATTGCTTGGTGGGCTCGTGCCGGTTCAACTAGTGACTTTTACGTTGCTGGTGGTGGTGTTACCCCATTACAAAATGGTATGGCAATTGGTGCCGATTGGATGAGTGCCGCGTCATTTATTTCAATGGCAGGGATGATTTCTTTCCTTGGCTATGGTGGCTCAGTTTTCTTAATGGGTTGGACTGGTGGTTATGTACTACTGGCCATGCTACTTGCTCCTTACTTACGTAAGCACGGCAAGTTCACTGTACCTGAATTTATTTTTGACCGTTATTACTCAAAAACAGCACGTGTTGTTGCCGTTGTTTGTTTAATCATAGCGTCATTAACTTACATCATTGGTCAAATGAAAGGTGTGGGTGTTGCTTTCTCTCGCTTCCTAGAAGTTGATTACGATTTAGGTCTTTACATCGGTATGTTCGTTGTTTGGGTTTATGCCGTATTGGGTGGTATGAAAGGTATTACTTACACGCAAATTGCTCAGTACATAGTATTGATTTTTGCTTATACCATTCCTGCAGTCTTTATTTCACTACAGTTAACGGGTAACCCTATTCCACAGTTAGGCTTAGGCTCAACGTTGGCTGACGGTAGCGGTGTTTATTTACTTGATAAATTAGACTTAGTTGTTACTGAATTAGGCTTTAAAGAGTACACCACTGACAACATGGGCGGCTCAGTAAATATGTTCGCATATACTCTATCTCTGATGATAGGTACTGCCGGTTTACCTCACGTTATTATGCGCTTCTTTACCGTTCCTTCAGTTAAAGCTGCACGTCAATCTGCAGGTTACGCATTAGTCTTTATCGCCTTGTTATACACAGTTGCTCCGGCAGTTGGCGCAATGGCTCGTTTAAACCTAATGAACACTATTGAACCCGTAGCCGGTCAGAACCTTGAGTATGCTGAACGTCCACAATGGTTTAAAGATTGGGAAAAAACTGGTCTTTTACAATACGAAGACAAGAATGGCGATGGCAAAATACAATATACTGCTGATAAAGCGACGAATGAAATGGTTAAAGTTGACCGTGACATTATGGTACTTGCTAACCCAGCAATCGCAAACTTACCAAACTGGGTTATTGCTTTAGTTGCCGCCGGTGGTTTAGCTGCTGCGTTATCTACTGCCGCTGGTTTGTTATTAGCGATATCCTCCTCTATCTCCCACGATTTATTGAAAGGTATTTTAACACCTGACATGTCAGAGAAAGATGAGTTACTCGCAGGTCGAATTGTTATGACAATATCAGTGATGGTTGCTGGTTGGCTTGGTTTAAATCCGCCTGGCTTTGCCGCAGGAACGGTGGCGCTAGCCTTTGGTTTAGCCGCATCGTCAATATTCCCTGCACTAATGATGGGTATATTTGCTAAGAAGATGAGTGGTCCAGCAGCAGTTTGGGGCATGTGTTCGGGTATCGGTGTAACTATGTTATACGTGTTCCAACACAAAGGTTTTATGTTTATCCCAGGCACTTCTTTCCTAGGTGACATGGGTCCTAACTGGTTCTTTGGTATTTCTCCTAATGCCTTTGGTGCAGTCGGCGCTGCTGTTAACTTTGCAGTTGCTTTCGCTGTATTAAGAGTAACAGGTCCAGCACCCGCTCATATCCAACAAATGGTTGAAAACTTCCGTACACCGCACGGTGGTGTTTCAGCAGCACATGATCACTAATTAGTCTTACGACAACTTTTTGATTAATAATACTAAAGCCCTATTTAACTTGTATAAATAGGGCTTTATATTTACTTATTACGATATAATGAGTAAATTCTTCTGCTTAAGCAGACATAATACTTAACACCGAACGGGCTAAATGGCCGTTATGATTAAAACTAAACTGACTCAGTGGGCTGCAGAACTAAAACCTAACTAGCTAAGTCGGCGTCATCCTAAATTCATTTCAAGATCTCAAGTTAAACAACTGAAATAAATTCAGCATGACGAAGTAACATATACTCATAGGAAGCTTTATGAACAAACACACTAAAACAGCTATTATCGTTGCCCCTATCCTGACCATTTTAGGCTTTGCCTTAGCTGATTTATGGGAAGAGAATAGTGCTAGTCAAGCGCGCGCTTTTGAATTAGTTCCCTTTGGACATTGTGACGTTAGTCAGCAAAAATGTATTTTAAAATCAGGAGAATTTGAAGTAAATGTTATGGATGATAAGGGTATAACGACCGTTAATTCTACTTTTCCTATCGACACCGCGACTTTATTTCTCGTCGATAAAGAAAACCAAGCAACGTCCTTTCGACTCGGCATGAAAGACTCGCCTTATTACTGGAAGCGCGAAACACCACTTGGTCGTTTGGTTGCAGATAAAGGCCAAAGCTACAAATTACGTTTAATCCTTGAAATTAAGGGCGGTAAATATTTTTCTGAGTTTTATACGCAAACACTTAACTAAGACCACCGATAACCCCACAAGTAGCAGGTCGTTAATTTATCGTTGTCATGGTATTTATGACAACGATTCATTGATAAAAACAACCACTGATAACATGACTAACACCAAGCCAACTCATTATCTGAACAATCATTCGCCACGACATCTTATTACACCCCCAAATTAATCACGCTAAGCCACTATAGGAAGATTATTTGTTGATAAAAAAAGTAACCTCGATACTTTTACACTCCAGCGCTTAGCAAGATTGTCTATGATTAAATTCACTTCTTCAGTGTTCACCCTGTCCATTAGGACTTAATTGGCATAATATAATTTCAAGCTTATTAGAAATAACCTTTTACTTCAGCTTAAGCTGAGTTTTCATCGTTTCTTCACTGTTAGTAAACAAGGATACTTATGCTGCACATTGAACACTTAAATTTAGTCGTTAACGACATTCCACAAACATTGACATTTTACCAAGCAGCCTTTCCTCATTGGAAAATAAGAGCTGAGGGCATTTCACAATGGTCTGGCGTAGATCGCAATTGGGTACACTTTGGTGACGACTATCAATACCTTACTTTCAACGATAACGGTATTGGAGAAAATCGAGATTTATTGGGACATCAAGTAGGTTTAGCCCATTTTGCTTTTGTGACTGATAATTTAACAGCAATAAAAAATAGACTAGTAAAGGCGGGCTTTGATGTGCATAAAGAAGGCGTTGAGCATACACACCGAGCTAATTTATATTTTCTTGACCCCAATGGCTTTGAAGTAGAGTTTGTCCAGTACTTTAGTGATATTCCTCAACAACGAAACAGTGGCGACGAGTGATCCCCTTAAAGTATTAACTGCGTTTGTTGCCTAAAAAAAGGGCGTTACTTGATAAAGTAACGCCCTTTTTTACTAAGCAACAACAGCCGTGACTAAGCTTCGCTTTTAGCGATAGCCATCTCGGGTCTATTTTCGACTGAAGCCTGTCGACGCTCGGCGAATAACAAATAGAAACTCGGTAAAACAAACAGCGTGAATAGTGTGCCAATAAACATACCCGCCACTAAAATAATACCGATACTGTTTCGCGCTTCTGCTCCAGCTCCCGTCACCAATACTAAAGGAAAATGTCCTAAAATAGTTGCCGCGGTCGTCATTAATATCGGTCGCAAACGTGTCGTTGCCGCCTCTGTAACCGCCGCTAATTTATCGGCGCCAGCTATTTGAGCATGATTCGCAAATTCGACAATAAGAATACCATTTTTAGCGATTAAACCAATTAAGGTGATCAAACCAATTTGTGAATAAATATTAATGGTGGTTAACTCAATATAAGGTAAAAGTAATGCTCCCGACAACGCTAAGGGTACACAACCTAAAAGCACCACAAGCGGGTCTCTAAAGCTATTAAATTGTACCGCTAAAACTAAAAATACAATCAATAATGAAACACCTAATACCATCACTAGGGTACTGCCTTCTTTGCGAAGCTGACGTGATTCTCCGGCATAGTCAATACTGTAACCTGTAGGTAGCATATTTCTCGCCGCATTTTCTAGTGTTGACAGCGCTTGTTCTTTATTAACGCCTGGCGCAACGCCACCATAAACTTTAAATGAAGCCTGCTGAGCAAAAGTTGATAATTCACGCGGTACGGTTTTCCATGTTAAATCAGCAACAGCCGAAACGGGGATTAATTCTCCCGAAGGTATCTTAATATTTAACGCTAAGATCTCTTCAGTTTTACCCCGAATATTATTATCAACCATTGGAATAACACGATATGCCTTACCGTTAGCATCGAAACGGTTAACGAAGTTACTCGACAATAGAATGCCCATTTGTTGACTAATATCAGCAACATTAAGCCCCATATCAGCAATTTTTTCGCGATCTAGTTGTAACTCAACTTGGGGTAAATCTATTTTTAAATCACTGTCTGCAAAAAGAAAATCACCGCTGGCAAACGCTGCTCCCACTAATTGATCAGCATAGTTTTTCATTTCAGCGTAGGATGCCGAAGATTTAACTACCATTTCAATTTCAAATTGTCCCGCGGTTGGCAATGAACCGGGTAATATAGGTAACATATTCAAACCGGGTATTTGCGCCAATTTGCCATACATTTCTGGAATAAGTTCTTGTGTAGAGTAATTACGATCGTCAGCACCGACCAACTCTAAGCCGCCAAATCCACCAGAAGTAAAGAGTAATTGCCAAACTTTTAAACCACCTTCAATCTCTTGTAAGGTCTCCACCACAGGTCCCATTTGAGCAACGTTGTACGCTAATGAAGAGTCAGGTGGTGACATAACGACAAACATAACACTCGCTTGATCTTCAACAGGCGCTAGCTCTTTCTTTGATTGCAAATAAAAAGGCACTGAAAGCAAAGAAACCACAGCCGCAATTAAAAAAACCTGCCCTTGCCACTTAAAAATACGTTGCAGTAATTTGCCATAAGCCTGTTGAATATTATCAAAGAGTTTATTCACTTTTCGTGTTAACCACCCCTCTTCACCCCCTTTAGGCAAGATATGTGCGCTCATCACCGATGATAAAGTAATCGCGACAATCCCTGAAATAATGACCGCAATAGCCAAGGTAAAAGCAAATTCTTTAAATAAAACCCCGGTTAACCCTGATAAAAATCCAATAGGAGCATAGACCGCAGCTAACGTTAAGGTCATCGAAATAATGGGAACAAGTAGTTGACGTGAACTTTCTAAAGCAGCGTCAAATTTTGAATAACCTTTACGCATTAAACGGGCAACGTTTTCCACCACCACAATCGCATCATCAACCACCAAACCTACCGATAATACAATCGCTAACACGGTTAATAAGTTAAGCGAGAAACCCATAAATAACATCGCTGCTACCGCGCCAAGTATAGATATAGGTATAGTAATAAGTGGTACCATCGCACTTCTAAATGACCCCATTAATAAGACAACGACCAAGCCGACTAAAATAACAGTTTCCATTAAAGTAATGAAAATTTCACTTAACGCATCACGCATATAAAGTGTACCGTCGAAGGCAAAATCTATCGACATACCTAAAGGTAATGTTTTATTCAATTCGGCAATTTTACTATAAAGACTATCGCCAATATCAATTTCATTAGCGCCAGGTAAGGGCCAAATTGAGATATAAACCGTGTCACTATCATTTAGCCTTGCCGTAACGCTGGAATCTTCTGCCGCTATTTCAACACGAGCAATATCAATTAAATGAATGGTAGCACCGTCGATATTTGCCACCACTAATTGCTCAAACTCAGTCACTGACGTTAATTGACTGTTAGCAACAATATCAATGCGCTGTCGGCTATTTTCAGCATAGCCCATAGTTGCAATACTGTTATTGGTTGCTAATGCTTGGTAAACCTCTGTCGAACTTAAGTTAAACACTGCAAGCGCTTCGGTATTCAACCAGATGCGCATTGCTGGCGTTCTTGCCCCTTCAATACCAACACGTTGCACACCTTCTATGGCGTTTAAAACCGGATTAACTTGTCGGGTTAAGTAATCAGTGACTTTTGATAAGTCATTACCATTAGCATTAACATTCAGATAGAAGACAGCAAAAGGACGGTCTGCACGACTCACTGAGACTATGGGGTCTTGCGCACCTGTGGGTAATTCATAGCGAATTTGGCTTAAACGTGCGGTTAACTCCGCTAATGCTAAGGTACTATTTTCATTTAAGTTGAGCCACGCGGTAACTTTACTGCTGCCTGAAGTCGTTTTAGACTCAACATACTCAACACCAGGCACCGTTGCGGCAGCTCGCTCTATCGGTTCAGTAACAAAACCTTGCACCACTTCAGCTGAAGCGCCAATGTAATAGGTATCAATAACTAACGAAGCACTCTCTATCTTTGGAAACTGCAACACGGGGATCTTACTGATTGACCAAAGTCCCGCTAAACAAATAATAATAGACAAAACTAACGCGACAACAGGACGGCGAACAAAAATATCCATTACCGATGCTTTACTGTGTGAAATTGGATTTGAAGTTTTTTTCATCATAACTCGCTATTTCTTATCAGCAGTGCTCGCTGACAAAGACTCAGCGAGGTAAACTTTCATTTGTGGGAACAATTTAAATGCACCTTTTGTAGCAATTAATTGTCCTTCATTGAGGCCTGACAACACCATTACCCGGTCATCATTGCGATCACCCAAAGTCACTTTAACTTTTTTAGCCCGATAAGCACCTTCACCCTCAGCTTCAAGTATAAAAACATAACTTCCTAGTGGATCTCGTGTTATGGCGATATCAGGTACTGATATTAGCGAAGCCTCGGCGGCAATGGGTGAATAAACACTGACTAAGGTATTAGGCTTCAATGCTAATAATGAAGACTTTATTTGTGCGCGATACTTCAAGCTACGTGAAGTCCGTTTTAATTGTGGATCAATGGCAATAATCATCGCTTGATATGACTTAAGCTGATTCATCGGTTGAACGTTAACAACAGATCCCACCCCGAGCTCTTGATAAACTTGTGGTAAGTAGAAATCAATCCAGGTAAATTCGTTAATACCAATCAAGGTCAATACTTGACTGTTTTTATCTAAATATTGTCCTATTTCAAGATTGTGAATGGCCACTTTTGCATCAAAAGGTGCGCTCAGTTTTTTCTTGGCGATCATCGTTTCTAATAAGGCTACATCAGACTTAGCCAATGCAACTTCAGCTTCAGCTTGATCAACAAGTTCTGCACTAATTTCATTGTTTTTCTTTAAGACAAGATAGCGACTGTAGGTCTTTTTCGCTAAGGTAAGCTGTGCTTGAGCGGCAATTAACTTCGAGTCTTCATCTCGATGGTCAATTTCAATAAGTACCTGATCTTTTTTCACCAGGCGTCCTGACTGTGCATTTAACAAGGTAATTTGCCCAGCGAATTCATTATTTAATGATAATGATTTAAAGGCTTGTACTTCACCACTGACTTTCAGCATTTCTTGATAATCGACACGAACCGCTTCAGTCGCATTAACCGTTGCTGAAGGCTCAGGCATATTGACTCCCTGCGATGCTTGGGCTTGTAATGATGACTTATAAAAATACAAGCTACTGACCACTGCAACTAAAATTAGAATAATCAGAATCCATTGACGGATTTTCATAGTATTTCCTTTATTATTTCTCATGTTGTTATCTAAGCTCTGACGTAGTTAGCTGTAGAGCTACTTTTTCAATATCGTCTTTACTGACTTTTTGTCGCCAATCAAAGGTATTGATAAAGCGTTGTAAATTAAGAATGTGCACATTGTCTGTTGATAAAGAAGTGATACCCTCTTGAGCTTCACTATCTTGTTTGCTGTTTCTATTGTGATGTAATCTTACCGTTTGAAAATAACCGACATTTAAAGACCATGCGCCAATACTTATCTGCTCCATGTCATTAACGCCTGACTGTAGTTCATTAGTATCGACTGCCGTTTGCAACAATACTTTAAATGAATCCTCGCAGACACGACTACAATTAATCATATAATCAAGCCAGCGTTGTGAGCATCGCTTTATAATAGAGCGTGTATTAACAATACTTTCTAGTTGATCATCAAAACTAAACATTTGTACTTTAGAGAAATCGAGTAAGCTTAAAGCAATAATTCGTTCTGGCGTAGTTAGTGGCAGTGCAAGCACTTGACTTACAACCCGATACCTTTCTTGATACATTTTTGTTGCTAAGACAATCAGCAAGTCTTCTTTACATTGCACAAATTTATAGACCGACCCCATAGATAGGCCAGCAGACTTGGCGATTGATGACATTGAAAAATCTAATAAGTTACTTTTTTCTATTGCGGTAACCGCGGCAAACAGAATTAACTTCTCTTGTTCTTCAAGGCTAAATTTTGGTGCGGGTGCCATAGCAACCTCTTTAACTTATTCGTTCGAATGATATTCGAACGCGATTATATCGCAATATTGTTGAAATGCAATGTCCTGAAGTTAATGGCTTAAAAAACTTCGCTTAATTACCCACCAAGTTTTGTATAAATTAGCTTAAAGGCTTGGTATTGTAGAAGTATAAAAATAAAAATTGAGATTTATTATGTTTCCTAATTGGCAATTGTCGGTATTGAGTATTGGTTATATTGGCCTGCTTTTTCTTATTGCCTATTTAGGAAACAAATACCGCCATAAAATTGTTCGTAAGAGTCAGGGGATTATTTATGCGCTAACACTAGGCGTTTACTGTACGTCGTGGAGCTTTTTAGGCACTACGGGCCAGGCCTCAACGAACTTTCTTTCTCATATTCCTATCTATCTAGGACCCATTTTATTATTTGTTTTTGCTTGGCCTTTTATCCAACGTATTGTGCGTGTTAGCTTAAAGTTAAACTTAACTTCTCTCGCTGATTTACTCGCCTCACGTTATGGCAAGTCACACAAGCTAGCGATTATGGTGACCATCGTCGCTTTAATCGGCACCATGCCCTATATCGCTCTACAATTAAAAGCTATTGTCTATTCTTTTCAACAACTTCAAGCTGAACAAACGTTAGTGACTTGGCGCTTTGGACTTATTTCAAGCGTAGTACTTGCTGGCTTCACCGTAATATTTGGTATTCGTCACATCGATGTTACCGAGCGCCACCCAGGTGTAATGCTTGCCATTGCTTTTGAATCGTTAGTCAAACTTTTTGCCTTTCTTGCTGTCGGTATTTTTGTGACTTTTTTTGTCTTCGACTCGCCCATGGACATTTGGTACAAGTCAGGAGCAAGTTTACAGTTAGAGCAGCAACTTAACTTTCCTAATATGATGTCGATGTTAGCGATGTTAGTTATTGTTATGGCGGCATTTTTATCCTTACCTCGACAATTTCAAGTCATGGTCGTTGAACTTAAAGACCCAAAAGATACTAAACTCAGTCGAAAAATATTTCCGCTTTATTTATTAGTTTTTGCGGTTTTCGCTGCGCCACTGGGTATCGCGGGCCAAATGCTCTTGGGTGATAGTGTCCCTTCAGATGCTTATGTTTTATTTTTACCTTGGCATCAACAACAAACCTGGTTAACACTGTTTGCTTTTCTAGGTGCTATTTCTGCTGCCAGCTCTATGGTGATTATTTCTTCGATTGCACTGAGTACGATGTTGAGCAATGAAATAGTTTTCCCTTATATTTTTCGTGCTAGCAAAGCTAAAAACACCGATTTTGATGAATTTAGAATTCGCTTGCTTAACATTCGTAAAGCACTCGTTTTTTTAGTTATTTTACTGGGCTACGGGGTGTTTTTGATGACTTCACCCGATACGCTAAGCTCGTTAGGTGAAATTGCTTTTGGAGCTTTTGCGCAATTGACCCCAGCACTTGTTGCGGCATTTTACTGGCGAAGAGCAAGCTTAACTGGAGTATATGCGGGTATTTTAATTGGTTTTTCAATGTGGTTATTACTTAATTTTATTCCACAATTTGGCTTATACGAGCAGCCTTTTACCGGCGGTTTATTATCGGCTAATACCACCGTTAGCCTACTTAGCTTAACGGTTAATATGTTTGTAATGTGGGCATTATCACAAGTCAGTCGCCAAAGTGTGCAAGAGCGGGTACAGGCATCGCTATTTTTAGAGTGGCAAGCACCTAAACTACTCAATTCACAGAAAAAACGTCATATTGATGAACGTGATTTAGAAGTGCTTGTCTCGCGCTTTGTTGGCGAGGGAAAAGCAAAAATTAGTTTTAAACACTTTAAGCAAGGTGTCGTGAAAAAAGAGGTCAGTCATCAAGATTATAATCAACAGTTATTACTGCATACTGAAAACACACTGGCAAGTGTTATGGGGGCATCTTCAGCACGTTTAGTCTTATCTTCGGCTTTAGATGGACGCGATATTGCCCTAGACGAAATTGCAGTATTAGTTGAAGATGCTTCGAGCCAGCAGCGTAAATTCAGTCAAAATTTATTACAAAGCGCTATAGAAAACGCCAGTGATGGTATTTCTATTGTCGATAATGAGCTAAAACTAGTCGCTTGGAACAATAAATATATTGATTTATTTTCTTACCCTAAAGAGTTAATTTACAAAGGCTGCCCGATAAAGCACCTTATTCGTTACAACGCCACGCGAGGTCTTTGCGGCGAAGGTGAAATTAGTCGGCAAGTTGAAAAACGTTTAGAGTATTTACGAAACGGAAGCCCTCACAGCTCTGAACGTGAAAACCCTGACGGCCAAGTGATCAGAATTCAAGGTAACCCTTTACCCGGTGGTGGCTTTGTCATGTTGTTTTCTGACGTTACCGCCTATAAAAATGCTGAAAGAGTATTAAAAGATACCAATGTTGATTTAGAAGCCATTATTACCGAACGTACTAAAAAATTAGAAAAAACCAATGAAGATTTAGATGCTGCTCGTGAGAAGGCTGAACAAGCACATATTAAAAAAAGCCTCTATCTGAAAGCCTGCAGCCATGATTTAATGCAGCCATTGGAAGCTGCAAGATTATTTACCTCAGCCTTGAGTAGCCAAGGCAGTTTAAGCGAAAGCCAATTAAGACAAGTCAAAAACATCGATCATTCTTTAAAAGTTGCTAACGACTTACTGGCCGACTTAGCTGAAATAGCACGTATTGAAAGCGGTAATATCACCACCCACCTCACCACATTTTCAGTGAATGATTTATTTAAAGATTTGGCGCAAGAATTCTCAGCGACGGCGGCTGAATATCAAGTTGAATTTAAAGTGGTCTCTTGTAAAGCTTGGATTACTTCAGACCGTAATTTATTACGCCGTATTTTACAGAACTTAATTGGCAATGCCTTTCGCTACGCCAGTCCGGGGAAAATTTTATTAGGATCGCGAACTGTTGGTCAGCAAGTTATTCTGCAAGTATTGGACAACGGTCCAGGCATTCCGCTTGAAAAACAAAAAATTGTTTTCGAGCAATTTACTCAACTAGAAAACAATCCAAGTCATGCCAGCAGAGGTTTAGGATTGGGTCTGAATATTACCCAAAGCTTTGCACAATTATTAGGACACCCGCTGTCGTTAACATCAAAAGAGCAGCAAGGGTGTAAGTTCTCACTCGCTATCACCAAAGCACATCGACAATTTAATATTAAAATTGAGCAGCCAGTCACTAAAATAGGTCTAAAAGACGTCACGGTAATGTGTATTGATAACGACCCTGATGTACTTAATGGCATGACAGAACTGCTCAGTGCTTGGCAGTGTAACGTGTTATCGGCTGAGTCTTTTGAGCAGGCAATGGCAATATTTGCACAGCATCAAAATGAAGTTGAAATTTTATTAGTCGACTACCAGCTTAATAACAATCAAGACGGCTTAACCCTTATCAAAGCGCTACGTGCAAGCAGTAATCATTATATTCCGGCAATATTAATTACAGCGACTACCGATAGTGACATTGAAGAAAAAACCCATAAAGCCGATGTTGGCTTTATGAGAAAACTGGTTAAGCCAGCAGCGCTGCGCGCAATGATGAGTGCACTGCTAGCGAAGAAGTTACAAGATAATTATTCTGAGTAATCGTTATCACCAACGGTTGTTGATGATTGATTTTACAAACCGCTGTGAGTGATTAATTAGAGGGTTGGGCGCTAACAAGCAATTGGCAAGCAATAGCCCATTGCTATTACTGGTAATTGTTAATAGTTAATAGTTGCGGTTAGTGATTAATATTTGGCTCAGCAACATTCAGTGGCGCAATAGCAATAACGGCTTGCGTTCTGTTACGAACATTGAGTTTACGAAAGATAGCAGTAGCATGCGCCTTAATAGTCGCTTCTGAGACATTAAGGTCGTAAGCAATTTGTTTGTTTAATAAGCCTTGGGCAAACATCATTAAAATGCGGTATTGCTGCTGAGTTAAACTCGCCACACGTTCGGCAATATTACTTTCTCCATCACCTTTACTCGCTTGAGCAAAGCTTTCTGGCACCCATACTTCTCCCGCTAAGATTTGTTGAATGGCGTAAATAATAGTTTCAACGGGCGTCGATTTAGGTACAAAACCCGCTGCGCCATATTCCATCGCTTTACGAATAGTATCGTTATCTTCATGAGCCGAGATCATCACTACCGGTATTTGCGGAAAATGATTACGCACATGAATTAAAGTGTTAAAACCATGAGCGCCAGGAATATTTAAGTCTAACAAAACTAAATCACTGTCGGTATTATTAGCGAGTTGTTGTTCAAGTTGCTCGATTGTCTGTGCTTCTAACCACTGAGTTTTATTAAACTTAACATCGAGCGCAGCTAATAACGCTTGTCTAAATAAAGGGTGATCGTCAGCAACTATTATTTTTTCTGGCTGGAACATAATTTAATCCTTAAAACTTTCTTCTTCAAGTATACGGTTTTACCAGAAAAAGTTTATTAGACCTTAGCCTAACAACGCTTGTTTTGATTTAAATCACATTATGTTGAAATTATGCACCTTACTTGATTAAAAGTAAGGCAACATCTTCAGCATAACAACAGAAAAACTAAGCTTTTGCTGGAATATTCTTCAATACTTCAACCAGTAACTGCCAATAAAGCCCAACGGCTTCGACATTCACTTTTTCATCAGGTGAATGAGGAAATTTAATGGTGGGGCCAAACGAAACCATATCCCAGTTTGGATAAGCGTTTTTAAATAAACCACATTCTAAACCGGCATGGATAACCATAATCTCAGGCACTTTATTAAAAAGTGACTGGTAAGTATCACGGACAGTTTTCATAATTTTTGAATCTGTATTAGGCTTCCAGCCGGGATAAGCACCAGAAAATTCAACCTTTGCTCCTGCTAATGTAAAGACTGATTTCACCATAGACTCGGCCAGTAATCGGCCATCGTCATGTAAACTACGAATAAGAGACATAGCTACAAAATTACGCCCTTTACAGCGAACAACCCCTAAGTTAAGCGATGTTTCTACAATACCTTCAATATCGTCACTCATGCGAATAACACCATTGGGGCAAGCGTTAAGGGCGTTTAAAATTAACGACTGTGTTTTAAGACTCCAACACTGGTCGAAAACCTCTGGTGAAATAAGTAACATCTCAATATCGGTTTCAATACTGCCTAATGTTGCGCGTAACCTGTCTAAATAATCGTCTAGGCTAAGTTTAAAAGCGCTCACATCTTTTGCTGCAATAACAAAACTGGCATCAGCTTCACGAGGAATAGCGTTACGCAAGCTCCCGCCATTTAAATCAACTAAACGCAAATCAAAATTTTGGCTTGCGTCGAGTAAAAATCGCACTAAAAGTTTATTTGCATTGGCACGACCCGTATCAATGTCTACCCCAGAATGTCCACCTTTTAAACCTGAAAGAGATAAGGTAAATGAAGTAAAATCTTGGGTAACATCTTCAAAAATCAATTTAAAGGTAGCTTCGGCGTCAATACCACCGGCGCACCCCATATAGATTTCACCTTCTTGTTCAGAATCGGTATTAATTAGAATATCACCCTCTAACCAGCCTGCCTCCAAGCCAAAAGCGCCGGTCATGCCAGCTTCTTCATCTATGGTTACTAAAACTTCTAAAGGACCATGAGCGATATCATCGCTTGCCAAAACGGCTAAAGCTGAGCATAAGCCAATACCATTATCAGCGCCTAAGGTGGTACCTTCTGCTGTAACCCATTGTCCATCGGCTTCTTCAACCGTGTAAGGTTTGATAGCATCGGTTAAAAAATCATGAACGGTATCAGCATTTTTTTGTGGAACCATGTCCATATGCGCTTGTAGAATGACGCCTTGGCAGTTTTCCATACCCGCTGTAGCTGGCTTCTTAATAAAGATATTACCAACGGCGTCTTCTTTTACCGATAAACCTTGCTCTTTTGCCCAAGCTTGGATCCAAGCTGATATTTTTTGCTCATGCTTTGAAGGGTGTGGGATACTGCATATTTTTTCAAATAACTGCCATAAATGCATGGGATGAAGCTGTGATAAATTACTCACATTTTTTCCTTAATTTTATTTTAATACTTATTAGTTTATCAACTTACTGAAATCTGTATTGCTCAGGGTTATGTCGTCGCATTTTTACCCAAAACTTACTTACCCGCCATTAAAAATTGCCATTGATCGTTAAAATCTTCGCTAGGCTTCTTGGTAAAACCTGAACGAACATATTGGCTAATTTTTCCTTCAACATAAGCGCCTAAGATATTTGCTAATGCTTGCTCTGAAATGCTAAAGCTCTTACCTTCACGCAATTTTCGTTCACGTAAGACTTGTTTAAATTGCGTTTCTAATTTTTCAAAATACTGATTAACACGTGTTCGTAATCTTTCATTTTCGCCCATTAACGCATCACCAGCCAAGATACGACACATCCCAGGATTACGCTCTGAAAAAACCAACAATACATGCAAAATATGATGACAACGCACCAAAGCTTCTTTGTGATCACTGAGGATTAAATTCACCCGTGAAAACGTTGATTCTTCAATAAAATCAATTAAACCTTCGAACATACGCGCTTTAGAAGGAAAATGGCGATAAAGCGCAGCTTCTGATACACCCACTTCAGCAGCAAGTTTGGCGGTCGTTATTCTCTGGCCAGGACAAGTTTCTAGCATTTTTGCTAAACACTCTAAAATTTGTTGTTTGCGATTAGGTTTTTGCGCTACGGTCATAAATCGTTCTCTTATTTTTTTTCAACATAATGTTGCGAAATTAGTTGTACTAATTGCTCGGCAAGTATTTTTTTTGATGCTAACGGTAGTTCCGTTTTATTTTTATTGGAGAAAACCGTTAAGGCATTATCATCACTATTAAAGCCTTGCCCTGACAGCGCAACATTGTTGGCAGCAATCATATCAAGATTTTTTCTTTTTAATTTATCAAGCGCATAATGTGCGACATCTTGTGTTTCAGCCGCAAAACCGACGGTAAAAGGTTTTACGGATAAAGCAGCAACATCGGCAACAATATCAGGATTTTTCACTAAAATAAGTTGCATTTCATTGGCTGATTTTTTAATTTTTTGCGTTGCGACATCACTGACTCGATAATCAGCAACCGCGGCACAGGCAACAAAAACATCGGCTTTTTTGGCAAGTTCAAGCGCTTGCTGGTGCATTTGTAATGCACTTTCCACCGCTATTTTTTTACAACCATGGGGAACAGCAATACTCACGGGACCCGATATTATTTGGACTTCTGCGCCCGCTAATTGTGCTGCTTGTGCTATGGCATAACCCATTTTTCCTGAGCTATGATTTGAAATATAGCGCACTGGGTCTATAGCTTCACGCGTTGGCCCTGCTGTGATCACCCAACGTTGGCCCGATAAATCTACCTGAGCAATCTTCGACGCTGGTTGAAAAAATTGACAGACATGGCTGACTAAAGGGTCAACATCTAACATTCGCCCTAAACCAACATCACCACAAGCTTGTGCTCCTGAGCCAGGACCAAATACGGCAACTTTTCGTGAAATAAGTTTAGCAATATTTTCTTGAGTAATTGCCGCATGCCACATTTGTTGATTCATCGCTGGAGCGATAGCAATTGGCGCACTTGTTGCCAAACATAATGTAGTTAATAAATCATTCGCCATACCGCAGGTAATACGAGCAATTGCGTCGGCAGTCGCTGGTGCAATTAGGATAAAGTCTGCCCATTTTGCTAATTCTATATGCCCCATAGCTAATTCTGCTTGGCTATCAAGCAAACTGTCTGAAACGCCATTGGCAGAAACGGCCTGTAATGTTAGTGGAGTGATAAAAGCTTTTGCCGCTGTTGTCATCACTACACGAACATCTGCGCCATTATCTTTTAAACGACGCACTAATTCTGGCGTTTTATAGGCAGCGATACCGCCAGTAATACCCAGAACTATTTTTTTACCCTGTAAAATTTGCATAAACTGCTAGTCTTAATAACGATAAGTGGCGATAAGATACCATTAATTTGCCCATTTACAAATTTGCTTTGCAAGGATGCGGTGATGTTAAAAGATTGGTTAGAAAATGAAAAACCCAGGGAAAAGCTACTACACAAAGGACCTAGCAGTTTGAGTGATGCGGAATTATTGGCTATATTTTTACGCACGGGAGTAAAGGGATGCCATGTAGTTGAGCTAGCTCAGCAGCTTTTAAAAAGTTTTGGCAGCATTGCCGCCATCTATCGCGCAACTGAGCAGGAGTTTTGTCAACATCATGGCTTAGGCGTGGCGAAATATGTACAGTTACAAGCTTGTTTGGAGATGTCAAAGCGCTATCTTAGCGAGCAATTGCAAAAAGGTACTGCGTTAACCTCTTCACAGGTGACACGAGATTACTTGATCAGTGAATTACGTGGTGAAAGCAGAGAAGTCTTTGCGGTAATGTTTCTCGACAGCCAGCATCAAGTGTTAACCTTTGAACGATTATTTTTTGGCACCATTAACGCGGCAGCGGTCTACCCGAGAATAGTGGTTGAGCAGGCGCTAAAACAAAAAGCCGTCGCGGTAATTTTAGCGCATAATCATCCTTCGGGTATTGCCGAAGCGAGCATTGCGGATAAACAAATTACCAAAAGACTAGAACAGGCACTAAGCTTAATTAATATACAAGTACTCGATCACATTATTGTTGCCGGTAATCAGTGTTACTCGTTTGCTGAACACGGTGAATTATAAATAATAAATAACAGAAGGAGCTTTAGATGAATGAACCTAAACCCAATCAGAGCAGCGACGACGAGCGACGACAATCTTTTCGTTTAGATATGGAAAAAGAGTTAGTTGATATACGTTGGGTAAATGACCAGCAACAAACCGTGCAACGAAAAATTACTTGTTTGGACTTTTCGCGTGGCGGCTTAAAGCTCGATTGCGACCATGTCATTCCACTACAAACTAAAGTGACCGTCGTTTTTAAGGTAGCCAACCCCAACAGCCAAAATTTATATGGCACAGTGATCCGCTGTCTTAAGCAACCGAACGGTTATTTTGAATTGGCATTACGCTTAGAAAATGAAAATGCAAAATAAAATAGTTGCACTATAATTAATTCTCGACGCGAATGTTACAACAGCAAATGTTACAACAAGAGGTAAGGACATTTTATATTATGATGATTTTAGTAGGTGGCGAAAAAGGGGGTAGTGGTAAAAGCTGTTTAGCACAGAATTTAGCCGTTTATTTTGCCCGAGATAAAAAAGCTATCGTGTTGATGGTTGACTGTGATCCACAAAGAACAACCTCTGACTGGATACAAGCAAGAAATTCTGATCCGTCGTTACCCGCGATAAACTGTATTCAATTATACGGTAAAATTCGTAACGATTTACTCAGTTTAGTACAGCATTATGATTATGTAATTGTTGACTGTGGTGGCCAAGATAACTTAGCGCTTCGTGCTGCAATGTCGGTTGCTGACCATGTTATTATTCCGCTGCGCCCTAAACGTCGAGATCTAAAAACCGTGCCGCACATGGAAGATATGCTCAGTACCTGTAAAATGGTTAACCCAAAAATGCTCGCCTCTTTTGTTATCACCCAATGCCCATCGTTGCCCAACCAAGGTAAACGAATATTAGAAGCAAAAGATGTTTGCCGCTCATATGGTATTAACGTATTAAACGCGGTAACCTTTAGTCGTAATGTTTATGATGACAGCGAAGAACAAGGCTCTTCAGTACTCGAAATAGAACCTCAGGGTAAAGCAGCAATAGAAATGACTGCTATAGCTGAAGAATTATTAGCAATGAAACCGGACAACTCACATGAGTTTAACTGACCTAAAGAAAACCACACAAGGAAATAAAAAGAAAAGGGAATTCACTGTTGACGAATTTATTGCTGACGCAGAAAATTACGCGTTAGGGCACCCTGAAATTGTTAATAGCGACAACACCAAAAATGTCTCTATTGAACAAGCCATTCTTGCTGCAAAACAGCAATTGGCGAGTAAGAATATGAAAGGAAATAAGCCCTTTCGTCATGCCACTTTCACTCTCAGTGAACAAGCGATTATCCAATTACAAGATCTCGCCAAAGAAACTAAATTAGCCAAATCACATATTATTCGTATTTTAATTAACGAACTTTGTGACGAAGAACAGCATAATAAACTGAAAAAATTGCTCGACTCAGGCATAAATTAACAACAATTTGATATTTATCTGTGCAATTATCACTCAAACCTTGCATTATACTGCCACAAAAAACAGATAAACCATTGTAAAGTAATACAATATTAAGTTAATATAGTTTTTTCTTATTAAAGGTGGCTTTCATTTTTCAGTTTCACTATAATATGCCACCTTTTTCAGGATCCCGAGGCGACGGTCTTGGGGAATAATAGTTCGACCTGGAATTAATTTTTGGAGTACTCAGAATGTCTAAAGTTTGCCAAGTAACAGGCAAAGTGCCAATGGTTGGAAACAACCGTTCACATGCAAGAAACGCGACTCGTCGTCGTTTTTTACCAAACCTTCAATCTCACCGTTTTTGGGTGGAGAGTGAAAATCGTTTCGTTAAATTACGTTTAACTCCGAAAGGAATGCGTATTATCGATAAGAAAGGTATTGATGTAGTATTAACTGACATCCGTGCCCGTGGCGGAAAAGTTTAACAACTACTTTTAGAGGAAATTATTATGCGCGATAAAATTCGTTTAGTTTCTAGTGCCGGTACTGGTCATTTTTATACTACTGATAAGAATAAAAAGACTATGCCTGAAAAGATGGAGATCAAGAAATTTGATCCACGCATCCGTCAGCACGTAATGTACAAAGAAGCTAAAATTAAGTAATTTAATTCAAGTTTTTAAAAACCCAGCAATTGCTGGGTTTTTTATTGCCTAAAATTTAGTATCATCACTATTATCGTATTTAATAATGAGTCTTTTATGAAGCTCTCTCGTACTGGTTGGAACAACGTTATCATTTTTTCAGTGATGATTTTTATTCTGGTGATTAACGTGACCAATAAAAAATTATATTCATCAACTGAGCAACAAGATAATAAACAGCAGACCTTATTTGCCAAACATGCTGTTATTCTATCGCTAGCGGTTAACCAGCAAGTGGCGATAGAACGCATCGGACGCACTTGGCGAGCAACACCAGCAAAAATATCAGGACAAGCATTAGAGCAAATGATGCTCACATGGCATGAGATAACAGGTGACATAGTTACTGTTCCACCCGAGCTTGACCACCAAATGGCGTTAGTTGTTACGGTTGAATTAGCCGGTGAAGCGCAAGCTCAATTACTTAATTTGTTTATTACTGATAATGAATTGCTGGTCTTTAATCCTCAGCAAAAAAGATGGTTAGCTTTTCCGTTGGCAATATTTTCACAGCTCATTCCCAATGAAATATTAGCCAGTTAACTTCCCCCTTTCACTAAAACTATAAAGAAGATCATGTCGATGACTCATCATAAAATACAAGACTGCGCGATACTGACCATGGACAACCTTGAAAATTTTGAGGCTTACGACCATTTACTTGCACAACCATTACTCGCGTTAGGTTGGCAAATGCACATGGTGTCATGGCATGATAAAAGTGTTAATTGGAACGACTATGCCGCCGTTATTATTCGTTCGCCATGGGATTATCAAGACGATGCGGCTGAATTTTTAAAGGTGTTAACTGATATTGAGCAATCTAGTGCTCACCTTGAAAATAGTTTACTAACGGTTGAGTGGAATATTGATAAAAAATATTTACGTGAATTAGTTAGCCTTGATGTAAATATTGTTAAAACATTGTGGCGGAAAAATTTAACGCCGCAACAGCTAGATCAATATTTTACTGAATTAAATGTTGATCAATTAGTCATTAAGCCTCGTATAAGTGCAAATGCTGATAATACCTTTTGGCTAACAAAAGAAAATCATCAAACATTTTATCCGCAACTTGCCCAAGCGTTTTCAGCCAGTGAGTTTTTAGTTCAGCCCTTTATGAAAAATGTTATTGATGAAGGTGAGTTTTCACTGTTTTATTTTAATGGCCACTACAGTCACGCCATTTTAAAAACACCAAAAGACGATGACTTTCGCGTTCAGGAAGAACATGGCGGTCGTTTAAGGTCAATAACACCCGAAGCAAGCTTAACAAAGCATGCAGAGCAAGCCCTTAAAGCGATAAAAACGCAAATAGGCATGCCACTGTATGCTCGCATTGATTTTGTACGCTGTGAGCAGGGTTTTGCCCTTATGGAAGCTGAGCTAATTGAGCCTTCATTATATTTTAATATGGATGAACAATCAGCAACACGCTTTGCCGATGCTTTTGTTCATCGCATGCAAGCATTAACACTGTAATTTACCATAAACCCGATATAGAGCTACTATGCCCGAATTACCTGAAGTAGAAGTTTGCCGACAAGGCATTAGTCCCCATATTTTAAAGCAAACCGTTTCGCAAGTCGTTGTACGTAATGCAAAATTACGTTGGCCTATTCCTGAAACAGTACAAAGTATGATTGGTCATAGTGTTCATGCTGTTGAACGCCGCTCAAAATATTTATTAATTAAGTTTTCACATGGCACCTTAGTTTTGCATTTAGGCATGTCAGGAACCATTAGAGTTATTGAAGCCGATACACCTATCGCAAAGCATGACCATTTTGATTTAGTCTTCGCACACGGCAAAGCGTTACGTTTGAATGACCCTCGACGTTTTGGCGCGGTATTATGGTTTAAAGACAATATTGACGAGCGAGGTTTATTAAGTAAATTAGGACCCGAGCCATTGAGTGATGACTTCACTTACGGTTATTTATTTACTAAGGCACAGAATCGCAAAGTACCAATAAAAACCTTTTTAATGTCAAACCCTGTTGTGGTCGGTGTCGGTAATATTTACGCAAATGAAGCATTGTTTAAAGCCGGTATTCTACCAACGGCCTTAGCCGGAACGATTTCTGCAGCACGTTTTGATCAGCTTACCGATATCATCAAACAAGTATTAACTGCAGCCATTGCCCAAGGCGGCACAACCTTAAAAGATTTTACTCAAGCAGATGGTCGCCCAGGATATTTTGCACAAGAATTATTAGTTTACGGTCGAGCAGGCAAGCAATGTAATAGCTGCCAAACGATTCTTGAAGAAGTTAGACAATCGAATCGCAGCTCGGTGTTCTGTCCGAACTGCCAAACTGATTAAGTATCGTCGAGTGCGGCTTTTACAATAGGATGAACAAATTGACTCACATCACCATTATGCAAGGATACTTCTTTTACTAAGGTTGACGAGATAAAAGAATTTCCTTCTGATGGTGTCAAAAATACACTTTCGAGTTCAGGGGCTAAACGTCTATTCATATTGGCTAATTGAAATTCATAATCAAAATCAGACACAGCGCGCAAGCCGCGGATCAGTACTTTGGCTTGATTTTTTTTAGCAAAATCGACTAGCAAGCCACTAAAACCAACCACGGTGATATTGGGCAGATGTCGACTCACTTCTTCAATCATAGCAACACGCTGCGCTAAATCAAAACGAGGCTTTTTACTTGGGCTGGCAGCAACACCAACAATAACTTCAGAAAACAAAGCACTCGCACGTTCAATTAAATCTGTGTGGCCGTTAGTGACCGGATCAAAGGTTCCTGGGTAAATCGCTTTTATCGTCATTAGTTGTATCTTCTTTATAAACTTAAAAACATTGTAAAGGCTATTTTTAGTGAATGGAAACTTACAAAGACGAATTTGTTAAAGTATTTACTCGAAAAGCCTTTCCGTCAGTTCAATTTTGATAGTATGATGGAAAATAATACAATGATAAAAACAGAAGTAACTGACATGAAAACCCGTGATAAAATTATTCAAGCCAGCATTGAGCTTTTCAATGAACAAGGCGAGCGCAACGTAACAACCAATCATATTGCAGCGCATTTAAGCATTAGTCCGGGTAACCTCTATTATCATTTTCGCAATAAAGAAGACATTATTCTTTCCATCTACGAAGAATATGCACGTAACCTATTACTAGATACAGTCCCTTTTGTAACGCCCGAAGTAAAGCCCCTCGATACCATCATTTTATATATGGATGCTGTTTTTCAAGCACTGATGAAGTTTAGATTTTTCTACAGTAACCTGCCGGTATTGTTAGCAAAAAACCCTTTATTACATGAAAAATATGTTGATGTACAATCATCAATAGCTACCCGTGTCAGTGAGATGCTGTTGTCATTACGTAGTACTCATATGATGAAGTTTGCTGATGAAGACTTACCTGATATTGTCAGTATCTTGCGTTTAGTGAACACCTTCTGGTTAAGCTTTTATCAAACCCAAAATAAAAACATTGAAATTACTGATGCTGTTTTTTATGAAGGCGTCTTAAAAATATTAGTGATTATTCAACCTTATATCACTGAATCTGCAATGCCTGAGTTTTTAGAAGCGCGTACCATGTACCGTAAACGTTGTATGGAAGTCGCTGAAATCGCTTAATCACCAACCGCCTGATCAGTTGAAAATCAAAATATTATTCAATTAAATTTTGCATTTTTAATGCCGTTAATCACTCATTTGACTGCAGGTATCCTGCTAATAGAAGTTGCCAGTCTGATTTTTGCCAATTAAAGTTTGGCAATTTTGCTTTTTCTTTTTCAAAAGAACGTAATAATCTTGCCATATTAGCTTGCTGCCATGATTGAGCAACCGCTCGTTGTTCGCCGCGATCAAAATCAATCAACCAAACATTGTTCTCTTCATCGAGCAGAATATTGTGACTATTTAAATCATGATGATAAATGCCAGCATCATGAAAACGACGGATCACCTTGCCCACTTCTCGCCAAATGTGCTCGACTAATGGTGCTTTTGATAAAACCGCGACTAAATCTTGAGCATGTTCAATTCGAGAAGATAACAAATCAGCTTGATAAAAAAGCCCCTGCTTAATCACTCGAAAAGCAACCGGCTTTGGCGCTGGCAGTGCTAACCCCTGTAGCGTATTCAATAAATGGTATTCTTGGGCGGCTCGAGTACTATTTTGTCCCGTAAAAAAATATTTATCATTAATTATTTTGCCAATTAAACCACCACGAAAATAATGACGTAACACCCACTGTTGTTTTTCCATGGTGTTTACTTCTGGAGAGTCGTACTGAACAAACCAAGTAGTACCACGCCCTTGGGCACTGCCGGTAATGGCATTATTTTCATGCCAAAAATCACTATTAAGCATTTCAGGAGAAAAGTCATCGATTGCATTGGCGTTATAGCAACAATAAATATTAGCTTGTTGGTAAATTTTTTCTTGGTAAGGTTTTACAATTGCTGACTGTTTCAAGATAATAGACTCAATTCAAATACTTTATATGCTCTATTGTGGTGATTCCTTTATGCTGGGTCAATTAACAGCGCCAAAAAATTTATGTTTATTACGCTTATCTGCTATCGGAGACGTTTGTCACGCCGTAGCTATGGTGCAACAAATTCAACGTTTTTATCCTCAAACAAAAATTACTTGGGTGATAGGCAAAGTAGAGGCGAACTTATTACAAGGATTGCCACAGGTAAAATTTGTCATATTTGATAAGAAAGCAGGCTTAAAAGGCTATCGAGATTTACGTGCTGAGTTAGCCGATCAAAAATTTGATGTGCTATTACATATGCAAGTAGCCTTGCGTGCCAGTTTAGCGAGTTGCTGTATTAAAGCAAAAATAAAAATAGGTTTCGACCGAAAACGAGCTAAAGAAGGCCAGTGGCTTTTCACTAATCATCAGATAGCGCCACAACATCAACCACATGTACTTGATGGTTTTATTGGTTTTGCAGAAGCTATCGGTGTTCCCAGCGAAAGTCCTAGCTGGCAAATGCCCATTGGTGACGAAAACGAACTTTGGGCAAGTGAGCGGCTATCGTTAGCATCTGATAAACCTATTGCGGTTATTTCGCCCGCGGCAAGTAAAGCTGAGAGAAATTGGCATGCCGAAGGTTATGCAAAAATAGCCGATTATTTAACAGGGTTAGGTTTTCAAGTGGTTATTTGTGGCGGACCGACCACATTAGAAACATTACTAGCCACTGAGATTATCAGTTTAAGCCAATGCAACCTTGTTAACCTTGTTGGCCAAACCAATTTGAAACAGTTACTTGGTGTGCTTAAAATAGCTCATTTGGTGATAGCTCCTGACACTGGGCCAGCGCACATGGCAGTCACTGTTAGCACACCCGTTATTGGCTTGTACGCGCACAGTAATCCTTGCCGTACCGGGCCATATTTATATCAAAACTATGTAGTAAGTTGCTACCAACATACTGCCCAAGAACAATATAGACAACCTCTTGAACAGCTACCTTGGGGGATTCGCGCCAAAGGTAGTGATTTAATGAATGGTATTACTTTCAGCCAAGTTAAAGAAAAACTGCACCTACTTCTTGATGAACACTACCCTGAGTTTCTCCTTAAATAATAGTGACGGTTAAACTGCCTCACATCAGCTATAAATTCAAAACAAGGTCTTGCATTATTTTAGCGAGACCAGGGATCCTTGCGCCACATTTAACTTAACAAGCAACAACAACCGAATAACAGTTATCGGGAAAAAGACAATAAAGTAAATTTATTTGTTGCAAATGATAATCACTATCATTAGTATTCGCACCAAGTAAGTTTATCTCTCAATTTTTCTCTTAGGAATAACAATGAAGTATTCACCTGTCTGCTTAGCAATTTTCGTTGGCTTAACGCCTTTTTCATCAAGTGCCAATGAAAGCGCTACCAATAATAGCTCTGTTGAAGTTATTGAAGTTAAAGGTAGTTATTTTAATAACTATAAAGTTGACCAAGCACATGGCGCAATGCGGACCAATGTTTCTTTATTAGAAACTTCTCAGTCGGTCACCGTTATTCCCAACTCGGTAATAGCAGAACAACTAGCGACAACATTAGGCGAAGTATTAACCAATGACGCAAGTTTAACTGCCGGCTCTAAACAACGTAATCGTGAAGTATTCAATCTACGCGGCTTTGAACTAAGTTCTTCCAATGGCTACCTTAGAGATGGCCACCAGCATTGGTCACACTACCAACAACCTATCGAAATCTTAGAAAATATCGAAGTGATTAAAGGTCCTTCAAGTATTTTATATGGTCAATCAGGGCCTGGTGGATTAGTGAATATGGTGACAAAAAAGCCAACAGCTAAAACATTATTTACGCTAGGTGTTGATGTTGACCAAGAAGGTTCAAGCCGATTATCGTTAGATGCTGGTGGCTCGTTAACTGATGATGAGTCATTACGTTACAGAGGTGTACTGGTTAAACAAGATGCTAAATATCAGCATGAGTACCAAAACAATGAACAACGTCAGCGCGATCGTTTTCTAGGTGCGTTAGTCATTGACTATGATATTTCAGACGATGCCATGGTACGCCTTCATTATGACCGAACGGACGATGAAGCAGGGTTAGATACAGGTTCTTGGTTAGATGAAAAAGGCGATGTTATTGGTCATGATAAAACCATTCGTGATATGTCTTGGGCATTTACTGACATTACCGTTGAAAACATCGGTGTTGATATCAACTATGCATTAAATAATCAGTGGCAAGTTGCACTCGGCTACAATGAACAAAGCTTTAAACGCCAACGATTTGAATCGTCTCCTAAAAAACCCACAACTTTTTTAGAGGGTGATAGCTATACCTCTAATCCCTACGACCGTTTTGATGACTGGCAGTTTAAAACTGCTTTTATCGATTTTACTGGAGAATTTACCCTCGCCGGTCTCGATCATCAATTATTAATTGGCGCTAATTCTTTAGACTATTACTACGGACAACGTAAAGTAAATGGCGAGTCAATTAACTACTCTAGCGACCAAGAAGAGCCAGCACGACCTGATATCAGCTACACAACTGACGATTCACTTTACACCAGTGCCTATGATTACTATGGCATTTATTTACAAGACTTAATCACCTTAAATGATCAATGGCAAATATCGGTCGGAGGACGTTACGACAAGCAAAGTAAAGAAGGCGCGAACAATGAGTCGTTCTTGCCTAAAGCTGGGCTTTTATTTCATCCTGATGCCCAAACCACTTTCTACGCGAGTTATTCAGAAGGGTTTGAACCCCAGAGCAGCGAAACACTCGAAAACGATCGAGATATTAATCACGGCATGAAGCTCGAGGCCATGACATCTAAACAACTTGAAATCGGATCTAAGTGGCAATTATTTGATGAACGTTTATTAGTAACGACCGCTATTTTTGATATTACCAAAACAGGCAAGTTAATCACTGAAACAATCAACGGCGATCCTAATTTTGATACGCAAACTGAACAGGCAGGTGAGCAGCGTCACAAAGGTTTCGAAGTTGCTGCACAAGGCGCAATAAACGATAAGCTCTTTGTTATGGCATCGTTAATGAACTTAGCCGCAAAATACGACAAAGATGAAAATTATCAAGGAAAAACCCCTGTTGATGCTCCAGAGTGGTCAGCATCAATTTGGTCTCGTTATGAATTAACGGACCAACTTGCGCTTAATGCGGGTGCATTTTATCAAGGTGAACGTTTTGCCGATAGCGATAACACTATATCCAAAGATGCTTATACCCGTATCGATGTTGGAGCAACCTATAAGACCACAATAAATGGCCAAGGTGTTGATTTCCGCTTCAACATACAAAACTTGCTCGATACTGATTACCTTGCTGGTGGTGGTATATCTAGCGTTACCGCAGGCGACGGAATTAGCTACCGATTAGCCGCACAGATATCATTCTAAATTGACTAAAAATAATGGGTAACAAATAGTTATTTGTTGCTCATTAATAAATTAAAGACCCTGACACCTGCTATGCAAATAAATAAAAGTACCTTAAGTTTTTCTCGTCTGATTCATGTCTATGTGTCGATGGCATTGTTGAGCTTACTGCTCTTTTTTTCAGTAACCGGCATTACCCTCAATCATCCTGAATGGTTTCGTGACAGCAAAGCTGACGTTGTAGAAAGAGCATTAATGATTGATTTGTCTATGATTAAAAATCCGCCGTTAACACCACTACAAATTGTTAATGTTTCGACAGCTATTGAGCAAAAATTGTCGGTATCGTTAAACAACACGATCCTCGAAAGTAGCCAAGACGAGTTGTTTTTCAGTATAAAACGAGCAGGAAAAAATACCGCTATTACACTCGATTTAGTCAGTGGAGAGTTGTTTTTTGAAGAAACTGACTACGGTTGGTGGGCGCTAATGAACGATTTACATAAGGGAAGAAATACCAGTGTTTTTTGGGGGTGGATTATTGATATAACCAGTTTACTTTGCATCCTATTTGCCCTAAGTGGCTTTATTTTAGCCATGCCACAAAGACGATTTAATCGTACCTTAACGGTAAGTTTAACCGTGACTGTCGCCATGATTTCTACCGCTATCTGGTGGATTTAAATCAATTAGCATGAACAACGCTCTCTACTTGAGTGAGCACAAAAGGAACTTATATGAAGATAAACAAAATCGGGTTATCACTTATTTTATTAAGCTTGATAAATTTTAATGCCGTTGCCAATCCGAGCAACTCAGCGCCAGCACAATTAGAGCTTGAACTGACTTTAAAGCAGCAACTCGGCGAGTATCATCCGCCCTATGTTGCGAGCTGGATTGAAAACTCACAAGGAAAACCAGTACGTACCTTATTACTTTGGCGAGAAAAAACGAAATGGTTAAAGGACATTCGACGATGGTGGCGTAAGGTCGGTAAAAAAGATGCTGACTTTGTTGATGGTATAACTTCTGCGACTCGCGCAGCAGGCAAATATCCTCTGACTTTCTTGGCCGAAGATGATCAGAAAAAGTCACTAATAAAAGGACAATATACTTTATTTATTGAAGTAGTCAGAGAAAACGGTGGACGAGCCATTTTGCGCCAACCATTTGTATTAAATAACATAAAATCAACATTTACTTTAGCGGCAAGCCATGAAACTGATGAAATACAATTCACTGTGCTACCGAAATAAACGTATTCATCCCCTTAACTCAAAAACGTAAACACTAGACTTGGAATATAAAATGACTTTAAAAAAAATAATCGCGTTCACCTTAACCTGTGCCATTAGTACACAAGCTTTCGCTCATTCTCGCTGGGTTTTACCAAGCCACTTTAATTTGTCTGCTGAACAAGGCGAATGGATCATGGTTGATATAACTGCATCAAATGAAACCTTTAATGTTGATAAAGCTATGGGGGCAGATTTAGTGAGAATTATTACCCCTAATGGCAAGCCATCAAGAGCGTCGTCAAGCTATAAAGGCCATAGAAAAAGTGTCATTGATTACTTCTTAAAAGATCCTGGGACCTATAAAATCACCAATAACAGTGAGGCTAGCTTTATCACCTCTTATACTATCGACGGCGACCATAAAAGACTATCAGCTAATAAGACAGAACTAGCCGGCAAATTACCAACCGAAGCTACTGCGATCAAAACCACTTATCGTTATGCAAGAATAGAGAGTTATGTCACTTTAAATGCACCGAGTGATAACTTTAAAACCGAAGGTAAATTATTAGAATTGCTACCGGTTACTCATCCATCAGATATTGCTGAAAATGAAAAGGTGACTTTCAAATTTTTATTTAATGGTAAGGCACAAAAAGATGTTGCCGTAGAAATTACCGCCGACGGCGCACGTTACCGCAATAACCCGCAAACATTAACTTTGCTCTCAAATGAAAAAGGTGAAATCACCTTCACACCGAACGCTGCAGGTCGATATTTATTAGTTGCTGAGCACAAAGAAGACACACCAAACTCTCCTTTGGCGGACCAGCAAATGGGCAGTGTCTTTTTAACATTTGAAGCACAACTTAATTAAACTAAAGTAACGTCAATAATTGTTTTACACTTCGGGCACTAGCTCCTTGGTTTTGTGTTACCACGCGGTAAGCATTTTCTCCCAATGTTTGCTGCGTTTTTTCTGATAACAAAATATCAGCAATGATTTTACTTAGCTCATCAGTCATCTTCGCACTGTCTTGGTCAGTGAGCTCAATAATGCCTTTTTCAGCAACGAGTTGCTGCATAACCTCAACAAAATTACTCATATTAGGGCCAACGACAATCGGTTTTTTAAATAGCGCAGGTTCAAGGGGATTATGCCCACCGATATCCGAAAAACTGCCCCCCATAGTTACAACGCTAGCTAAAGCACACGTCGGTAAGAGCTCCCCTAAACTATCGAGTAACCAAACTTGTTTATCACGAGTTACTTTTTCTTGAGTGCTGCGACGGGCAATATTATAACCTTGCGCTAAACATAATGATGCGACATCATTAAAGCGCTCTGGATGGCGCGGTACAATAATGAGTAGTAATTGTGGCAAGCTTTTTAGTAATTCAGCAAACGCATTTAACGCAAGACTTTCATCCCCTTTATGAGTACTAGCAACAACCCAGATTAATCGTTCGGTGACCACAAATTCAGCCAGCTCTTGCTGCTTATCTTTTATTGTTTGATTAACACTGATGTCAAACTTCACATTTCCAGAAACCTTGCAGCGAGCAGCATCGGCACCTAAGGCTAAAAAGTGCTCATAGTTCACTTGGCTTTGACATAACACTTTATCAAAACGGTTAATTGTCGGTGTGATTAACCAAGCTAGCTTGCGATAATTGTTCATTGATTTTTGTGATAAGCGGCCATTAATCAATAACAATTTTATTCCTTGATCTGCACTTTGCGCGATTAAGTTTGGCCACAACTCAGTTTCCATAAAAACCATCGCCTGTGGTTTCAATTTATTTAAAAATGCTGCCACACAAAAGGTACTGTCTAGGGGTAAATAACAATGTTGAACACGTTCCCCAAACAATTTTTTAACTTGCTCTGAACCCGTTGGAGTAAAAGTAGTGACAGTGACAACACGATGAGGTTTTGTTTCTAGCAGCTGGCTGATAAAACTCTTTAGAGCAATAACTTCACCGACACTCGCCGCATGAACGATAATGCCACCCGCTTTAAATTCTCGAGGTAAAAAACCCAAACGTTCGCTGATTCGTTGTCGATAAGCTTTTTGTTTTACTGAGCGAAACTGAAGTAACAACCAAACGATCGGGAGTAAGCAAAGAAAAACAAGTCGATATAACATTAAAGATAATTGATAACGCACAGAAAAAACTCTTTAGTTGTTGATAAACGCAGTATAGCGACTTAAGCAAACAATAAAAATACCCAAAGCCGATGGAGTTTGTTATCGTCGTGATATTAAAGGAACTAAAATAGTAGTGCAGGCAAATGAGCAAATTTCATTTCATCAAGAACATATTCAACCATGGGTTCGCCATGGTCAGCTTTATACTACTAGCGCCTTTATTATCCGCACAAGAATATGAAGAACCAACATATAATCAAGTAGATGTTAGCCAAGTAAATAAAAAAGATACGCCGCAAAAAATAACGTTTCTCGCTGACGACGATTTTGTCTTATCGGCTAATTATTATCTCGGAGACGCGCTTGGTGGCGGCGTATTATTACTCCATGACTGCTCCCACAGTAGCGAAAGCTATAATGTACTGGGTGAATTACTAGCCGAGCAAGGTATTAATGCACTAGCCATTGACTTTAGAGGCTATGGCGCAAGCGAATCTGAAGATTTTTCTCACCAAACGATAAAATACCAAGTAAAAGATATTGTTAGCTACCAAGCTGAAGTTGCCATGCTGACCTCGTATTGGGAAAAAGATGTTCTGGCGGCTTATAATTATTTGCGCAGTAAAATTGGCGAGCAACAACCTATCTCACTGGTTGCCAGCGGTTGCTCAGTCAATGAAGCGGTACGCTTAGCAGAAAAAATTCGCATTAATAGCTTTGTTATACTTTCGCCTATTATGGATCATATGGAAAAAGAGCATTATAAAAACTTAATTGATATTCCTGCTTATTTCGTCAGTTCAGCGCATCATGCCGATAGTTTTTTAACCGCCCAAGAGCTATTTTCATGGAATGGCGACCGTCACTCTACCAGCCAAATTTTTCAAGGCGTTGACCAAGGGCATAACTTATTACGCCGCAATAAGTACCTAGCAATCAACCTGACTTCATGGCTAAACACCACTTTGAACTGATCAGTAAATACGCTTTATTTTTCAAACACAGTATCTAGGATAATAGAAGAGTTTGTCCGTTCGACCCCTTCTAACGAACAAACCATATTAAGAATTTCATTTAACTTTTTTAATGTTTGTGCCTGAATGGTCGCTAACAAATCATATTGACCGCTAATAGAGTAGATATGACTAATATTGTGTATTTTTCTTAACGCGATACAAATATTTCGCCTAAGATTAGGATTTACTTTTAGTGATACATTTGCCGAAATCAACTGATTACTATATTCACTACCTAAAACAATACTGTAGGCTTTTATCACACCACTATTTTCTAACTTAGTTAGACGATTTTGTATCGCTGTGCGAGATACGCCAGTCGCTCTAGCAATGTCAGAAACACTTGCTCGGGCGTTGCATCGTAAAATAGCGAGTAGCTCTTCATCTTTTTCTGTAATCATCATTTATACCCGTCAACCGTTAATAAAACCAATTAGACACTAACAATAGTCATTTTGATAGTGTCACATGTCAATTTAACTAATCAAATAACCATAAAATTAACTAGTGTCACTTTTTTCAATCTTCGTCTAGGATAATAATACTATTATTATCCAAACCTATTAATAAGGAATTGTTGTGAACGACTCTTCAAACAACGCAAGTTTTTATGCGCATTTAAATGATCAAATTGAGCAAGTTAAAGAAGACGGTTTATATAAAGCCGAACGTGTTATTACCACAGCACAACAACCAAACATTGCCGTAGCTAGTGGTGAAGCGGTAGTCAACTTTTGTGCTAACAATTACTTAGGTTTGGCCAATCATCCTGAGCTTATCGCCGCAGCAAAAGCAGGCTTAGACGAGCATGGTTTTGGTATGGCATCGGTACGATTTATTTGTGGTACCCAAGATATTCACAAAACACTAGAAGCAAAATTAAGTCAATTTTTAGGCATGGAAGATACTATCCTTTATTCTTCATGTTTTGATGCTAATGCCGGATTATTTGAAACCTTATTGGGCGCCGAAGATGCGATTATCAGTGACTCATTAAACCATGCTTCAATTATTGATGGTGTGCGTTTATGTAAAGCAAAACGTTACCGTTACGCTAACAATGACGCCAGCGATTTAGAGCAACAACTCATTGCAGCTGATGCCGCTGGTGCACGTTTTAAATTAATTGCTACCGATGGCGTATTTTCGATGGACGGCGTTATCGCTAACTTAAAAGCAGTGTGTGATTTAGCTGATAAATATAATGCTTTAGTGATGGTTGATGACTCGCACGCTGTCGGATTTGTCGGTGAAGAAGGCCGAGGTAGCCACGAATATTGTGATGTAATGGGCCGTGTTGATATTATAACAGGCACACTAGGTAAAGCTATGGGTGGCGCTTCAGGTGGTTACACCTCAGGTAAAAAAGAAACGATTGAATGGTTACGTCAACGTTCACGTCCTTACTTATTTTCTAATTCGTTAGCACCCGCTATTGTTAATGCCTCAATTACCGTGATTGATTTATTAGCCGAGGGTGGCAAATTACGTAAAACATTAAAAGACAATGCTCGTTACTTTCGCACAAATATGGAAGCTGCTGGTTTTACCTGTGCGGGCGCTGACCACGCGATTATCCCAGTGATGTTAGGCGACGCAAAAGTAGCCAGTGAAATGGCGAGCCGCTTATTAGCGGAAGGTATCTACGTGATTGGCTTTTCATTCCCAGTAGTCCCTAAAGGGCAAGCACGTATTCGAACTCAAATCTCAGCCGCTCATACCCAAGAGCAACTTGATAAAGCCATTTCTGCCTTTATTCGTATTGGCAAAGCAATGAACATTATTGGTTAAGGTTAGGATTAAAGGAAATACCATGAAAGCATTAGCAAAGTTAAAAGCCGAACCCGGCATTTGGATGACTGAGAGTGAAAAACCACAACTTGGTCATAATGATTTATTAATTAAAATTAAAAAAACCGCTATTTGTGGCACCGACATTCATATTTACAACTGGGACGAATGGGCACAAAAAACCATTCCCGTTCCTATGGTAGTCGGGCATGAGTATGCGGGCGAAGTGGTCGGTATTGGTCAAGAAGTCAAAGGCTTTGCTTTAGGTGACCGGGTGTCTGGCGAAGGACATATTACCTGTGGTCATTGCCGAAATTGTCGCGGTGGTCGTACACATTTATGCCGAAATACTGTCGGTGTCGGTGTTAACCGAGAAGGCTCATTTGCTGAATATTTAGTGATCCCTGCTTATAATGCGTTTAAATTACCCGATGAAATATCTGACGATTTAGCTGCGATATTCGACCCTTTTGGCAATGCTGTTCATACGGCTTTGTCTTTTGACTTGGTCGGTGAAGATGTACTTATTACTGGCGCAGGTCCTATTGGCATTATGGCAGCAGCCGTCGCTAAACATGTCGGTGCGCGCCATGTTGTTATTACTGACATTAATGAATATCGCTTAGATTTGGCCCGAAAAATGGGCGCCACTCGAGCGGTTAATGTCAGTAAAGAAAGTTTAACTGATGTGATGACCGAACTAGGGATGACTGAAGGCTTTGACGTTGGCATGGAAATGTCGGGCGTACCTATGGCCTTTAAAGCTATGTTAGAAAACATGAATAACGGCGGCAAAATCGCTATGCTCGGTATTCCTGGTCAAGATATGGCCATTGATTGGAGCCAAGTTATTTTTAAAGGCTTAACAATTAAAGGTATTTACGGTCGTGAAATGTTTGAGACTTGGTACAAAATGGCGAGCTTAATTCAGTCAGGTTTAGACTTATCACCGATTATTACTCATCATTTTGATATTGATGATTTTCAAAAAGGCTTTGATACCATGCGTTCAGGCCTTTCTGGTAAAGTTATCTTAAACTGGGAAAGTTAAACCTTTTGGTTTAATCAACTGACCTGTTAATGAAAATATAAAGCCAGCTAAAAAGCTGGCTTTTTTATTAACAATGCTGCTCTTGCTATCGGTAAGCAAGTTTAGAGATGAAATACCCCATCAATTCGTTATAATAAACATTATTTATTTTTCACCTCTTTTATAAGGTAATATTGTGACAACTCCCGGTAATTTATTTATTCTTTCCGCACCTAGCGGTGCAGGAAAATCTAGTTTAATTAAAGCCTTATTATCTCAAGAGTCGGCAAGACCGATGCAAGTGTCAGTTTCTCACACCACACGAGCACCTCGTCCGGGTGAAAATAACGCTGAACATTACCATTTTATTAATGTTGAGCAATTTCAAAAGCAGATTAAACAAAATGAGTTTTATGAGTATGCTGAAGTTTTTGGTAACTATTATGGCACCTCAGCATCTGCGATAGATAAACAACTTGCACAAGGTATTGATGTTTTTCTTGATATCGACTGGCAAGGCGCCAAGCAAGTACGGATAAAACAACCCAGTGTCACCACAATTTTTATTAGTCCGCCTTCAAAAGCAGAACTTGAAGACCGTTTGAAAAAGCGCGGACAAGATAGCGATGCCACCATTAAATCTCGTATGGCACAAGCAAAAGCAGAATGCTCGCACTACACTGAGTTTGACTACATTATTGTTAATAACGACTTTACTCAGGCGCTGAGCGACTTAACCACCATCGTTAATAACCAACGCCTAAAATGTCAGCAACAAGCGATAACGCATCAGTTGATGTTCGATGAATTATTAAAAGACTAATATTTCTACTGTATTTTCACCTAGTATAGGTATATACCTTGCTTAATCGCCTGTAGCTCAGTAAACTACGGCACTATTTTATAAATTTTAAGTTGGAGTGACCAAATGGCTCGCGTAACTGTTGAAGGTGCTGTAGAAAAAGTAGGCAATCGTTTTGACTTGGTGTTAATCGCATCACGTCGTGCTCGTCAAATTGCCACAGGTGGTAAAGATCCTTTAGTTGACCCTGAAAATGACAAGCCTACCGTTATAGCTTTACGTGAAATTGAAGCCGGTTTAATCACTACTGAAGTAATGAACAATAGCGACCGTCATGAACAAGTTCAGCAAGACTCTGCAGAACTTGCTGCTGTTGCAGCCATTGTTGGTGGCGCTCAGCCACAGCTATAAAATCTTTTGTCGCCTTATAGCGACGAGATATAAACTAAACGCGTAATCATTGTTAATGATACGCGTTTTTTATTGTCAGTATTTAACGAATAACGTATTGTGTTATGCTGACTCAAAGCTTTGACTGGCGGTAATAAGACCGTTCAGCTTAATCATCAAGGATTCAATGCGTGTACCTTTTTGAACCATTAAAAGAACTTGTTTCAAGCTATCTTTCTAAAGTACAAATTGACTTATTAAAGCAAGCTTACCTTGTTGCGCGTGAAGCGCATGAAGGACAAATGCGTTCAAGCGGTGAGCCTTATATTACTCACCCGGTAGCCGTTGCTTTAAACCTAGCAAAAATGCACCTTGACCATGAAACCTTAATGGCGGCATTGCTCCATGATGTTATTGAGGATACTCCGGTAACTAAAGACGAATTAGCCGAATTATTTGGCTATACCGTTGCTGAATTAGTTGAAGGTGTCAGTAAGCTTGATAAATTAAAGTTTGATAACAAAGAAGAGATGCAAGCGGAAAACTTCCGTAAAATGATACTTGCCATGGTGCAAGACATACGCGTAATTCTGATTAAACTTGCCGACCGCACACACAACATGCGCACGCTCGAATCTTTACGTCCAGATAAACGTCGACGTATTGCCCGTGAAACATTAGAAATTTACGCCCCCATTGCTAACCGTTTGGGTATTCACGATATTAAAAGTGAATTAGAAGTTTTAGGTTTTGAAGCCCTTTACCCGATGCGCGCACGTGCGTTAAAGTCAGCGGTAAAAAAAGCCCGTGGTAATCGCAAAGAAATTATTAATAACATTCAAGAAGAAATTGCGGCTCGTCTTAAAGAAAGTGGGATTGAAGCGCAAGTTATTGGCCGAGAAAAGCACCTTTATTCTATCTATCGTAAAATGCTCAATAAAGAATTAATGTTCAATGAAGTCATGGACATTTACGCTTTTCGTGTCATCGTAGAGAATAAGATCGATAATTGTTACCGAACACTTGGCGCTGTGCATAACTTATTCAAACCAATTGAAAGCCGCTTTAAAGATTATATCGCTATTCCCAAAACAAATGGTTATCAATCGCTGCATACTTCACTGATTGGTCCACATGGCATCCCTGTTGAAATTCAAATTCGTACACAAGATATGGATCAAATGGCAGACAAAGGGGTAGCCGCTCACTGGTTGTACAAACAAGACGGCGACAAGAGTGGCACCACAGCTCAAATGAAAGCTCGTCGTTGGATGCAAAGTTTATTAGAATTACAACAAAGTGCTGGTAGTTCATTTGAATTTATTGAGAACGTAAAGTCAGACTTATTTCCTGAAGAAATTTATGTCTTTACCCCAGACGGACGTATTATTGAATTGCCGATGGGCGCAACTGCTGTCGATTTTGCTTATGCTGTTCACACTGATGTTGGTAATTCATGTGTCGGGGTTAAGGTCGATCGTAAACCTTATCCACTAAGTCGAGCTATTGATTCAGGGCAAACCATTGAAGTTATAACTTCTTCTGCCGCTCGACCGAATGCCACTTGGTTAAACTTTGTTGTTACTGCTAAAGCACGCTTACAAATTCGTACTTATTTACGTTCACAAGAGCAAACAGAATCTTATGGTTTAGGACGACGTTTATTAAGTCATGCCTTAGGTAAAGTCCATATCGAAGACATTGACCAAGCAAAAATTGATCAGGTTGTTAAGGAGACCGGTAATACCAGTCTTGATGGCCTACTCGTCAATATTGGCTTAGGTAATGCGTTAAGCATAGGTATTGCTAGACGATTAACCGATGAATTTACTATAGATAGTGCAGAAAGTGGCTTCGCCGATCCAAACAGTAAAACCAAAATGCCAATCAAAGGCAGCGAAGGTATGTTGGTCAGTTACGGAAAATGTTGCCGTCCTATTCCCGGAGACGCTATATTAGCTTACTTGAGTCCTGGTAAAGGTTTAATGGTGCATCAACAAGGTTGTCGTAACATTAAAAACCATGAACAAGGTAGCTTATTTCCAGTGAAATGGGACAGTGATATTAACCGAGACTTCATTGCAAAATTACGTATTGAAATAATGAATCATCAAGGTGCACTCGCCGCATTGACCAATGTTATTGCTAAGTGTGAATCCAATGTTCATGCGCTAAATTCTGGTGAAAAAGACTCGGGACTATATGCGATTGACATGGAGATAACCTGTCGTGACCGCGTTCATTTAGCCGATATTATTCGAAAAATAAAAGTGATGATTGATGTTCAGCGTGTTGTGCGCAATAAGTAGTCAATCGTCTTTAACAAAATTACCATGTAGGAATTACTATGAAAACAATTATCAGTACAGATAACGCACCCAGTGCAATCGGCACATACAGCCAAGCGGTAAAAGTTAATAATACCGTTTACCTTTCAGGTCAGATCCCTCTTATTCCAGAGACGATGACTGTTGTTTCTGAAGACTTTACCGAGCAAACTAATCAGGTATTTAAGAACTTAGTTGCGGTATGTGAAGCCGCAGGCGGTAATATTAACGATATGGTGAAGGTAAACATTTTCATGATGGATCTCGCCAACTTCGCAACAGTAAACGAAGTAATGAGTCAATATTTTCAACAACCCTACCCAGCACGCGCTGCGGTACAAGTTTCTCGTTTACCCAAAGACGTATTAATTGAAATAGATGGCGTGATGGAATTACCTAACGTCGGCTAATTTTCGCTGTTAACTGTAAAGTATATTTTCCCTCCTTGAATTTAATGGTTGTACCTAACCGTTAAATTTAAGAGCAAATCGTCGAAAATATGTAAACAATCTCGTATAAAAAATTTGTTTAGCGATTTTTAGATGATGAACCATAAAGTGTAGATGTGAAGTGTAATGACTCCTGAAAGATTAAAAAGAATAAACGCGATGCTCGATAAACGCCAACCAGATTTAACTGTTTGTATGGAAGGTGTTCATAAGTCACATAACCTTGCCGCGGTTGTTCGCACCGCCGATGCTGTTGGCGTTAGTGATGTACATGCCATCTGGAAAAGTGATGAAATGGAAGTACGTGGCGGCAGTGCTGCGGGTAGTCAAAACTGGATTGATGTGCACAACTACACGACAACTAAAGATGCTATTGATGAATTAAAAAAGCAAGGCATGCAAATTTTAGTGACCAACCTTTCTGATAGCGCTGTAGATTTTCGTGAGATCGATTACACCAAACCAACGGCTATTATTTTAGGCCAAGAAAAGTTTGGTGCTTCAGATATTGCACTTGCAATGGCCGATCAAGATATTGTTATTCCTATGGTTGGCATGGTGCAATCGTTAAACGTTTCTGTCGCCTCTTCTGTGGTTTTGTATGAAGCGCAACGTCAGCGTCAATTAGCTGGAATGTATGACACTGCTCGAATTGATGATAATCGCCGTCAGCGTTTCTTATTTGAAGGTGGTCATCCTATTTTTGCCGAGGCATGCAAACGTAAGGGCTTACCTTATCCTGTGATTGATGAAGAGGGACAAATCATTGCCTCTGAATCATGGTGGGAACAGATGCAAATGACTCAAGCAGCTTGGAAAGCATTAGATAATTAATCGACAGCATTGCTGAAATTTTATAGCTAAGCCCTTAAATATGCCGTTTAGGTGATTTGACTATATGATAAAAGGACAATAACTTAGTGTCAAAAGGGCTAGCCAAACTCGCACAAATAGCCATCACCAGCTTAAAAGGTGTTGGTCCAAGCATGGCAGAAAAACTTGAAAAAGTTGGCTTGCGCTCACTACAAGATTTACTTTTTCATTTACCCAATCGTTATGAAGACCGGACTCGTGTTACCGCAATACGAGACTGTTTCCCTGGCGTTTTCACTAATATTATTGGTGAAATCACCGGTAGCCAAATCATTAATGGCAAGGGACGTATGTTACTGGTTACCGTTCAAGATGCTTCAGGAACCGTAAACTTACGTTTTTTTCGCTTTAGCGCTGCACAAAAAAATAGCTTAGCATTGGGGCTGAACATTCGCTGTTATGGTGAAATTAAACGTGGCGCTCGTGGTTTTGAAATAATTCATCCTGAGTATAAATCCCTTGATGAAGACCAAGCTTTAACCGAGGTAGAAGAAACACTAACCCCTGTTTACCCAACGACTGAAGGCTTACGACAAATAACTTTACGTAACTTAACCGAGCAAGCGTTAATTAGATTAGAACGAGGCCAAGTTGAAGAGTTATTACCTGAGGAGTTTAATTTGCAAAATTATTCTCTCGCGCAAGCTTTGGCGCTTATTCATCGTCCGCCCCCTGAAACTTCAGTAATACAGTTGGAAGAGGGTAAGCATCCAGCACAGTTACGATTAATAAAAGAAGAATTATTGGCGCATAATTTAAGTATGCTGAAATTACGCCAGTCTAGTGATGCTCATCGTTCAATATCTTTAATCGATGATAAAGTACTCAGTGATAAGTTTTTAGCCTCATTACCTTTTTCACCCACCAATGCTCAAGTAAGAGTGGTACAAGAAATTCGTCAGGACCTGATGAAAACTCAGCCAATGATGCGCTTAGTACAAGGTGATGTGGGTTCAGGAAAAACCTTAGTTGCGGCACTTGCGGCACTCACTGCTATCAGTAAAGGCTTTCAGGTTGCCTTAATGGCGCCAACAGAAATATTAGCAGAACAACATGCCCTTAATTTTAAAAACTGGTTTGAACCGCTTGATATCAGCGTCGGCTGGCTAGCTGGAAAAACGAAGGCAAAAGCAAGACGTAGCGCACTAGAGCATATCGAAAATGGTAGTATGCAGATGATTGTCGGTACCCATGCTTTATTTCAAGATAAAGTTATCTTTCATAATTTAACACTGATTATTATTGATGAACAACATCGCTTTGGTGTACATCAGCGTTTATCACTGCGCGAGAAAGGCGCTTTTGAGGGTAATTATCCGCATCAATTGATTATGACAGCAACTCCGATCCCTCGCACTTTAGCCATGACTGCCTATGCCGATTTAGACACCTCTATTATTGATGAACTTCCCCCAGGAAGAACCCCGATAAATACCATCGCCTTACCTGACACACGCCGTGAAGATGTAGTTGAACGCATTCGAAAAGGCTGCGTAGAAGACAATCGACAAGCTTATTGGGTGTGTACATTAATTGAAGAGTCTGAAGTATTACAATGCCAAGCAGCAGAAGATACGGCGGTGTATTTACAAGAGCAGCTAACAGAATTAAAAATTGGTTTGATACACGGAAGAATGAAAGCCGCTGAAAAACAGTCAGTAATGGAAACGTTTAAAAAAGGCGAACTAGACTTATTGGTGGCGACAACCGTTATTGAGGTCGGTGTTGATGTGCCCAATTCGAGCTTAATGGTCATTGAAAACCCTGAACGGTTAGGCTTGGCGCAACTCCATCAGCTACGTGGTCGTGTAGGAAGAGGTACAGTCGCTTCACATTGTGTCTTAATGTATAAAAGCCCACTCTCTAAAACCGCAACCAAACGCTTAGCGGTATTACGTGAAAGTAATGACGGCTTTGTTATCGCACAAAAAGACTTAGAAATACGAGGTCCAGGTGAATTTTTAGGTACCAAGCAAACGGGTCTCGCCGATCTAAAAATAGCAGACTTGCTCAGAGATGCGCATTTAATTCCAGAAGTACAGCAACATGCTTATCTTATTTGGAAAAAACACCCACAAAATGCCCAAGCGATTATTCAGCGTTGGATGGGCGATCGCGAATACTTTACCAATGCTTAAGCTGCTTTATATAGAAATAAAACAACTAAGCAAAAACGAAAAGCCTAAATTACTTTCTTATTATTCTCAATAAACACAAGCTCAACAATAAACCAAAGCTTATTGCTCCTCCACCTGAGGTTTTCACTTTTGCTGGTGCGGTAACAACAACAGCAGGTGCTTTACTAACTGTAATGCTCTTGGTCGTTTTAACGCTAAGGCCTGTGCTATCCATTACCGTTAATTCAACACTATAGGTACCAGCCTGAGTAAAAGTGTGACTAGGGTTTTGTATGTTACTGGTACTATTATCATCAAAATTCCAAGCATAACTATATTGTGAATCGCCCCCGACTGGACTTGAAGTAAAGGTCACCACTAAATCATTAGCTGAATGAGAAAATGAAACGCTTAAATCAGACGCTTCCGAAGAGCTTGAAAGTGTTACGGTTGCCGAAGTACTATCAGAGCTCTGCAAGTCGACCTTCATGCTAAAGTCGAGTTTGGGTAGTATAACACCAGACTCAGGTTGACTTGGCGAAGAGTAATCATTGGAATCGCTAAAAAAACTCTTTGCAACATTATGCACATCACCGTTAAAAGGTTGTTGGTCGTATAAACTAAATGCAGCGTCGTGTATCTGATATGCCGAATTTCTGTTACTGCCATTAGACGCCTTTACTAAGTTTTGATCCGCATCAACCACACCAATAAATAACTGGCCAGCATGCTCGTCTACCTTATTATCAGCAATATTTTCATTACGATACCAAAGCAAAACGCCCGCATCATAGCCGATATTTTTTAAGCGACTATCAACACTGGTATGACTGCGTAATTGAACATAATAGTAATGGGGCAAACCGGCAATTTTATCAGCTAAACGGCTAAACCCTGAAAGTGTAGCTTGATTTTCTTCTTCGCCATCGACAGCAAAGATCTCACTCGCACCATTGAATACTTTTATTTCATCTGCGACAAAGCCATAACCACCTTCCGCTTGATCGGTAACATAATTAATTTTAATGACAACACTTTGTCCAGCAAAACTAGCAAGATCAAAGGTTAAATCAGTCCATTTTAAATCACCTTCTGCATTGGCAATATCGGCTGAATTTCCGCTGATATATTCACCTATGCTTGGGTAATACGGATTGCTATTTTTGCTGTGATTTCCCTTAATTACGGTGTCGTTTACTAATACCTGCAGGTAATCATAGTCTTGTTCTATTTCCCAGCGTGCCTTCATCGACAATGTCGGGGTACCTGCTGGCAAGTCGACAGAGAACGACATACTGTTTTCCAACATATCACCCTTATTAGAATAAAATTGATATTCTCCCGCGTAGGCTGCTGGAAAATCTAATACAGATGGCGGTAAGTTCACCTTAATCTGGTTAACCGCAGTATGATCAACGGTACTAACCAAGGAGATACTCTCATTGTTTAATGTCGCAAAATCAACTTGCCGTTGAGTTATCCAGTTGCCTTGATAACGCTCCTGTAGATAATCACGGGCCAGAGGACTAAAAGCAGACGGGCGAGTTCCTGCTGGAGAACCGAGCCAAGTACCAGAAGCCATAACTGACCACTCTGAAACAGGCGCCCCAATATCACTACTATCGATATCATATTCGTCAAGTAAACCTAAATCATGACCAAATTCATGGACAACAACGCCGGGAGCCGCATCAATCGGATTAATAGTATAACCAAACGCTTTTATCTCAGAACCGGGAATAGTAGCTGGTTGATCACCCGTATCATTGAGCACAAAACTTCGATGTGACCAAATAGCATCTTCGGCTAAATTACCACCACCCGCTTCCTCACCGATACTCGCATGGAAAAGCATAATATGATCAATAATACCGTCAGGTTCATTAACATTTCCGTCTCCGTCAAAATCAAATAAATCAGTTTTGTCGTAAGGGGATAAATCTAAGCCATTAGCAACAAGTTGTGTAACTGCTTCAACAACAAGCGCCTTAACATTTTGATCATTTTCGGTTTCTTCGTCGTTGCTACCATAATAACTGGCATTATTTTCTGCAGTCACCCACCCCTTAACTTGGCCGGTAAAAAAGAATTTCTGACCAGACTCATGTTGATAATATTGATAAGCCGATTCAATATTTTGTCCTGATGGACCATCAAATCCACTCGCAGAAAATAAAAGCTCATTATAATGGGCAGGCGAATAATTCGCATAAAACATATCGGTATCATTCGCTGATAAACCATTATCGTTATGCTTTAAATCATTAAAATCGATCAGTATCGCTAAAACATTAACCGTGGTTTCAACGTCAGCATCTGCCGTTTCTTGTAATAAATAATGGGCTATTTGCGTTTTTTTCAACTGACTATTGAAGCCCATCTTTTTACGGCGTTCTCCACTACTAAAACGTTCAGCGGCTACCACTTTTTTTGATAAGGCCTGAGGCAAAACTTTAGGTTGAAATGATTTTTTTATCAGATAGTTAGACAGTGCTTGTTTTTTTTGTTGGTCAGTGGCGTTTATTGACAATTCGCCTCTTTTTTCTAACCAATAGAGAATACGCTCTTTGTTAATAACACCAGCATCTGCTGGTGCACTTTTTGAAAAACGTTTTATATCATCAATATTTTCTGCTCGTAAAGGCAGCTGACTTATTAAGACCAACAAAGCTAATAGATAGGGTATCTTCATGAGTTTTCCTTGTGTAACTTGTTATTTAGCACAGTTTTTCAAAGCCGCGTTTTTCTTACGAATATAGTTATTAACTGCATGATCTATTTCTTCATTAGATAATGAGCCATCAATTTTACCATTGGCAATTAACCGCTCTTTTAACTTTTGCGTGTTCTTAAGTGGTGGTATCGTTGACTGACGACAAACAATTTTTTTTATAATAACTTGTTCGCTGCTATTTTTAGCGGTTAGTGGTGCTGATGTTTGCTGACACCCCAGTAATAAAGTCATCACGACCCCTAAATAAAATTTCATAACATCGCCGTATATAACAATAATAATAACCATAATACAGCATATTAATTAGTGGATAAAGTTTAACCAGCACAGTCCATTTAATAAAAAACACCACCACTTGATTTCAAGTGTTAATAATTGCTAAAAAATACGGTAAACTGTCAGTAATTTTAGTGATAAGTGAATGTTAGATGGCCGCTCAACAAGATAATCATCAAGAAAATGAATCAAATTCTTCAAGTGACAACACCACACATTTTGGCTTTCAAACGGTAGATAAAAACGAGAAAGAGTCAAAGGTTGCCAGTGTATTTCACTCTGTCGCCGCGCAATATGATGTGATGAATGACCTAATGTCTTTTGGTATTCATCGCCTTTGGAAACGCTTCACCATAGATGCTAGTGGCGTACGTCCTGGTAACAAAGTACTAGATTTAGCAGGTGGTACTGGCGATTTAACCGCAAAATTTTCACAGCTAGTTGGTCGTGAAGGCAAGGTTATTCTTGCTGATATTAATAGCTCTATGCTCAATGTTGGTCGAGATAAGTTACGTGACAAAGGTTTAGTACAAAATATTGAATACGTACAAGCCAATGCACAATACTTACCCTTTGAAGACAATACCTTTGATATTGTCACCATAGCTTTTGGTTTACGTAACGTTACGGACAAAGATATGGCGCTAAGGTCTATTTACCGCGTATTAAAACCCGGTGGTCGTTTATTGGTGCTAGAGTTTTCAAAACCAGAACATCAGTTAATCAGTAAGGCTTACGACTTTTATTCTTTTAATATTCTTCCTAAAATGGGCGAATTAGTGGCTAAAGATGGTGATAGCTATCAATATTTAGCCGAGTCTATTCGCATGCACCCTGATCAAGAAACATTAAAAGAAATGATGGATTCGGCGGGTTTTGAACAGACAAGTTTCAAAAACCTTACCGGTGGTGTTGTTGCTCTGCACAAAGGGTATAAATTTTAATCGTGACAAACTTCAGTAGTCAGTTAATGTTTCAACAAACGCTTTGTTCAACCGTAGAGTTTGCCTTTAATCAGGCACTCGCAATCAATGTTAAGGGTGCCGGTGTTTTGCAGACCTTAGAAGAAAAAACATTGACCATTTTATTAACTGAGTTAGGTTTTCCACTAAGTTTCTCTGTTAATAACAACAAAGTGTTAGTGACTGGCCTAACTGAACGTAGCGACTGTACAATAAATACGAGTATAAAAACCTTACGTGAACTAAAGAAAGAGCAACAAATTACGGAGTTAATCAAGCAAGAGAAACTCGATGTTCAAGGTGACATTAAAGTTGCTCAACAGTTTGCTAATATTGCCCAATCATTAGAAATCGATTGGCAAAGCGAAATTGCTCAGCATATTGGTGATATTCCTACTTATAAGTTGTCGCAGTTAGGTAAGCGCTGGGCGAAAAAAATTAATTTTGCCACACAACAGATACAAGCAGACGCCAGCGAATGGCTAGTGCATGAAAAACGCTTAGTGGTCACAGCCAGTCAACTCGGTAGTTTTAGTGAACAGGTTACTGAAATAACTAAGCAAACAAATACAGTAGCGGAACGTATTCAGCGACTTGCTGAAAAAATAATTCCCTCAACTTAATTCTCAAGGAACATTGTGAGCAGTTTACGACTTTATCGCATCATTAAAACATTTCTTCAATTTGGTCTTGATGAACTGATCCCAAGCCATATGATACCTTGGTATGCAAAATTCATTCGCTTTACATTATTCTGGTTACGTAATAAACACCAAGATAAGCCTTCAGCCTTGCGACTTCGCCTAGCGATTGAATCTTTAGGTCCGGTGTTTGTAAAGTTTGGCCAGATGTTGTCAACCCGTCGTGACTTACTTCCTGAAGATTTTGCCAACGAACTGGCATTACTGCAAGATCAAGTACCTGCTTTTGATGGTGAATTAGCCAAAGCTATTGTTTTAGAAGCCATAGGTGAAGAAACATTTAATCAGCATTTTAGTGATTTTAATAGTAAACCTCTTGCTTCGGCGTCAATTGCCCAAGTGCATACAGCCACCTTGCTGCAAGACGGACAACCTTTTGAAGTAGTCCTTAAAGTTTTACGCCCCAACATTACTGAGACAATTTTAGCTGACGTAAAAGTCATGTCGCTATTTGCGGGTGTTGTCGCTAAATTTTTACCTGATGGTAAACGACTACGCCCAAAAGAGGTCGTTAATGAATACCGAAAAACGATTGTTGACGAACTAGATCTCAACCGTGAAGCCGCGAATGCAACCTTATTAAAGCACAATTTTTCCCAGGGTAATGCTAGCGATAGCGTATTATATGTGCCCAAAGTTTATAGTGATTTTAGCCATGAAAACGTGATGGTTATGGAACGTATTTATGGTATTGGCGTTGGAGAGATAGCGACACTTCAAGGGCTTGGCGTAGACATGAAATTACTTGCTGAACGTGGTGTTGAAGTGTTTTTTACTCAAGTATTTCGTGACAGTTTTTTTCATGCTGATATGCATCCAGGCAATGTTTTTGTCGATGCAACAAACCCTGCTGATCCAACATGGATAGCGATAGATTGTGGTATTTGTGGTACGTTAAACCGTGAAGATAAACGCTACTTGGCCGAAAATTTTGTCGCGTTTTTCAATAGAGATTATCGGAAAGTTGCCGAGCTTCATGTCGACTCTGGCTGGGTACCAAGCGAGACCAGTGTTGATGAGTTTGAATTTGCTATTCGCACCGTTTGCGAACCAATATTCAACAAACCTTTATCAGAAATATCTTTTGGGCAAGTGCTGGTAAGCCTTTTTAACACCGCCAGACGATTCAATATGGAAGTACAACCACAATTAGTTTTATTACAGAAAACCTTACTCTATATCGAAGGCTTAGGCCGACAACTATACCCACAACTCGACTTATGGCAAACCGCTAAACCTTTCTTAGAGAATTGGGTAAAACAGCAAATGGGTGTTAAAGCCGTATTCAATAAGATAAAAGAGAATCTACCTTTTTGGAATGAAAAACTGCCTGAAATGCCAGACCTGCTTTATGATTATTTAAAAACGACCCAAGTAACCCGTCAAAAGCAAATGCACTTATTCACTGAATTAAAAACGCAGCAACACAAAAATCATAAAGTTATTATTGGTACTTTGCTTTTTAGTACCTTATGTATTTGTGCAGCCATTATATTTCACTAATACCTGCTTCAACTGTCTGAGTAGATATCAGTAATGAGGTTATCTCACATTAACTTAAGCTGAGATAATTACTTAAGGAGTTATCCGTTCGAGGACTAAATCTAAGTTGACGTTATCGGCTTGAGACGAAATAATTTTTTTGAGACGACAAAGCATTATTATTTTGTGCCTATTTGAGGTCTTAACTACTAGTGTTATAAAGGCCGCTAACCAACAATATAATCGCTAACGTAACGACCTTTAACGACGACTAAAAATAGTCCGTTTTTCCACCATTGCTGCCAGTCAATTTTAAATTATTAACGATCACTCTGTGCGCTAAGCGGAATAAAATTAATTATTTTCTCGTATGTCCGCTTTGTGATCCGATAGTAGATGATGTGTAAGTAATGGCATAAGATTACAAGTCAATTATTAGGTGGTGAATATGTGTCGTTCTTGATGGTTTTTGACGATGTAGAAATAGTTAGTCACAACAATTAATTACACTACTGAAATGGCTGTTTTGGGAGCTTTAAGCTTCATTTTTTTCAATAATTTATCTATAGCTTTAAGTGGCATTAAGTTAGCTAATGCTCTTTTTATTATAAAACCAACAATTTAATGATTTTATTCTGTCTGGTTATTTTACAGTTAATATATGGATATTCACTCTATACTTTATATCATACTGAAATGATTAGGTAATATTGACTTGGTGTGTTTTTTGCTTTGCAGGATATAACGTTAAGTGATGACCTTTCACTTTTAGCAATTACCTTCGAATATTGTTGCGAAGGGATTAAAAGGAATATCAAATGAAATTTAAGTTTTTAAATACCAGTTTAGTAAGTTTAATACTGTCTGCTGGTTGTTTAGTTAATATCAGCCATGCTGGACTTATCACACTAGGTGATTCACTTTCTGGTGGCGGTGTAGATGGTTGGCAAGCCATTATGGTAATCAATGAAAATGATGCTTATACAAATACTTCAGGTACTACTGAACTTGTAACGCTTAGTAATTTCAACTTCACTGTTGGCAATTATCGTGGTCAGGTAACACCTTTTGTCGTAAAAATTAATAATGCGACAACCAACGACTTTACTCTTATGGCCATTGGTGACACACGGTATTCAGGTTTAGATTATTTTGGCTTAGGTGATGTTAGTTTCGGTTTTTCTGCAGCATTGAACCAATTTAGCTTGGCTGCTGGTGAGACCATCACTTCTGGTTTTCTTGATGCAGATGCTAATGGTGTTAGTTCTGGTAGCGTAATCCCTTTTATAGGTGGAGACTCTTTATTTCTTACTGGAGGAAGTGGTAACTCACAATCAGGTAACTTAAGCCAAGGTGTTGGTAATTCTCCAACATTTGGTGCATCTACTTTTAATAATGGCTTAAGTCGTGATTATAGCTATAATATCACCGCAGAAATTAGTTCGGTGCCAGAACCTACAACACTTGCTATTTTTGCATTAGGAATGATCGGTTTAGCATCACGTCGATTGAAGAAAAAATCTTAATTTTTCGTTAAACTTTTATTCTATAAAACATCAATTGTAATGATTGATGTTTTTTTGTTTCTGATTTCTGGTTATTTCATTATTTAAACTAGTGCTATTTTTTAAAAAACGTCAGCTTTATAATACAAAGAAGTCATTAAAATGTAGAACTGCTGCCTCAACTTTATATCTCGAAAGTGGCATTAGTTAGCGTTAATAGGTGAAGTACCAAAGGCAGCAATGAACTTGAAGTGGACGTTGTAATTTATGCGTTATTAGCCTTCACAAATCGCAACGTTATTTTTACAAGCCCGTAAAATAATGAATAGGAAACCCACCAACAATAAATTATATCTGTTGAGCTGTTTTAATTTTAGATGACCTTATTGTATGTCTAACATTTCAACTTATATTCTGACCAATGCAAAGTATTACCTAACAAAACGACACTGCCAGAAACAATCAAGATTGCTGTACTCAAAATACCCGTCATAATGATACATTCCGCTATACCGCCATCGTCACAATCTCCTAGCTCCCCCATTTGAGTGGATTTTAAGGTTAGTTTTTTTGTCACCATATCGCAGTCATAATAGTAAGGCTGGTCAGGTGAAGAAGAAGGAACGAATGCACATGAACTGACGGAAATTCCCATAAAACAACTCAACAGCACTTTCTTTAAACTCATCAACTGCGATATCCATATAATTAATTTTTCATTAAAAGTTTGACCAATAAAAGACTTATCAGCTTTTATTAAGTTAGAGGTCGAACTTTGTGTAAATTAATTATAATAAAATACAAAACATTAACTGTTCAGCTTTTGTATTTCATTTGTTTAACTTTGTAAGATTATTTTAATTTTCATGGCAAATTTTTAATAAAAAATAACGCCTCATTGAAGCAAAGAGGCGTTATTTTATTATCATTAATGGCGGGCTTAATTGAAGTTTTTCTATTTTAGCTACCTTTAGCCAAAACATAAAAAGTACTTATTTGTTTTTATTCTTGAGCATATCACGCAAATTCGCCACACCCATTTTAGTGGTTTTGTCTTTGTGCTCTTGGCTTTTTTTAGTTTCTGTTAGCTCCCAACTTAAATCGTCTTGCGGTAATTCGTGTAAAAATCGACTCGCTTCGGTGCGAGAAACTTCACCATATTGTCGGCGCTCTTTGGCATAAGTAAAAATCAATTCACGTTGCGCACGGGTAATTCCCACATAAGCCAATCGACGCTCTTCTTCAACGTTACCTTCGTCCATACTTGTTTGGTGTGGCAATAAACCTTCTTCCATGCCAATCAAGAAGACATAAGGAAATTCTAGCCCCTTAGAAGCGTGTAGTGTCATTAATTGTACTTGGTCAGCATCATCTTCATCTTCGCCACGTTCCATCATATCGCGCAAGGTTAAGCGGGTTACAATGGCTGGCAATAACATAGGCTCTTCTTCTTCATCCCCTTCAAGCATATTAGTTACCCAACTAAAAAGTTGCGTAACGTTTTTCATGCGCATTTCTGCTGCTTTCGGGCTAGGCGAAGTGTCGTACAGCCAATCTTCATAATTTATTTCACGGATCATCGCTCTAAGCACGGCAGGAGTATCACCTCGCTCCGCGTGATCGCCAGTTTCAACTAACCAACGAGTAAACCTTTGCACATGCACTAAACCACGACCGGTTAAATGCTGTTCAAGCCCCAACTCAAAACTAGCGGCGAACATACTTATTTGCCGCATATTGGCGTAATTACCCAGTTTTTCTAGTGTCGTGGGTCCAATCTCTCTGCGTGGTACATTAACTATTCTTAGAAATGCATTGTCATCATCAGGGTTCACCAGAACACGTAAAAATGCCATCATGTCTTTAATTTCGCTGCGAGAGAAGAATGAAGTCCCGCCGCTGATCTTATAAGGAATACGGTTAAGCATTAATGCTTTTTCTAATAAGCGCGATTGATGATTACCACGATATAAGATCGCATAATTTTTAAATTTACTTTTGTTTAAGAACTTATGACCAATTAACTCACCGACCACTCGTTCAATTTCATGCTCTTCATTTTTCGCTTGAATAACGCGCAGTTCAACGCCGTAAGCCAACTCACTAAACAACGCTTTGTCGTAAACATGAGGATTGTTCGCGATTAAAGTATTCGCACACTTAAGAATACGACCACTTGAGCGATAATTTTGTTCTAACTTAATCAACTTAAGTTGCGGAAAATCTTCTCCGAGTAAAACAAGGTTTTGCGGTTTCGCACCACGCCATGAATATATAGATTGATCGTCATCGCCAACAACCGTTAACAAGGCCCGTTCACCCGCAATTAATTTTACTAACTCATATTGGCTGGCATTGGTATCTTGATATTCATCAACCAATAAGTACTGAATTTTTTTCTGCCAGCGTGCTTTAACGTCAGGAAAGTTTTTTAATAACAAGGTAGGGATTAAAATTAAGTCATCGAAATCAAGCGCGTTATAGGCCTTCATATGTTTTTGATAGAGCTGGTAAAATTCAGCAAACATCGTGGTATCTGCATCACCAGCCATTTTTATCGCGGAGTCAGGTAACATTAAGTCATTTTTCCAATTGGAAATCATGCTCTGTAATTTACTCAGTAAATCTTTATCACCATCAAGCTCATCATGTGTTAATTCTTTTAATAAAGACAACGTGTCTTGGTCGTCAAATAAGGTAAAACCGGGTTTATAACCTAAGGTTTTAATTTCTTTACGAATAATATCAAGACCCAGCGAGTGAAAAGTCGAAACGGTGAGACCTCGCGTTAAACTTTTGTCCATCATCTTAATCACACGTTCTTTCATTTCTCGTGCGGCTTTATTGGTAAAGGTTACTGCCGCAATATTACGAGCTTTGTAATCACATTTTTCAATAAGATAAGCAATTTTCTTACAGATAACCCCTGTTTTACCACTACCCGCGCCGGCTAAGACTAAGCAGGGGCCAGTAACATATTTTACCGCTTCATTTTGTCCGGGGTTAAGTTTCATAGTGTTCAGTTTTTCAGATAATTAGATTTTCAGGGCGATGATTTTACCTTGTTTGCTCTATATCGTATATACCCGCGCACAGGTCAAACTCTACATTGTTAAATATCTTGTAGTTAATAAATTAGCCATTGGCAAAACCATTAAATACATTACAATGAGCTCATTGATGAACTAAGGATAATGATTATGTTTAACGCTAAAAAGATTGAAGAAATCGCCAAACAAGTTTCTGATGCAATTCCACCTAAATTCAAAGATATAGCTGCAGATATTGAAGAAAAAACCAAAGTGGTGTTACAACGAAAATTAACACAGCTTGACGTAGTTTCTCGTGAAGAGTTTGATGTTCAAACACAAGTATTATTAAAAACACGTCAGAAACTGGCTGAGTTAGAAAATAAGCTCGCTGAAATCGAAACTAAGTTAGCTGAATAAAGTCACAAATAGCGATAAGTTATTATCGGTACAACTAACTTATCGCTTCTAAGAGTATGACTAAGTGACTATTTTATATATACGCCGCTCTAAAATAAAGCCCATAATTCCCATGAAAAACAAGAATACACCCGCTATTCGTAGCCATGCATTTATTGGCTGAGCAATCATTTTTTCACTATCAGCACGATAAAGCCGAAGACCTTTTGGTAATGTTACTACATAGTTTTTCCCTAAGAATTTCTCAGACAATATGAATTTTTCGTCCTTACGTTGTGTCATCTCCATCTTCTTTTTATAGTAAAGCTGGTTTTTTACATCTTCTCGCGGGATCATCTTCTCCCAATCATCAAATATATCTTTTGGCTCTCCCGCTAAAACAACGCCTTGAGAATAGTATCCAAACTGTACCTCTGGAAACAATATTTTACTTTGTCCGACATAGAATAAAGTAAGCGCAAGGACAATCAGTGCACTGCATATATAAAGATAACGCCTTTGATTTAACATTTGTGATTGCTGTTGCTGCTTTAACCAATGCTCTATATCAGGTATTTGCTTAAGCTGAGACTCAGCGTAGCGTCTGTCGAATGCAGCTATAAAATCAGCTAAAGATAACTCATAAGCGGCTAATAACCTTCTAAAAATATCATTTGATGGCATTGACTTATCATTTTCTAACTTTGATAAATAAGATTGCTCTATTCCCGTTAAATCAGCTAAATCAGGCTGACTTAATGCTTTTTCATTTCTAAGTTTTTTTAACTGTTCACCAAGCGTCATTTGCTTTTCCTTTTTAGATTAAGTATTAAAATGCCGTCGACAGCAGACTTATTCTTGGTTATTCCTGCAATAATATAAAGGTGAATATTTAAGAATATTGTTGAATATAGAAATGTTGTTAGGGTTATTTGACATAAATGTTTATTGTCATTGCTTACCCATAAAAAAGCAGCCACCGGCTGCTTTTTTATTTTAAGGATAAACTTAATTTAATTGATATCTTTTAGTTTCTCAATATATTGTAGCTTCTCAATATTTAGCATAACGCGGCAATAGAATTCTTCGGGACAAAAAGGTTTTCGTAGAAAATCATCGGCACCATTTTTAATGAATCGTGCTGATTGAAAACTCTTTTCTGAACTCGCTACCGCTATAATGATTAACTCATTAATTGGGTGTTTGGCTCTAATTTTATGCACTAATTCTAAGCCACTCACCCCGGTTAAATCTTGCTCAAGGATCACAATTTTTATATCTGGTTGCTCCTCAAGCTTTTTAATTGCTTTGGTACCATCTTCAACATCATAAACTGTAAAGTTTCTTCGTTTAAGTAACTGACAAACATGATTTCTTGAGGCTAAAGAATCATCAACGACTAAAACACCAATTTTTGGGTTATGAAGTTGACCATGAAGGATTCGAAGTAAGTAATGATAAGCCTGAGCATTCGTTTTTGTAATGTAATCAATAATGGGTTGGTTAAGTAATTTCTTATGTGTAGCGTCATCAATTCGGCCCGTCATGATAATACTGGGAATATTGTGCTGAACAATATAGGGAACAACTTCACCATTAGGCGCATCAGGTAAACCATAATCAAGCGTCGCTAAGAAAAAACTATGTTCTTGGGCGAGCAACACTTTAACATGAGCAAAGGTGTGAGCGATGGTCACGGAATATCCTAAGGAAACAGCAATTTTTTCAATAACTAGCGCAATTGACTTACTGTCCTCAACAACGAGCAATCTTTTTTGGGTCATATAAAACTCACTCGCATTAGTAAAACTTAATTATAAATTACTATACCTGAGAGTTTCACTAAGTAAACTTATATTACCTGGTGGCTCTTCTTTGCTTAACTGCTTCTGCTAAACAAAGAGAATTGTCGTCATTAAAGTAAACAATAAAACAAGTTAATCTATCTTCTTTATGTAACAAGCAGCCAATGGCTGCTTGTTAACTTTTAAAGGTAAACTCGCTTCAATTTACCACAGGTTACAACTTCATTGGCTGCATTTGTTTATAGGTTAGGCTACGCCATAACCATTCCATGGGACCAAAGCGGTAGCGGTTTAACCACCATTTAGATAATATTATTTGAGTCACTATAATGGCTATAACAATAAGCATTTGCGGTGCTCTTGATATCTCACCGTATTGCCCTCCCGCATAACCATAAAAGATACTCGTTAAAATAACTGAGTGCATTAAATAATTGGTTAATGCCATTTGCCCCATGGGTGAAAATGCGACAAAAAACTGCTGCCACTTTTGTTTGTTTAACGCACAAACAACGAGACCTAAATATCCTGCCGAGAGTAAATATTGGCCGATATAAAAAAGTGTTTGCCCAACACCTTGCAGCATGACTGAAATAGCTGCGGCAGGGTGTTGAATAATTAAGATGCTAGCAACATTTAATGGAATACCAACGCATAAACCAACTTTAGCCAAGAGACTAAAAAATTTATGATGCTCTTGGTGTTTGGTTATTTTTTCTGTCACCACCAGCCAAAAACCTAAAATAAATATTGGTATTAAAACGAACAACGACATAATAGGCGTGAACATCAACATAAATCCCAGAAAGCCAAGCCGGTATTCTGTAGCTTGCCAATAACTATTTTGCATAAAGGCACTATCTTCTTCAGCAATATCCGCCTGTAATGCTTTACGTTGCTCAATAGTTTCAGCAATAGTGATTTCTCTCAGTTCTTCATCGGTAAGTATAGCTTCTTCAGCACTAGACTCTTCACTATCAATAGCATCGTTCTTTTCTAATATAACATCAGTATTTGTCAGTAATTGCTGTTCAACTGCTGTATATATATCAAGGTCGTTTTGCCATATTTCTTGATACTTAGACTCGTTAAAAACCATGCCCAATATAGAACCCAAAAAACTCACCAGAAAAAGAGGAATCATTAGCCACATTAAGGCTAGTTTTAAATAAGCTTTTGGGTCTTCTGTTTTTTTATAGGTAACCCAAGCTAATAGGATTAAACCCGCGATAGCGTACTGGTGTAAAATATCACCGCCCCATAAAAAAATCATATGGGCTATACCGATGAGCAGCAATACCAACATACGACGAACAAACCAAGCACCAAAGGGTCGACCTGCATCTTTGGCACGTAACAACATAACAGCAAAGCCCATTCCAAAGATAAGGGCGAATAATTTATAAAATTTACCTTCAACAAAACAACGAATTAACCAACCAATTGCATGGTCAATACCCGTTAATGTTGTATCGTGTCCGCCTAAAGAAATAATTGCACGGTTAAACCATTCAATATTCATCAATAAAATACCAACGAGAGCTAGGCCGCGTAAAATATCTAAGGCATCAACACGTTTATGTTTATCCAAGGGTTTTAACTTAGAGGGGGGTATTACCGATTCATCTTCTTGGCTTACTTGCATCATGAATTGTCCATATAGTTTTTATGGATATAGAATAAACTAATTTTTCTGCAATTGAAAAGTATAAAATATAAGAAGCCACTTCAATTAAAGTGGCTTTAGTATATGATCAGTAAAGGTTATTTAAATAATCGCTCGATTTAATTTAAAAATGCTTGATAGGCTTTATTTTCGGTTTCTTCTTGCCACTCATAACCTAAATCTTTTAGATGATTAAAAAAGGCAAGCTGATCATCATTCTTCACTTCAAAGCCAGCTAATACTTGACCGAAAGCCGCACCATGATTACGGTAATGAAATAAAGTAATATTCCAATGCTCACCTAAGGTATCTAAGAACTTTTCCAATGCGCCTGGATATTCAGGAAACTGAAAACGAAAAATACGCTCTGGCGTTGGTGAAGAGTTTTGGCCACCAATCATATAGCGGACATGAAGTTTAGCTAATTCGTTATCAGTAAGATCTGTTGCTCGATAATCTCTTTTAGTTAACTGTGACAGTAAGTGATTTCGATCATCTTCACCACTGGTTCTAACACCTACAAAAATATTAGCACTTTTATGGCTGCCATCGGCTTTTGTTGCATAACGGTAATTAAACTCAGTGATCACTCGTCCATCTAAGGCATGACAGAAGGTTCTAAAACTACCTTTCTTTTCTGGAATTTTTACTGCGAGCACCGCTTCTTTTTGCTCACCTAATTCACATCGCTCTGAAATATATCGTAACGTGTGAAAATTCATATTAGCGCCAGACAGAATAGCAACTAATGCTTCATCTCCAGCACTGGTTTTACAATACTTCTGTAAGCCCGCCAGTGACAATGCGCCAGCAGGTTCTGAAATCACGCGCGTCTGTTCAAAGATGTCTTTGATAGAAGTACAAATTTCATCGGTTGTTACCGTGATGACATCATCGCAATAATGTTTAATGACATTGAAGGTGTTTTCACCAATCCTCTTTACTGCAACCCCATCAGCAAACAGTCCCACTTGTTCTAAGTCGACCGGTTTACCGGCTTCCATAGCGGCTTTCAAGCAAGCAGAGTCTTCTGCTTCAACACCGATAACTTTTATATTGGGTCGTAGTTGCTTTAAATAAACCGACATACCTGCTAGTAAACCGCCACCACCGACTGGAACAAAAACAACGTCAATTTTTGGGTGCTGCTGTAAAAGTTCTTTGGCAACCGTGCCTTGTCCAGCGATAATATCGATATCATCAAAAGGAGGAACTATTGTTTTATTTTCATCTCGGGCAAAATCTAATGAAGCAACTTGCGCTTCATTGAAACTTTTACCGACTAAGCGCACTTCGGCGCCAAAACGACGTACATTATCAACTTTTATATCAGGTGTTGTTATTGGCATAACAATCGTGGCTTTAATACCGAGCTTATTTGCTGCAAGTGCCAAGCCCTGAGCATGATTACCGGCAGAAGCGGCAATCACCCCATGAATACACTGCTCTTCAGTTAAATTAACAAGCTTATTATAAGCACCACGGATCTTAAAAGAATGAACCGGTTGCTGGTCTTCACGTTTAAGGAAAATTTGATTGCCTAAACGTGATGACAACTTAGTTAATGATGTTAATTCACTTTCTATAGCAACATCATAAACGGGTGCCAATAGAATTCTTCGTAAATAGTCGAGCCCTTGTTCTTGAGTTTCTTTCGCAAGCACTAAAGCTTGCTGTTCAGCTTCAGTCATTATATTTATTCCAAAAGGTCATCAAGAAATTCACCTTACGCCCCAACTAAACCGTCAAGTAAATCACGGTTACGTACTGCACCTTTGTCAGCACTTGTTGCTAACATCGCGTAATTTTTCAAGGCATAGCTAATTGGGCGTACACGGTTAAGTGGTTTCCAAGCATCCTTGCCTTTTGCTTCCATGTTAGTGCGACGTTCAGCTAAAACTGCTTCGCTGACGTTTAATGTAATATCGCGATTAGGAATATCGATATGAATAATGTCACCTTGTTCAACTAAGGCAATCATACCGCCACTGCCAGCTTCAGGAGAAACATGGCCAATTGATAAACCAGAAGTGCCACCAGAGAAACGGCCATCGGTTAATAAGGCACATTCTTTACCTAACCCCATAGATTTTAAGTAAGTGGTTGGGTAAAGCATTTCTTGCATACCAGGACCCCCTTTAGGGCCTTCGTAACGAATAACAACCACTTCGCCAGCAACAACCTTGCCCGCTAAAATACCTGAAACCGCATCATCTTGGCTTTCAAAAACATGAGCTGGACCGGTAAAGACTAAATTATCATCTGATACACCCGCCGTTTTAACAACACAACCATCAGGGGCAATATTACCGGCTAATACCGCTAAGCCACCCTCTAATGAATACGCGTGTTCAAGTGAACGTATACAGCCGTTTTCACGATCGTCATCAACAGTATCCCAACGACAATCTTGACTAAAAGCTTTAGTGGTGCGAATGCCTGCAGGGCCTGCTCGGAAAAAGTCGATCACGCTTTGGTCTTTAGTTAACGTTATATCGTATTTTTCAAGCATTTCATCAAGTGTTAAACCCAGTACGTTTTTGATGTCCATGGTTAATAAATTAGCGCGAGCTAATTCACCTAAAATTGCAATGACACCACCAGCGCGATGTACATCTTCCATATGGTATTTAGGTGTAGAAGGAGCAACTTTACATAACTGCGGGACAACTCTTGATAAGCGATCCATATCTTTCATGGTGAAATCAATATCAGCTTCTTGCGCAGCGGCGATTAAATGCAACACGGTATTTGTTGAACCACCCATAGCAATATCTAAACAAGTGGCATTTTCGAACGCCGCTTTGTTAGCAATATTACGTGGCAACGCCGACTCGTCATTTTCTTGATAGTAGCGCTTAGTTAATTTAACAATTTCTTTACCCGCGTTTAAGAACAGTTGTTCACGGTCAGCATGGGTTGCAAGCATTGAACCGTTACCCGGTTGTGCTAAACCTAGCGCTTCTGCTAAACAGTTCATTGAATTAGCAGTGAACATCCCCGAACAAGAGCCACAAGTAGGACAAGCAGAACGTTCAACTTGGTCACTTTGCGCATCAGAGACTTTTGGGTCAGCACCTTGGATCATCGCGTCAACAAGGTCAAGTTTGATAATTTGGTTAGAAAGCTTAGTTTTACCGGCTTCCATTGGACCACCGGAAACAAAAATCACTGGAATATTTAAGCGCATAGCCGCCATTAACATGCCCGGCGTGATTTTGTCACAGTTTGAGATACAGACCATAGCATCGGCACAATGCGCATTAACCATATATTCAACCGAATCGGCAATTAAATCACGCGAAGGTAAGCTGTAAAGCATACCGCTGTGACCCATGGCAATACCATCATCAACCGCAATGGTATTAAATTCTTTAGCGACACCACCCGCTTTTTCAATAGCGCCAGCAACAAGCTGCCCCATATCTTTTAAATGTACATGACCGGGTACAAACTGAGTAAAGGAGTTAACAACCGCAATAATTGGTTTGCCAAAATCATTATCCGTCATTCCTGTTGCGCGCCATAAAGCACGAGCCCCAGCCATATTTCGGCCTTGAGTAGAAGTTGCAGATCTTAATTTAGGCATGATATTTACATTCCAATTGATAATGTGAATTAATATTGTGAAAAATTTTATTTTGAAAGCTACTGTTCCAAGAAGCTCTTAAAATAAAACCTTATCGGTTTTATTTATAGTTTACGGTGATAGCAACTCTTCAACATTTGCCACTTTAGCAAAGAAGGCGTAACGGGCTTATCGCGAGAAGCGAGTATTGCCGATGCCGGTAAAGTGGTAATGACAACGAGTTGCTTTTATTACCGTTATTTAACGGGATCTAACCAATTATCAGGAACAGTAGTCGTTCCGTTGAAAATACCAAAAAATGCTTCTTGAATAGCTTTAGTGATCGGTCCACGGGTACCATTACCGACAAGCATTCCGTCCACTGATTTTACTGGTACAACTTCCGTTGCTGTGCCACACATAAAGAACTCATCAACTAAGTACAATGACTCACGAGAAATTGGCTCTTCACGTACTTCATAACCCAATTGTTCTGCAAGAAAAAATACAGTATCGCGGGTTAAACCTTGTAAAATAGAAGCCGTTCCAGGAGGGGTATAAAGAATACCTTTGCGGATCAAAAATAAGTTTTGACCGGCTCCTTCACTAACCATATTATTGATATCAAGTGCGACACCTTCAGCATAACCATGACGAGCAGCTTCAGCTGAAATCAGTTGTGATGAAAGGTAATTACCACCGGCTTTTGCTGCTGTTGGCATAGTGTTAGGTGCTAATCGATTCCAACTTGACACTCCAACTTCTACACCATTCTCAATAGCATCAGCGCCTAGGTAAGCTTCCCAACTAAATGCAGCAATCATTACATCAGCTTTTGCATCAATAGGTGGACGTAACCCCATACCGATATCACCCAAAAAAGCCAACGGACGTAAGTAAGCAGAAGCTAAACCATTTTCAGCAACGGCATCTTTACAGGCTTGAACAATTTCTTCTTGGGTAAAAGGGATATTCATTCGATAGATTTTTGCTGAATCAAATAAACGTTTAATATGTTCTTCTAAACGAAAAATACACGTACCTTTATGAGTATCATAAGCACGGATACCTTCAAATACCGAGGAACCATAATGCAAAGCGTGACTCATTACATGCACGGTAGCATTTTTCCAAGGCATGAGTTCACCATTAAACCAAATTAGTTCTGCATTTACTTTAGCCATTTTTCTTCCTAATTTATAATATTTTTAACGAGTTAGCTGTAGTTTAATTACCCAACCAACTCTGAATTTTTATGGGTGCTTGTTGCGCAATTATTATAACTGGTTATGAGCGACATTACTTCGTGGTATTTTTGTCTACCTTGACGTCTTTGATATCAATCAGTTTATTAATTTGATCAACTAAAAGTGAAATAGGTCGCTCACTTCGCACCATTAATTCTATAGTGCCGATATTTGTACCGGTATTAACTCGCGCCTTAATGCCTTCGATTAGGAAGCCTCGGTAGCGGGTGACTTGTAAAATACGCTCTAACACCACTTGCTTATCATCAGCCTTTATACGTAATTGATAATGGTTCATCTTAAGTACTCTCCATCATTTTATCATTGGCTGTATTGGGTGGAACTAGTGGCCAAACATTATCTGCGGCATCTATTTTAACTTGTAAAAGATAAGGCCCGTTATGCGCTAACATCTCTTCAATCGCCTCAGAAACCTCTGCCTTAGAGCTTATCTGTTTAGCTTTAATGTCAAATGCATTTGCAAGCATGACAAAATCAGGGTTATCAGAAAGATCTGTTTCACTTAAACGTCCATCAAAAAATAAATCTTGCCATTGGCGGACCATACCTAATTTGGCATTATCAATGAGAACAATTTTTACCGGTAACTGAAAACGCTTTATTGTTGAGAGTTCTTGCACATTCATCATGATAGAGCCATCGCCTGAAACAGTAATAATACAATCTGTTGGTCGGCTAACTTGTGCACCGATCGCGGCCGGTAAGCCAAAGCCCATGGTGCCCATTCCAGCACTGGTTAAAAAGTTACTAGGGTGATCAAATGACATATGCTGTGCCGCCCACATTTGATGTTGACCAACATCAGTGGTAACACAACTGTTTAGCGGCATTTTATCGCTCAACTCTTTAAGTACCGCTGGTGCAAAAATAGTGCTGCCAGGATGATTATAATCCCAAGAAAAATCAGCTTTCATTTGCTGACATTTTTGTTGCCAACTTTTGATTTCTAAAGGAATCGATAAGGCAGGTAGATTAGTTTTTAAATCACCTAAGATCGCTGAATCAGCGGCTCGGCGTTTATTAATCTCGGCTGTATCTATATCAAAATGAATAACTTTCGCATGGGGCGCAAACTCAGTTAATTTCCCAGTAACTCGGTCATCAAAACGTGCACCAACAACCACCAATAAATCACTTTCTTGTACCGCTAAGTTTGCCGCTTTAGTGCCGTGCATGCCTAACATGCCAAGATAGTTTTCATTATTAGGCGAAATAGCACCTAAACCTTTTAATGTTGAAACACTCGGTATATGGGTAATATCAATAAAATCGCGTAATTCATCGACCGCGTTTGCCATACCTACACCGCCACCCACATACAAAACAGGCTGTTTTGCATGACAAAGCATAGCGATTGCAGAACCAACATTAGCCGGTGGTAAATTAACTTTATTTTTCAAGGTTGAAACTACACTGCCTTGGCTAACCACATGCGCAATTTGAATGTCTTTTGGGATATCGACAAGAACAGGACCTTGTCTCCCTTCCAATGCTATAGCAAAGGCTTGATGTAAAACTTTTTCAAGATCATTAATATCTGTTACCTGAAAAGAATGCTTAGTACAGGCGAGTGATAAACCAAAAATATCGATTTCCTGAAAAGCATCAGAGCCCATCACCGAAGTAGCAACTTGTCCAGTTATGGCAACAATAGGAATTGAATCGGCAAGGGCGTCAGCAAGGCCAGTAATTAAATTAGTTGCCCCCGGTCCAGAAGTCGCAAAACAAACCCCTACTTTACCGGATGCTCTTGCATAACCTACTGCTGAAAATGCCGCACCTTGCTCATGACGACACAAGAAGTGTTGGATGTCACTGTCGGTAAGTGCATCATAAATTGGCATTATAGCGCCACCAGGATAACCAAAAACATGCTCAACACCGTGTTGCTGAAGTACGTCAAAAAGTAATGAACCGCCTGTTTGTTTCTTTTCACTTGTCATCTTTTTTTTAACCCACCCAACTGAATACATTTTGCATAACCGTTAGTTTGAGCTTTCTCCTTTGCGCTGAGTTGGTATGATTTATTGATATAAAATATTGATATTAAAACTGACCATCATTATTTTCATCTTTATCTATAAAAAAACCCCCGTTCCTTTCGGAGCGAGGGTTTGTTTTTTGCTTTAGTTTTTCTTAGCTCAACAAACAACCTCGCGATGATTTAATAATCACCACGACGAGAATGTTAATAATCACTGAACTAAATTTTTGCATGTTTATTCAATTACCTTGATTCTTTATAAAAACAAAATGAAAAACTTTTAAATTTGTTGGCTATTGCGCTGCCTATTTAAATTAGTACCATAGCTCTAATATTAAGTGCAAGTTTTTTTACTAGCGTTTTTTAATTGAAATAAATAATTTAGTTATATGATGCGTTAGCACTTTAGATAAATCCTGCCTAAACTTAACTTACAGGATGCTAACTAAATGGATTTTTATGAGCTTAGCTTGTATTTATAGCAGAGCCCGGGTTGGGCTTGAATCTCCCCTTGTCACTGTCGAAGTGCATTTAGCCAATGGACTGCCGGTATTTAATATTGTCGGTTTACCAGAAACCTCGGTACGTGAATCAAAAGATCGGGTGCGCAGCGCTATCATCAATTGTGGTTATCAGTTCCCAGCAAAGCGAATTACCATAAATCTAGCCCCCGCTGATTTACCTAAAGAAGGAGGTCGCTTCGACTTACCGATAGCGCTTGGTATTTTGGTTGCCAGTGAGCAACTGCCTAATACAGATTTAAGCCAATATGAGTTTGCTGGCGAACTTGCGCTTTCTGGTGAATTGCGTGAAATTATTGGTGAAATTCCAATGGCAATTGCTTGCGCTAACGCTAAAAGAACCTTAGTTATTCCTAAACAAAATGCTGAACAAGCGAGTTGGGTTAAGCAGGCCAATATTTTATCAATAGAACATTTAAGTCAATTATACCCACACTTTTTAAAGCAACGCTCGCTACCTTTGGTGTCTGCAAAAGCAGTAGAGCATTATCAAGTGCCTACCAGTAAAGACATTGCTGATGTTATTGGCCAACCACTGGCAAAAAGAGCTCTAGAAATCTCCGCTTGTGGCGCGCACAACCTACTTTTTATTGGGCCACCCGGTACGGGCAAAACCATGCTAGCGAGCCGTTTACCTGGAATATTACCACCAATGAGCGAAAGTGAAGCGTTAGAGGCTGCAGCTATCGCTTCGATTAGTCATCAAAAAATCAATCATAAATCTTGGTTAACTCGCCCCTTTCGCGCCCCCCATCATACGGCTTCTTCTGCGGCACTGGTTGGTGGTGGCAGCCAACCACAAGCGGGAGAGATTTCATTAGCGCATAATGGCGTATTATTTCTGGATGAATTACCAGAATTTGCTCGTAAAGTGCTCGATGTTTTACGTGAACCCATGGAATCAGCCGAAGTCACCATTTCTCGAGCAATGTACAAACAAACCTTCCCAGCAAAATTTCAATTAGTGGCTGCGATGAATCCTAGCCCAACCGGATTTTACAATGATAACCGCAGCACACCCGAACAAGTGCTACGTTATTTAAATCGCCTATCGGGGCCTTTTCTTGACCGAATTGACATTCAAATTGAGGTGACCCGTTTACCCAAGGGTATGTGGGCAAAGGATGATCATAACAATGAAAGTTCTGCGCAAATACAGAAAAGGGTTGCGCTGTGTAGAGAATTACAATTACAGCGGCAAGGGAAAGCAAATGCTCACTTAGGGAGTGCTGAAACACGGATATTTTGCAAACTGAGTACTGATGAGCATGAGTTTTTAGAGCTTGCCGTTGAAAAACTTGGTTTGTCTACCCGCGCCCACCATAAAATATTAAAGATAGCGCGCACCTTGGCAGACATGAATAGTATTGAAGATATTCAACATGAACATATCATTGAAGCGCTGTCTTATCGCGCAATGGACCGATTACTGAGACACTTAACCGATGCTGTTTCTTTTTAACCGGACATCACAATTAATAAGATTAAAGTCGTCATATTGAATATATCTGGCATTAGCATCTTATCAAAAAGCCTTCTAGCCAATAATAATGGCTATTCTCTAGCGATAAAGCGGTTGCTGAGACTATTTAATTGCCCCAAAGAAGGCTTTCACTAAGGTTTGTTCTCGACTTTGGTTTAAACAACAAATGCCGAGGTCGAACGGCTCAATATCACCAACATTTTGTAAATATTGCACCCGGTCTTTTACCGGGCTATTTTCAACAACAACTTTTGGGGCCATGCCGACACCACAACCTAAAGCAACCATGCTAACAAGCGCTTCATGACCCGAAACTGTTGCATAAATATTGGGTTTACCTTGTTGTTTTTTACGATACCAAAGTTCAAAACGCTTACGCGCCGCACCATGCTCAGCTAAAATAATCGGTACTTCAGACCAAATAATTGTTTCGTCTTGTAATTGTTGCTGAACTCGACAAGCCATCGTTGGTGCAATAACGGCCAACGGCACAGTAGCAATATGCTGAAAATAAAACATTCTTGATAAGCTTTCAGGTTTTACACCAAAAGCAAAATCTACCAACTTTTGCTGTACTTGGTCAAAGGCATCAGCAGCATCACCGGTCGTTAATACAATTTCAACTAGCGGGTGTTGTTGGCGAAAGCGTTCCAATAGCGGTGGTAAATGGCTATAAGCGGCAGTAACAGAACAATAAATGTGAAGTTTACCCTGTAGTTCAGCCTGCTTTTGGTCGAGCGACAATTGCAATAATTGCCATTGTTCAAGTTGCTGTTCGGCATATTTATAAAATAACATGCCTGCCTCAGTTAACACGACTGAACGATTATCACGATGTAATAGCAAACAACCTAACTGATCTTCCAGCCTTTGAATAATTCGACTTAAGGTAGAAGTACTGACATGGTGCGCTTCAGCGGTTTTCCCAAAATGAAGACTGTGGGTTAAATGCACAAACATTTTTAACGATTTAAGATCCATTATTTACTCTTACCATTCATTGACAACATTTTTCCCACCAATCGTTGCACTTTATGCAACACCATCTTGCGAATATATCATTTTAAGCAACATTAATCTTGCGCTATGATAACTTCATCGTCGGAAAGACCGATAAAGCTATTTAATGATCACATCGCCAGCATTACGTTGAGTCGATTTGAGACAAAAGGATAACCCAATGAGCAATTATTTTAATACGTTAAGTTTACGCGAAAAATTAGGTCAGTTAGGCAAATGTCGTTTTATGCAGCGTGAAGAATTCAGCGATGGCTGTAATTTTATTAAAGACTGGAACATTGTCATTGTTGGTTGTGGTGCGCAGGGACTAAACCAAGGTTTGAACATGCGTGATTCAGGTTTAAATATCTCTTACGCATTACGCGAAGCTGCCATTTCATCAAAACGTCAATCTTGGCAATGGGCAACAGAGAACGGTTTTACCGTAGGTACATACGCTGAATTAATTCCACAAGCTGACTTAGTGCTTAATTTAACACCAGACAAGCAACATACCTCTGCTGTTACTGCTGTTATGCCTCATATGAAACAGGGTTCAACTTTAGCCTACTCACACGGTTTTAATATCGTTGAAGAAGGTATGAAAATTCGTGAAGATATTACTGTAGTCATGGTTGCCCCTAAATGTCCGGGTACTGAAGTACGTGAAGAATACAAACGTGGTTTTGGTGTACCTACTTTAATTGCTGTTCACCCTGAGAATGATCCACAAGGTAACGGCTTAGCAATAGCTAAGGCTTACGCATCAGCTACTGGTGGCGATCGTGCCGGCGTACTTGAATCATCATTTATTGCTGAAGTGAAGTCTGACTTAATGGGCGAGCAAACTATTTTATGCGGCATGTTGCAAACCGCTGCAGTACTTGGCCATAAGCAGTTAGTTGCGCAAGGTATGGATGCTGCGTATGCACGTAAGCTATTACAATACGGCATTGAAACAACAACGGAAGGCTTAAAGCATGGCGGTATTACCAATATGATGGACCGTTTATCAAACCCTGCTAAAGTTAAAGCGTTTGATATGTCTGAAGCATTAAAAGTCATCTTACGTCCGTTATTTGAAAAACATATGGACGACATTATCGAAGGTCGCTTCTCTGCCACTATGATGGAAGATTGGGCAAATGATGATGTGAACTTATTAAAATGGCGTGAAGAAACAGCTGAGTCTTCTTTTGAAAAAGCAGCTGATTGCGACATTGAAATTACCGAACAAGAATACTACGACAAAGGCATCTTTGTGGTTGCTATGGTAAAAGCCGGTGTTGAACTAGCCTTTGAAGCTATGGTTGCTGCCGGTATCATTGAGGAGTCAGCGTATTACGAGTCATTACACGAAACACCGTTAATTGCTAACTGTATTGCCCGTAACAAATTGTACGAAATGAACGTAGTCATTTCAGATACCGCTGAATACGGTAACTATTTATTTACCCATGCTGCACAACCTTTACTTAGCGATTTTGCCAGCAAATTGTCACTTGAAGAATTAGGTGAAGGCTTAAAAGAAAGCTCAAATGGTGTTGATAACGTACGCTTAATTGAAGTTAACGAAGCAATTCGCAGCCATGGTGTCGAAAGCGTAGGTAAAAAATTACGTGGTTACATGACAGATATGAAACGCATTGTAGAGTCAAATCAATAAAATAAAACGAGCGTTGTAGGTCACTAAAGGTAAACACTTAGGCCAGAGAGTCTAATGGTATTATTTTCTGGCCAGCAAGTGCTACACTGCAGCGCTTTATTTTATATCAAAGAGGAAAATTATCATGACAGAATTAAAGAATGTAACACTGACCAAGGCCGCTAATGTTTATTTTGACGGCAACGTAACTAGCAGAAAAGTAACGCTAGCAGATGGTTCAGTAGTAACCTTAGGCATTATGATGCCTGGCGAGTATACCTTTGCTACGGCAGAAAAAGAATTGATGGAAATTATCGCTGGTGAGGTTGAAATATTATTACCTAATGAGACGCAATGGCAAAGCATTTCTGCAGGTGGACACTTTTATGTCGACGCCGATGCTAAATTTGATATCAAAGTAAAAACGTTAGCTGATTATTGCTGTTCTTATATAGCAGCATAAAGCCACATCTATTGGCTTTAACAGTACCTCCGAAGATAATGGAGGTGCTTATCATTAGCTTAAGTCACCCTTATCGACAAAAACTCACTGATACCTTAAAAGTGACACCTTCTTAAAACGGACTTCGACATTTAACGTTAAGTTATCATTATAATTTAACTCGCTCTTGCCGATAACCGCTAAACCTTATTTAACACCTCGCCACTAAAAACATTGCTGATTTACTATCAATAATACTCATTTAATGAAAAAATCATCTTTAATAGCCATTGCTGAATATAAATAATGAAACTCAATAAAACCACGCAAAAAATCGATAATAATGTTTGTAAAGCACTTAAATTAGCCTGCGAAGACTTCACTAACGAAGTTGATGGTTTCTGTTGGTTAACCCACCGTGCTAATTACACTAATTTTCCCGCAAGTTTAGTGGTGACCTGTATTTTCGATATCGATGCAGAAGTGATTGCAGCGAAAGAACAAAAAGTTGATGATCACTTGCGTGATGTCATTCAAAAGCAGTTACTCAAAGTGGGTATTGTCTTAAAAAACGTTCGCCACAATGTCCATTTAGATAGTGAAGAGTCTTGCTTACGTGACCATAGTGGTCAATGGCCTGAACGTCTAAAATTAAGAGTGACTAAGCAAAAGCCAACACAAAGTAAACAGTTTGGCCGCTAGAGCCTCAGTTAATTATCCCGTTACCTAGCCTTATAAAACAACCATATCATCACGATGAATAATCACTTTACTGGGACAACAGCCTAATAAAGTGATTATCTGTTCACTATTACAGCCCATAATACGCAACAAATCTCGTTGACTGTATTGGCAAATACCTTTAGCAATCAGCTTTTTAGAATGTGCGTCAATAATATCAACAGACTCTCCAGCGACAAAGTCACCGTCAACTTGACTGACACCTGAGGGTAATAGCGAAGCACCTTCATTAACCACAGCATGCACTGCACCCGCATCAAGATGTACTTTTCCACTGCTTTTTAAGGTATGTTTTAACCAGTGTTTGCGTGCTTTTGTCGCCGCTTGTTTGGCACTAAAATGTGTACCTGGGTTTTCACCTTTTAATATCTGTTGAAAAACTTCACTACGACTACCATTTAAAATATAAGTCTCTATGCCATTTTCAACCGCTTTTTCGGCGGCCTGAATTTTTGTTTTCATACCACCGGTGGCAATAACGTTATTTGTTGTTCCAGCCATGGCATGAATTTCAGCGGTAATTTCGTGAATTTCAGGGAGTAACCTTGCCTTAGGGTTTTCACGCGGGTCTTGATCATAAACACCGTCGATATCGCTTAAGATGAATAAGCAGTCAGCTTCACTCACTAAAGCGACTAAGGCGGCTAAATTATCGTTATCACCGACTTTCAATTCATCAGTCGCGACCGTGTCATTTTCATTAACAATAGGGATAACACCATTTTCCAATAAAATGCGTAGGGTGTTTTTAATATTGATGTAGCGCTGGCGATCTTTTAAATCTCCATGGGTAATGAGTAACTGGCTACAAGGAACATCAAAAAATCGCTGCCAATTCGCCATCATTTTCATTTGCCCAACAGATGCCATCGCTTGTTTAGTGGGAATAGAGGGTACGGGAGAGCCGTGCTTAATTAATTGTCGTCCTGCAGCAACACTGCCAGATGAAACGATAATAATTTCTTTACCTGCCTGTTGGCATTCGGTAATAAAACGAGCAATAGCAAGAATATACTTACCACTACAGCCCTTATTGTCTGGTGCAACTAAAGCACTGCCTACTTTAATTACCGCACGATTAAAATTCATTGTTGTTCCCCTATGATCCAGCCCCTAGCATGCCTCGATATGCAGGTAATTTGCAATCAACTTTTTGCCATAATATAGATGAGTTTATCCTTTTTAGGCTGTTGACTTGTTATATCGAATTAATTCGGTATTTATATCCATTAAAACTTAAGAAATGGCGAGTTACTTAACTTGAAATAACAAGATGGTGTTTTTTACCTCATTCTAAAATATCAATAATAGACGCCTAAAACGCCTTTCTCTGCTAATTATTAACATTAAGCCTCGTTAACTTTCACTCATTTCAACAACTTGATGAATAATTGTTTTCAAACGGTTGTTAATCGTGATTAATTTATTTCACTGTTTTTGCTGAAAATTACTTCAAATCAGATTATGATCGGACATCTATTTATTTTTGTTATATTGAGCAAGTATTCCATGTTGAATTTTTTACCTCCGCTACTTATTCATATTATTTCGCTAACAATTTATACCGTTAATACGCTTTTCTGGTTAATACCTATTATTATATTTTCATTTTGTAAGGCTATTATTCCATTAACCTTTGCTAAAAAAATATTCAGCTATTTATTAGATCAAATGGCAAGCAATTGGGTGGGTGTTAACACCTTTATTCAAAAGCTTTTTAATAAAACAGAAATTAAGGTAACCGGCTTAGATCAACTAACCATGAAAGAATGGTATTTGGTAGTCTGTAATCACCAAAGCTGGGTTGATATTGTTATCTTGCAGCGAGTCATGCATCGCAAAATTCCTTTTTTGAAATTCTTCTTAAAAAAAGAACTTATTTTTGTGCCTTTTTTAGGCTTGGCTTGGTGGGCCCTCGACTTTCCATTTATGAAGCGTTATAGCCAATCTTTCATTAAAAAGAACCCTCATTTAAAAGGCAAAGACGTTGAAACCACACGTAAAGCTTGTGCTAAATTCAAGCATAAACCCGTCAGTATAATGAACTTTATAGAAGGAACACGCTTCACTAACGAAAAGCACGATAAGCAAAATTCCACGTTTAAACATCTACTTAAACCTAAAGCTGGTGGCATAGGTTTTGTGCTAGAAGCCATGGGTGGCAACTTGCATAAAATAGTCAATGTTACCATTCATTACCCAGAAGGGATCCCTACTTTTAGTGATTTTTTAGCGGGAAAAATTAAACAGGTAAATGTCGATGTAGAGGTTTCAAACATTGGCGATGATCTTGTTGGCGACTATGTGCGCGATCGACATTTTAAAATAAAATTTCAAAAATGGGTTAATCAATTATGGCTTGATAAAGACCAAAAACTTATCGAGTTTAATAATGATAATACCGCTAAATAACATTGAAATTGAAAAAGGAAACTTAAATGAGTGAACTCATTAGCACATGGTTAACTAACCAAGGTATCGCCGAAGCGTATTTAGCGATGACCACCATTTTTGTTGGTTGCATGCTCATTTTTGTCATTTCAGCATTGGGTTACTACCTCGCAAAATATCAGGTATTAGCTTTTGTTAACAAAATGGTCAGCAGAACAAAAAATACTTGGGATGATGTTTTATTAGAGCATAATGTTTTTTCTCGCTTCGCTTTTTTAATTCCGTTATTCGTACTACTGTTTTTAACGCCTATTTTACTGCCCGAACAAGCATTACTTGGCGCCGTTTTAGTGGTTTTTGTAAAAATAGCTCTCAGCTTTCAAATTGCACGTTCTATTAGTGCTATTTTAAACGTCATTAGAAGTCTTTATCAAAATACTGCGCGTGACCGCTACTTACCCTTAAGCTCAACGATACAAGTGATAAAACTGGTTATTTATTTGGTTGCTACGATTCTATCTATTTCATTTATTTTAGATAAGTCACCTATTTATTTACTCAGTGGTTTAGGTGCATTAACTGCTGTTTTATTATTAGTATTTCAGGACACGATTAAAGGTTTAGTCGCTAGTATTCAAATATCAGCAAACAAAATGGTCGCGCCTGGTGACTGGATTGAAATTCCTAATTATGGTGCTGATGGCGATGTTATTGAGATTGGTTTAAATACGGTTAAAGTAAAAAACTTTGATAATACAGTGACAACTGTTCCTACGTACGCCTTAATAAACGGCTCATTTAAGAATTGGCGAGGCATGCTCAATTCAGGTGGTCGACGCATTAAGCGTAGCATTATTATTGATATCAACAGTATTTCATTTTATCAAAGTGCTGAGATTGAAAAACTCAAAGAAATTAGTTTATTAAAAGATTATTTACAGCAAAAATCTGATGAAATCACCACGAGTTTAAAAACGGCTAATTTATCTAACGATAATGTTAATAGCCGGCAGTTAACCAATGTCGGAACTTTTCGCGCTTATATTACCGCTTACTTAGCTAAACATGAAAAAATACATGATGAGATGACTTGTATGGTCAGGCAATTAGCGGCAACCGACTCAGGCTTACCGCTGGAGATATATTGTTTCAGTAATGACCAAAACTGGAAGAATTATGAGGGTATTCAAGCCGATATTTTTGACCATTTATTCGCTATGGCGCCGGTATTCAGTTTACGTGTTTTTCAACATCCTACCGGCTATGACTGGCAAAAAAGTCGCTCGAGTCGACAACTTTAACGTTGACGAACTACGCCTTCTTGCATCGTTGAGGCAACAAGCTGTCCTTGACGATTAAAAATTTGCCCTTTAACTAAGCCTCGACCGCCACTTGCTGACGGACTATCCATAACGTAAAGCAGCCAATCATCAAAACGAAATGGGCGATGAAACCACATGGCATGGTCAATAGTGGCAATCTGTAAATTGGGTTGCCAATGACTCAAGCCGTGTGGAAATAAAGCCGTTGGTAAAAACAAGAAGTCAGAAGTATAAGCCAGCATATAGGTATGAATACGTAAATCATCAGATAAGGTGCCGTTTGCTTTTATCCACATCTGAGACTTAGGTGCTGTCTTTTCGGGTTGCAGCCAATTATAAGGTTTAACAGGACGCATTTCGATGGGCTTTTCAGCTAAAAATTTACCTCTGATTTCTTCAGGTATTTTATCTTGGTTGTCGAAAATAAAATCTGTGTAAGACGCTAAATCTTCAGGTGCGGGTACATCGGGCATAAGATCTTGATGCTCAATGCCTTTTTCATATTGTTGAAAAGAGGCCGTCATATAGAATATATCTTTACCGTTTTGAATTGCTTTAACACGCCGGGTGCTAAAACTTTTACCATCACGGATATTTTCGACTTCATAAACAACTGGCTTACTGGCATCGCCTGGACGTAGAAAATAAGAATGAAGCGAGTGAACATTACGTGCTGAATCAACTGTTTCTTGAGCGGCAGAAACAGCTTGTCCCATTACTTGACCACCAAACAGCGCACGAAAGCCTAAATCTTGGCTTTGACCACGATAAATTCCTTGTTCGATTACCTCTAATTCTAATAATGAAGATAAATCATCCAACACTTGACTCATAATATTTAGCACTCACTGATATAAAATTTTGACTATAGCATATTTATAATTTATATCTTTAGCGACATTTTAAAATTGTTGAAAATTCATACGCTGCAAGGTAGTATCTAGGGAATAAGAAAATTATTGACTAAATATACGAAGAGATCTCAATGGAAGCGCTATTAGAAAGAGAAGTATTGTTAGAAAGAAGGCAAGGTAGTAATGAGGAACAGTCGCTATGGGACAGGCTTTCTCTTGCACAAAAATTTGCCGCCAGTAGCATGACTCAGTTTGGTTACGACTTATCTTTTATTAGAAATAGCAATAACGGCAGCTTAGCCATATTACAATGCAATGGTAAAACAGCAACCATTAACGGTGAAGGTGAAGTAGACTCAACACCAAGTATAATTATTCGTCCTTAGTTATTCATCCTTGATTAAAGGCAAATACCTAGCCTACTTTCAGAGATACATGAAAAGATGCCCCTATTAGGCATCTTTTTTAGTTTTAGTCAGTAATAAAGCTTCAATTAAAGAAATATACCCCGCTAAATTATTACTTGACCACATACGTCTTACGCTGGCATCTTGCTTAGCAACATGCGCCACGAACCTTTTAAAAGCGTCATCGTCAAAATTTCCATAACACTTTTTAGTGATTGACTGCAGTTTGCCTTTTCCTTTTAAACACTCAATAAAAATCGCGGCATAGTTATTAACCAGTGGTGAAATAATTTCAATCGTCTCAGGTTCTAATGCTTGGCAATTTTTAATTATTTGTAATCGATTTTTAACAAAATCTTCGTGTCGCTTGGCAATTATTGCCATAGAGTCTATATAAAACTTATTTTCTTTCTGACTACTACTGAGCTCTTTTTTCACACTAAATAATTCGCGTTGCAGACCTTCCGCTCGAAAATAAAAATAAATACTCAAAGCTACAAAAATAGCAGCAATGGACAATACAAAAATCATATTAAACCTATTAAAATAAAAAGTAATATTGACTACGCTTTAGTGGTTTCACTTAAACGCGATAAAAATATGTAAGGGTCTATATCTTGTGCTGTGGGTGATCCATAGGCGTAGCCAATTTTAAGTGAATAATCACCTAAATTAGCGAAGAATCTAAGTTTAATTGCGTTAGCTAAACTATTTAACTTAATCGCTATTTCAGCTTGAGTTTGGTGAGGACCTATCAGTAAATATTCACCATCGTTAATCGTACCCGCTTCATCAAATTCACCTTTTGACTCATTAAGTAAGATCGCTAATGTTTTTGAAACTTCGAGCATAATTTTATCATTAAAGTGAAAGGTAAGCTCTTGCCAGTTAACAACTGATAAGTAGCCAATCGCTAAGGGATAGTCGTATTTCCTCGCCATTTTATAATTCACTTGATAATTTCTTTTCGTTTGGGAGGGCGTTACCAAATAAGATAATGGCTGTTCCACTTCATCGTATACTTGATTTAAGCGCAACGTTCTTTGTCTTAATCCAAAAAAAACCAACGTAATGACTAATAAAATAACGATCACAATCAATAAATATATAACCTCTTTTTGCGCGATAAATTTTGCACTGAATTGAGTTTGTAACTTACTCTGTTCAGCGAGATTCAGGATTAAATTTCGACTTTTATCATTTGCACTTAACATTTGACTGGAGTCAATAATTAATGAGGGCTCAGCCTTTTTCTGAAACTGTTGAAGTAATTCAAGATAATTTTTATGGGCCATTAACGCATTTTTATAATCACCGTTTTGCTGATACATATGACTTAATAAAAGTAATAATTTAGCCTGCTTTTTTGATAGCTTTATGTGTTTAGCCGTTAATTCAGCTAATTGAAGGTAATGTTGATATACAGCTTTATTGTTTAATAGACTTGAGGTCTCTGCTAATAGAATTAACGAGGTTAAATAAGGCTTATTTAACCTCTTTTCATTAAATGTAGCACTGGCTGATAATAGCCAATTATGTGAGTCACTAAATTCTCCCTGCTTTAATAACACCTCTGCCAATCCTAATTCAGCATAGGCAGCACTAATTGGAGCATTTTTATTTTTGCCGTGTTTTTGTGCTTCCCAAAAAGCATTGTAAGCATCATCAAATAAATTTAACTGAAAATAAGCACGGCCTAAGTGTAAATAAGTTTGGTCAATATTAGCCAGTTTGTCTAAATCAAATTTTAACGTTAATAGCTTATTTTGCATGGTTAGCGATGTTTGATAATCGCCTAAATAATAATATGCCGTTGCTAAAATTTCTAAAAGACAAAGGTGATCCTCATACTGAGGATTTACCGAAATCAGCACCTTAACTTGATTAAGATCATTCATCGATAAATCGTTTTTATTTTGCAACGCATAGGTAACAGCTCGATAACTCAAAGCAATTAAACGATATTTTAGCACTTGTGGAGAATCTGCCATTAAAATGACATTGGTTGCTATATTTTGAGTTTGCTCATACTTCTCCTGTAAAAAATAGCCATCTGCAACTTTCAGTAATAAATTAAACTTTATGGCTGGTTCGAGTCCTTGCAGAGAAATTCCATCTTGCGCAAAATGAAATGCTTCGCTATTTTCACCTTTATTATTGGCAACATCAGCAAGAAGGATGAAGGTTTTCCCACGAATTTGGACGGTATAATTTTCTTGAGACCCCAAAATTTTTTTTGAAAGTGTAATGATCTCTTCGTAGGGAAGGTTTTCAGCGTCTTGTAAAAAATAGCGTTCAACATCTTTAATGTTTTGCTCAACGTTTAAAGCATCATTGGCAAAACAAAATAAAGGGGCTATAAAAAAACAAAGGATCAACAACAGTTTACAGGGCATTATTAACTAAAATCCTTTATCTAATGATCAGTAGAGTGATCAGCCATAACCTATAAATTTATCTATTACTTATAGGCTTTCGTTACGGTTCAACAAATTATTCATAATAAAGGTTTACAAGCATAGTTCAACGCTTATAATGAATTTAGAGTTTCTAAAACTCGAAAAGGGCAAATCTAGTGAAAGCTAGAGACGCAAAGTTACCGGTCTAAGGGGAAACCTAGGATAGCGGAACTGCCAAGTATAGATATAGTGGGGGCTTGTCTTTATTTTGAACAGTTTGCTTTCGGTATACTTTGCGGTCCTTCCCTTCTTTTTAATTATTTTCTGTCATATATTACCTTCATTTAAAATACTATATAACTAAATATATGTTTTTTATAGACAAAAAATATATGTGGTACTTTACTTGTTTATACTAGAAAATAGTCTATTGATATTGTTAATTGGGTGTACAAATTGAGATGGAACAATGAAGTATCATGATTCCATAAAACAAGCTGAACTAAAAATGAACATGGCCGTAAAACAATTACAGCGATGGTTTTTACCTGTCAGCCCAATTAATTATTCAGTTAGCTACGAATATATTAATAAAAAAAACATTCTTCTTAATACTGCCATTGAAAATAAACTTGCCACGGGTAAAAAGCTTGATGATTTTTTCATTGAAGAAAACTATCGTCAATTCATTTTAGGCCAAAGTAAATTCAGAGATGAACTCATTGACGACCTTGATGACGTTGTCACCCATGTTGAAAAAAACAGCCAAAAATCATCGCAGAGTATTAATAAACTTATTACCACGCTAGACAGCAATATTTCTGATCTACAATCTGCCGATAAAGAAAAAATAGTCGTTGCGGTAAATAGTATTCGCCAGGCATCTAAAGCCTTTAAACTACACCAACAAAAATTTGCTGAACATATTTCTTTTACCCGTAAAAAGACACAGGCGTTGAAAGTTGAATTAAAAGAAGTACGTGAAGAAATTTACATGGATCCACTTACCGGTCTTTATAATCGTAAAGCTATGTCTAAGCATTTAGATTTATGGCTAACAGAAGATCCAAGTCGGCAAGTTGCCGCAATTGTCGTCTGTGTTGATCAAATTTCAGAAGTTAATCTGCAATTCGGTCAGTTAATTAGTGATGTTCTCTTATCAAAAATAGCCAGTAAAGTAATTAGTTATGTTGATGGCAGCGGTCTACCAATACGTTCTGGTGGCGATGAATTTTTAATTCTGTTACCTGATATTGACAAAGAAAGTGCTCGAGAGATTGCCGATAAAATAACACATGGCGTTGAAAAGCTGCGCTTTGTTAGTAGTAAGTCTGGTATTAGATTACCTCAAATGACATTATCTACTGGTGTAGACACCTTTAATATTGCTGAAAATGCCAGCAGTATCTTAAAAAAATCACGCCTGTTACTACCCGATTTATACAAAAAAAATAATACATTAAGTTCTTAATCACTCAACAAGATACTTTTTGCTTGATGACATTTTTCTCTCGCTGATATTTTCACTTCAACAAATAATATCAGTGATAGTATGCCCAACTTTACTCAATATAATCGGTAATAATCTTAATATACTCGTTGGTAAATCAAAGAAGATTACATTGCTAGTGCTTAGCTAAAAATAGTCGACGACAGCCTCCTTGTTTTCTCATATACTGAATGCAGTGTAAAATTCCTAACGACTAAGAGAGAAATAATTTATGAAAAAAATTACTTTAGCTGTTGCTGCTACTTTAATGATGGCGTCTCCTGTTTTTGCTGGTGATGCTGCTGCTGGTAAAGCAAAAACTGGTATGTGTGCTGCTTGTCATGGTGCTGCTGGTATCTCTGCGGTACCTATGTACCCAAACCTTGCTGGTCAAAAAGAAGCTTATCTTGCTAAACAGTTGAAAGACTTTAAAGCGGGTAAACGTAAAGATCCTGTTATGGGACCTATGGCTATGGGTTTAAGTGATGAAGATATCGCAAATATTTCGGCTTATTACGCTAGTTTAAAATAAACTCAGTAATTATTGTTGAACCAGGTTCAACAATAAATAATATTAAAAAACGCTCAATTGAGCGTTTTTTGTTTTAAGCATTATGCTGTTGAATAACTTGCAAAAAGTCATGTCCATAACGGGCAAGCTTTGTATCACCAATACCATTAATATTTAGCATTTGCTGTGATGTTTTTGGCTTTATACGCGCAAGCTCTGACAACGTTGCATCATTGAAAACAATGAATGGCGCAATATCCTCTGCATCTGCAATCGTTTTACGCAAACTTCTTAATTTAACAAATAAGACACGGTCATAACGTTTATCGGTTTTATCTTGTTGCCAATAACTCGCTTTTTGCAACCTTGGTGAAGCTAACATTAAGGGTTCATCCCCTTTCAACACCGAGCGCGATGCTTGTGTTAAAAATAACGCAGATTGTTGAGAAATATCTTGCTGTAAAAATCCCAAATGAATCAATTGTCTAATAATAGCAAACCAATATCCCGGAGTTTTACTTTTACCGATAGCGAAAGTTGACACTTTTTCATGCTGCAGTTGCCTAACTTTTTCGGTTAACTCCCCTCTGAGCACTTGCACAACATGTTCAATATCACCTTGTTGCTGGATACGAAACACACAAGATAAGACTTTTTGTGCCGCTTCAGTAGCGTCAAATTGAGTGGGTGGATCTAAACAAATATCACAGTTACCACATTTTTTAGTGGTAAATTCTGCAAAATAATTAAGTACAACTTGTCGACGGCAGGTTTGAGCTTCAATAAAGCCTTTTAACGCTTGAAAACGCTGTTGTTCAACGTTCACCCTTTCTTCATTATCACCATCAGCTATATACTTGGTAATGCGTTCTACATCTTTTTCATCATACAAAAATAACGCTTCTGCCGCTAAACCGTCTCGGCCAGCACGGCCAATCTCTTGATAATATGACTCGAGTGTTCTTGGAGGTTCAAAATGAATCACAAAGCGGATATTTGATTTATTGATGCCCAATCCAAAAGCTACGGTGGCAATAACCACTTGAATATTATCTTTGGCAAAACCGTCTTGGACAATATTGCGCATCTCTGTTTCCATGCCAGCATGATAGGCAGAACAATTTATACCCGCACTTGCTAACATTTTAGATAATTTCTCAACTTGCCAGCGGCTACTACAGTAAACAATGCCGCAATCATCACCACGCTTTTTAATGTAGCGTAACACCTGGTGATCGCCCTTATATTTATCCGCTAAGGTAAAACGAATATTAGGCCGGTCAAAGCTATCAAGATGAATATAAGGATCAGTCAATGCGAGTTGAAGAAGAATATCTCTTCGGGTTGTAACATCGGCAGTTGCTGTTAACGCCATAACCGGTACCGATGGAAATCGTTGTTTAATTGTATGAAGTTGTGTGTATGCCGGCCGAAAATCATGTCCCCATTGTGAAATACAATGTGCTTCGTCAATAGCAAATAAACTTATCTGTATGCTTGCCAAGCGTTGCATAAAATAATAATTTTTTAAACGCTCTGGAGCTATGTATAACAACTTAAGCTCACTACGAGATAAACGCTCAAAAATATCATTGATTGTTTCTTGATCTAAACTCGAATTAACAAAAGCCGCTGAAATACCTTGTCGAGTCAAACCATCAACTTGATCTTTCATTAAAGCTATTAAGGGTGAAACAACGATGGTTATTCCTGGTAATAATACGGCAGGCAGTTGATAACACATCGATTTACCACCACCCGTTGGCATAAGTACTAAACTGTCTCGACCTTGAAATAATTGCTGAATAATTTCTAATTGTCCGCTTCGAAAAGTTTGATAACCAAAATGATGCTTTAACGCATCTTCAAGCTGAGCTTGTGAGACTGTGGGGGGAGCTTTTAGCAACAGAGTAAACTTTATTAAACGACAATTATTGTTATTTTACCCCAGCCACAAAAAAAGTCGAGAGCACTATTTTAGTATTTATTGAATGCTTAGAAAGATAAGTGCTAAGCTACAATGAAGACATTAGACCAGTTAGAAGAATCTGCTGGTTAAATTGGAAGGATTATGACAAATAATTTAGATGAAAAACAAATGATTGAGCAACTTACTCATTTTTGGTCACACAACCTTCCCTTTAATAAATTACTGGGCCTAACCGTTAGTAAATTTGATTGTAATACCTCTGAAGTACGTTTTTTATGGCAAGATAAGTTAATGGGCAACCCATTACAGAAAACGCTACATGGTGGTGTCACTGCATCAGCCCTTGATTTTGCTGGTGGTGTTGTCGTGGCAGCGAATATGATTGAACAACTTGAGCACAAAACACCAACAACAATTCAACAAAGTTTGAGCTGCTTAGGAACGATAGATCTGCGTACCGATTATTTACGACCAGGTCGTGGTGAGGAGTTTATCGCTACAGCTCATATTATTCGTAGTGGCAATAAAGTCGCTGTTGCTCGCATGGAATTACATAACGAAAAAGGTGACCACATTGCTTTTGGCACCGGTACTTATCTAGTTGGTTAGTATTCACCCGTTAGTTTTTAAAGTGCTGGCTTTGTGTTCATACGATAGCTAGATTTAGGTCTATTTAAAAACGTACAACAGGTATTCATTGTAAATGAGTAGTTATTAGCTAATTAAAGTGAATAACGTTAGCAAAAGTATTATCAATATACAGCCGACAGTTTGCGGTTATCGAACAAGTAAAGCGCTGAAATTAAAATCATTGTGTTATAATTCGGCTCTTTATTTTTGCTGCTAAAGTTTACTGAAAATCATGACTGTAACTGATAACAAAGACCGTAATGGCGTAATTAACGCGATTAGTGCTTATCTGCTTTGGGGTTTAGCGCCCATCTATTTCAAATTAATTTCTTCTATCAGCCCTGATGAAATTATGGTTCATCGTATTATTTGGTCGAGCCTACTGTTATTTTTAATCGTTATCATCAGTAAAAGATCTCGGGTATTAATCGACACACTCAAACAACCTAGGTTATTGGCTAAACTTGCCTTATCCGCTACTTTTCTATTAGTAAATTGGTTTTTATTCATCTGGGCGATAAATAATGATCATCTACTAGATGCGAGTTTAGGTTATTTTATCAATCCTTTATTTAGTGTCGCACTCGGTGTTATTTTTTTAGGTGAGCGTTTGCGAAAAATGCAGAAGTTTGCCGTTGCACTGGCATTATGTGGCGTGTTAATTCAACTGGTTGCATTAGGTTCATTACCGGTAATTTCATTAGCACTTGCTGGAACGTTCGGTATTTATGGCTTGTTACGTAAAAAAATGCACCTTGATTCTTTTGTTGGTTTATTAATTGAATCAAGCATGATGCTACCGCTCGCGATTGTTTATTGGTTGTTATTTGTTAATACTAATACCGCTAACATGTTTGAAAATAGCTCAAATTTAAACCTACTATTGATCGCTGCAGGCGTAGTTACTACAGCGCCACTGCTATGTTTTACTGCTGCGGCAAAGAGATTAACATTATCAACGCTAGGTTTTTTTCAATACATTGGACCCAGTATTATGTTTTTTTTAGCAACCTTCTATTATCAAGAAACATTGCAACCTGCTAAATTAGTCACCTTTGCTGCGATTTGGTTAGCTTTAGTTATTTATAGCCTTGACTCACTAAAAGCCAGAAATGAAAAACGTAAATTAGCATTGAATGAAGGATTAAGCCGTTAATTGTATTACCGGGATTATATCTAAGGTTGGTTAAGTACTGGCCTTAAGCTTTTTTGCCAGAGTAAGCTGAACACTAGAAACTTGTGCTAGTTTACTTTCAATCTTGATCTTATCTTGTAGCTTTTAACTGTTAGTAATGCTGTAGAGACTATTTAAAAAGACTATGTCATTTAGTTAAGTTAAGTATTGGCTTTAAGCTTTATTGGCAGGGTAATATGAAAACTAGACCCTAGTGCTAGTTTACTTTTAATTTTGATCTTACTTTGTAGCTTTTAACTGTTAGTAATGCTGTAGAGACTATTTAAAAAGACTATGTCATTTAGTTAAGTTAAGTATTGGCTTTAAGCTTTATTGGCAGGGTAATATGAAAACTAGACCCTAGTGTTAACTTACTTTTAATTTTGATCTTACTTTGTAGTTTTTAACTGTTAGTAATGCTGTAGAGACTATTTAAAAAGACGAAGTCATTTAGTTAAGTTAAGTATTAGCTTTAAGCTTTATTGGCAGGGTGATCTGCAAACTAGACCCTAGGGCTAGTTTACTTTTAATTTTGATATTGCCTTGTAGTTTTTGACATATAATATTATAAACAATATTCATTCCTAAGCCAGTACCGCCAGAATTTCTTTTGGTGGTGAAGAAAGGTTCAAAAATATTATCTAGCACATGTTGAGTCATGCCATGGCCATCATCTTTAAAGACGATAACAACATGACCATCTTGGGTTTTCGTTAAGTCGATCGCAATATTGCCTTGTGCTTTATTTTCAAAAGCGTGCTTTAACGCATTCGTGACTAAATTTGTTAGTACCTGCGCTAACGCTCCAGGAATGGTGGTTATTTTCAATTCACTTTCACCGCTATATTGATAACTCACCCTAAAGCGCTTCATTTCTGCCGATAACGTTGACATGACCTCTTCAATATAACTGACTAAATCAATTTCTCGCTCTTCACCCACCATTTGATCGGCTGCGACTTGCTTGAAGTTATTCAACAACTCAATAACACGCTCCAAAGCGTTAGTATTCAAGTTAGAAGCCTTCTCCATACCATTAAAGTAATGTTGCATTGCCGTGCGGGTTAAGTTGCCTGTTTCAAAGTTTTTACGAATCTTTAGGGTACTTTCTAACGCTGAACTTGTTGATGTTACCGCAATACCAAGTGGGGTATTAATTTCATGGGCAACTCCTGCAGTTAAGGTGCCTAACGACGCCATTTTTTCAGATTGAATTAATTGCTTTTGCATCTTTTGTAAATTTTCGAGCGTACGAGTTAATGTTCGTGTTGTCTGCCTATTTTTAACAAAAAGTACGACCACCAATCCTGAAATCACTACTAACAGGGTAAGAAAGGACGCCATTACAATCAAATAAAGTCGCTGTTTATCAATGCGTTCTTCGCGATTATCTAACTCTTGATTTTTTTTATTTAATTGCATGCCTTGAAAACTTATTTGTTGCTGTTGCCGTTGCAAAATATCTTTATTAGTCAATATTTTTTCAGCCATAGCCCTATTTTCTTGTTCTTTATTGACAACCGAGCTTTGCTGGTTCTCTAAGTTTGTTTTTGCTACTTTTAACTGGGTTGTTACTTGCTGTAATTGCAGCTCTTTGGTTTTTATCGAGCGTTGCTGTTGTTCAGTATCTATTTTTAGGATATTTAGCTCTTGCTGACGCTTACCCGCCATTTTTTCTTGCTGTGTTAAATTCTTATTTAAGGTATTAAGCTTTTCTTTTGCTGAGGATATTTGATTTTCTTGATCGGTTAACTTTTGGTTCAACCTTGCTTCACGCGCCCTAATGACTTGTAATGCCAACTCTGTTTCTCTATACAAGGTAGCCACCTGAAGTTCAGTCCCACCTGACAATAATATTTCAGCAGACATCACCAAACCCTCAAAGACAATATTTGATTTATTCACTTCAAAATCTATCGCAGAATTTTCAACATCGTTAACTAGGTTGATCATCACATTATGCTTATCAATACTGTTATCAGTAATCAAAAGTGTGCTGCTACTGCGGAGAATGGCAGCAATATCGGCTATTTCAGTATTGCTATTGGCAGCAGTAAAAAACAAGTCAGTTTGTTTACCCGCTTCGATATTTTTTATGACAATAACTTTGATTGGCTTGTTTCTAATGACACGCTTAGCCAAGGTTTTATTAAGCAAGGCAGCAAAGATATCATCACCATAAACACCAACAACAAATTGCTGTTTGTTATTTTCATTTTGCCAGCTAACATGTTTAATAAAATTGTAAATATAAGCGGCTTTAACTTGCTCACTATCAATTTGCTGTGCAAAAATTGAGTTTGAGGTGCTAATAAAAAAACAAAACAACATCAGCAAATGTTTGCTCATGAGCATTATTTTTTTCTTCATTTAGTGCACCCTGTTGTTAAAATAGTTTAACCACTTTACTTTTTTTTATAAAAAAAAGCACCTTTAAGTTAATTCAAGCTCGGCATAACTTTAACATCTACATTTTAACTAAAGCGTTAATCATCGACGCCAAAAAGACTCAATTGATTGCGGCCATTTTCTTTAGCATTATAAAGCGCACTTTCCGCTTGATTCAGTTGTTTAGCAAACGTCTCTGTACTATTACAAACCAAGCCTATACTGATGTTAAAGGCAATATGGTGCTCTTCAAAAGTTAGCTGAGAAACAGAAATATCTCGACGAAGATCGTCTAATTTAGTGTAAAGTTGATCCTCATCAGTACCGTACATTAAGACGGCAAACTCTTCACCACCTAAGCGGGCCAACAAACCTGATCCTAGATGTTTACGCATATATAATGCCAGTACTTTTAAGACATGATCGCCGGCATCATTTCCGTAGTTATCATTGATTTTTTTGAAAAAATCAATGTCGAGCATAGCAACACAATAAGGCATGTCTCTTTTAATATATTGCGGTACCAGTTGTTCTGCTTTAGAGAAAAAAGCCCGTCTGTTAGGTAAGTCGGTTAAATAGTCTACGTTTGCTGCTTTTTGGATTTGTTCAATATTGTTTAAATTCTCAATATTTTGGGTAATTCGACAATAAAACTCTTCTGGGCAAAAAGGTTTACGTAAAAAGTCATCAGCACCATTTTTAATAAAGCGTGCCGAATGCATACCGTTGTCTGCTCCAGATATACCAATAATAGCGAGTTGATCACGACTATAGATTTTACGGATTTCATTAGTTAATTCGATACCGTCCATGATGGGCATTTCCAGATCGGTGATCACCAATTTAATGTCTTTGTGCTGCTTTAAGCGTTCTAGCGCTTGCACACCGTCATTGGCTAAATAAACATTAAAGTTGCGGCGTTTTAATAGCTGAGAAACATAATTTCGTGCCGCTAAAGAATCATCAACAACAAGAATACCTGTACTGCTGTTGGTTATTTGCCAATGTAAAATACGTTTTAAATAAAGGAAAGCTTGGCTATTCTCTTTAGGGATATAGTCAACAACGGGCTGAGCAAGTATTTGCTGTCGAGTCGTTTCATCCATTTTGCCTGTCATAACGACACTTGGAATACCATGAGAGAGCACACAAGCTATTGCTTCGCCATTGGGAGCATCTGGTAAGGCATAATCTATAGTGGCAGCAAAAAAGTCATTTTTGCCCTGTAAAATTTCTTCTACTTCAGCAAGTGTGGTAGCAATAGTTACCTGATAATTTAATGCCTCGCCAATTTGCTTAATAACACGAGCAATAGGCTTACTGTCTTCTACTACGAGTAACTGCATTGACATATAATTTCATACCTTATTTTTATAATGGCATCACATGAAAGAACCAATGATTTTTATGTGATATTAAACGTTGGCTTGTAAATTAGCATAGGCGACCACCAGCCATTTACTACCTACACCAGCAAAATTAACTTGAATACGGCTTTGAGCTCCAGAACCTTCATAATTTAAGACAACGCCTTCGCCAAATTTAGCATGAACGACTGACTGTCCTAAACTAAAACCGCTGTTCTCAAACGTTTCCAGTGTAAAAGTCGAAGAAAACTTACCTTTAGTTGATGGACGAGTCACTTGGTTTTGTAATCTTATTTCTTCGGTACACTCAGGAGGTAATTCACGTAAAAAGCGACTGGCTTTATGGAATTTTTCTTGTCCATAAAGTCGACGGCTTTCTGCATGACACAAGTATAGCTTATTCATAGCACGTGTCATGCCGACGTAACATAAACGTCTTTCCTCTTCTAAACGTCCTATTTCTTCTACTGATTTTTGTGAGGGAAACATTCCCTCCTCTAAGCCGGCAATAAACACTAATGGAAACTCTAAACCTTTCGCAGAGTGCATAGTCATTAACTGCACAGCGGGTTCATAATCATCGGCTTGTGACTCGCCTGCTTCAAGGGCGGCATGGGTTAAAAATGAGGTGAGTTTTGTTTGTTCTTCTATTAACTCTGGGTCCGCTTCGAAGGTCTGACAAGCGGTAACAAGCTCATTTAAGTTTTCTATTCTTGCCTCGGCACGTTCACCTTTTTCAGCTTGATACATGGCTTTTAAACCACTGTGTTGAATAACATAGTTGGCCTGTTGGTCGAGGTCAAGGTGGCTAGAGTCATCTTCGAGGGTGTCGATAATATTAATAAAATTTTGAATGACTTTCGCACTTCGTCCTTTCAATTCATCATTTTTTAGCATGAATTGACACGCTTGCCATAATGTCATTTCTAAACTGCGCGCAGCGTCACGTATTAACGATAGGCTAGTATTACCAACGCCACGTGTTGGGGTATTAATAATACGTTCAAAAGCCGCATCATCATCGCGATTATTTAATAAGCGTAAGTAAGCAAGTGCATCCTTAATTTCTAAACGTTCAAAGAAGCGTTGACCACCATAAATACGATAAGGTAAGCGACTCTGCAAGAGCGCTTCTTCGAGTAAACGAGATTGCGCATTACTGCGATATAAAATAGCGACATCATCTAAGCTGCCTTCTTTACGCCAATCCGTAATTCGACCCGCAATAAAGCGAGCTTCATCTATTTCGTTGAATGCCGTATAAATAGATATTTTTTCGCCCGCTTCATCTTCGGTCCATAACTTTTTACCTAAGCGGTTATTATTATTGGCGATAAGTTTATTAGCCGCATTAAGAATATTGGCTGTGGAGCGATAATTCTGCTCTAAACGGATAGTTTTTGTGTCGTCAAATTCATTGAGAAAACGCTGAATATTTTCAATTTTTGCGCCACGCCAGCCATAAATTGATTGGTCGTCATCACCAACAATCATCACCTTACTCGATGCATTACCCAGAATATTTAACCAGGCGTATTGAATGGCATTGGTGTCTTGAAATTCATCGACTAAAATATGTTTAAAGCGTTGCTGATAATGGGCAAGCAAAACGGGGTTATTCAACCAAAGTTCATGAGCACGCAATAATAACTCGGCAAAATCGACTAAACCGGCTCGATCACAAGCTTCTTGATATCCTTGATAAACTTTAACAAATGTTTGCTCAGTGGGATCATCGTAAACCTCTATGTGCTGTGGACGAATGCCTTCATCTTTTTTTCCATTGATATACCACTGCATCTGCTTGGGTGGCCAACGTTTTTCGTCAATACCTAACGAACGTACGATACGCTTCACTAAGCGCAGTTGATCGTCTGAATCAAGTACTTGAAAATTTTGTGGTAATTTAGCTTCTTGAAAATGCATACGAAGTAAGCGATGAGCTAAACCATGGAAAGTACCGACCCACATACCATGAACATTACCTTCAACTGTTTTTTCAACACGCACTCGCATTTCTGCTGCTGCTTTATTGGTAAAAGTAACGGCTAAAATACTATGAGAAGAGGCGTTTTCAACTTGCATTAACCAGGCAATACGCTGCACTAACACCCGAGTTTTACCACTTCCTGCGCCAGCTAATACCAACATATTTTGTAGTGGAGCGGCGACAACATCTCGTTGTTTTTCATTGAGTGACTCAAGTAGTTCAGAAACGTCCATAACGGAAAAATAACCTTAGAAAAGTAGAAAGTAAGTATAGATAAAATTATAACAAGTGACACAATTCGCTAATATCTGCTAGCTCAATATTAGGTAAAACAGTTAGTGGTTTACCAACATCATAGCAGGAAATCCATGCGGTTTGGCAGCCAGCATCGATAGCACCTAAAATATCAGAGCGACCACAATCACCAACATGTAATAGTTGTGACGGTTTTATTATTAATTTTTCGCAAGCTTCAACAAACATATCTGCTGCGGGCTTTTGCCGTAGTCGTTGATTTTTATTTAAAGCTGTTGTTGATAAATCCCCGGCATGAAATCGATAGCTAAAGTAAGCTGAAATACCTATTTTATCAGTATCAACATTGCCGTTACTGATGGCCACCAAGGGATATTTTTTTTGTAAGCTTTGCAATAATTGATGCACAGCTTCTGGCACCACAAAATCACTGCGTTGTTGAACAAAATAATCTAACGCTTTTTGTGCTTGGTCACTCGCAATGTCATCAGCTAAACCCAATGCTTTCATGCCTAGGGTGTAAGTGGCTAAACGTATATCACCCACATGGTGTATTAATTGTGGATTCGCGGCTATGGCTTGCTCGCGAAAAGGTGACCAAAACCGGTAATCAAAAAGAGTATTTTTTGTCGCATGAGTGGCGATGATCTGTAATGAGAAAAGTGCCGAAAAATAAGCAACCATTTTGGCATCTGTTGCCATCATTACCGGATAATTACTATACAGGGTATCATCAAGGTCAAAACTAATGGCTTGAAAGGGGGCTAAGCGACGATAAAATTTCATTGTCTGTGTTATTTATACAGTTGTTGAAAAAGTAATTTTGCCACCAGCTTTCTAAATTGACTAAGCAATAAAGTATCCATGCGTGGATCAAAGTGGTCGGCGTCGGCACTGCTTATTGCCATAAAACCAATGTCATCATTAATATGATTTAGCTTAATTAAGACCACAGAGCCTTCTTGATGTTGCGAAAAAATAAGTTCTTGCTCGCTTTTTTGTAAGCGCCCAAAATAATAATCATCTTTGGATAAACGATTATTCATCACCCCTGCACAATCGTTTTTAACGATGCTAGCATGGTCAACCTCAGTATGCTCTTTTAACCAGACTTTCAAACCCGATAATGACAATAATTCTGTGGTTGCTTGATACAAACAGTCAAGCAACTCAGGTGCGGAGCTGCAATCTAACAAGCGTAAATACAAGTCGCTATACAAAGCAAAAAGCTGTTCATTATGGTTAGCTATCGCCATAAGTTGAGTGATTTCTTCTTCTAGACCATGAATTTTTTGACGTTGCTGGCTTTGTTGTCTTTGCACTAACGAGACGGTGCCACGATTAACATCGGATAAACGTAGACTAGTGATCAGCTCAGGATTACGATTAAAAAATTCTGGGTTATCATGTAAGTAATCAACAATGAGATCATCCGTTAAACTTACTTCATCTAATTGCATTGGGGTTGAGTCGTTCAAATTAATTCTCTATATCTTGAATAGTTAAATAAGCTAACTTTATGCTGATTATAAATTTAATTGCCCGTCAAATACATGTACGGCTGGGCCAGTCATTTTGACTGAATTACCCGGTCCTTTCCAATAAACCTTTAAGTTACCGCCCGGTAATTCCACCGTAACATCTCGACCTAATTTATTTTGTATTTGGCCAATAACTACAGCTGCACAAGCACCACTACCACAGGCTAACGTTTCAGCTGAACCACGTTCATAAACACGAAGTTTAATATAGTCAGGGGCAACAATTTCCATAAAGCCAACATTCACTTGCTGGGGAAAGCGTTCGTGATGTGACAAGGCTTTACCTAACGTCTCAACAGGAGCCTCATCAACCGAGTCAACTGTCAGCACACAATGCGGATTACCTAAAGAAACCACGCCACACAATACGGTATCTTCATCACTGCGAAGAATGTAAGTACCTTCTACTTTTTGGGCAGTAAATGGAATTTGGCTTGGTTCAAACTTAGGTGTTGGCATATTCACTGAAACGTTACCATCGCGCTCAACAAATAAGGTCATCTTGCCTGACTGTGTCGACACCTTAATTTTATTTTTATTCGTTAAGCCTTTTAAACGCACAAATTTAGCAAAACAACGAGCACCATTGCCACACTGCCCAACTTCACTACCGTCGGCATTAAAGATGCGATAATGAAAATCTAAATCGGGATCGTACGGTGGCTCAACCACTAACACTTGATCAAAACCGACACCGAAATTACGATCGGATAACTGCTTTATTTGCTCATTAGACAAATAAACATTCTGGGTAACATTGTCTAGTACTAGGAAGTCATTACCTAAACCGTGCATTTTTGAAAAATTAACTAACATTTACTTCCCATATTCAATTTGATACTTATTTTGGTAACAAAGACTCGCCTTGCCATAATTGCTCAAGTGTTTCCCGAGCACGGATCAAATGATTTTCTTCACCATCGACCATAATTTCAGCCGCTTTTGGGCGACTATTATAATTTGAACTCATCGAAAAACCATAGGCACCCGAAGAGCGGATCGCTAAGAGATCACCGGCCACGATACTTAGTTCTCGAGCTTTACCCAGAAAATCACCCGTTTCACAAATAGGACCAACAATGTCGTAAGTTTTTTTACTGGTGAGTTCATTTTTTTCAACTTCGATAATCGCTTGCCATGCTTGATAAAGCGACGGACGAATTAAATCATTCATCGCGGCATCAACAATCGCAAAATGTCTATCTTGATTCGTTTTTAGTAATTCAACTTCGGTCACTAAAATTCCGGCATTAGCCATAATGGCACGACCGGGCTCATAAATCAGCGTAATATCACGATCAGCTAACTTATCCGCAATCGCTTTCGCGTATTCATTAGGATGAGGTGGCGTTTCGTCGTTATAACATACGCCTAAACCACCGCCAACATCGATATGCGATAAGGCAATATTTACCTCTGCGAGGCGGTCAACGAGTGCGAGTACTCGGTCAAGTGCGTCTAAAAAGGGTTGTACTTCAGTTAACTGCGAACCAATATGGCAATCAATGCCCTTTACCGCAATATTCGATAAACTATTGGCGTGTTGGTAAAGCTCAAAGGCATCATCAATGCTAATACCAAATTTATTTTCTTTTAAGCCTGTCGATATATAAGGATGCGTACCAGCATCTACATCAGGGTTTACTCTTAAAGAGACCGGTGCAGTCATTTTCATGCGCTCGGCTACCTGCTGAATACGCGTTAGCTCTGCTGCTGATTCAACATTGAAGCAGTAAATACCCTTTTCTAAGGCAAAAGCAATTTCATCTGACTTTTTGCCAACGCCCGAAAACACCACTTTGCGGGCATCACCGCCAGCTTGTAATACACGAGCAAGTTCGCCTTTTGAAACGATATCAAAACCACTACCTAAACGTGCCATCACATTGAGTACGGCAATGTTACTGTTGGCTTTCACCGCATAACACACTAAATGTGGTTTATCACCGGCCGCTTGGTCAAACGCATGCCAGTGGCGCTCAATAGTCGCTCGTGAATATATATATAACGGCGTACCATGTTGCTTAACAAGTTGAGTAACGGCACAATCTTCAGCATACAGAGAAGTGTTTTTGTAATTGAAAAAATCCACGATTAATTTTCCTGCGATTTTGGTGCTGGTGAGTTTTGTTTTGGCTGTGTATTAGCGTGTTCAGTTTGCTGCTGTACTTTTACTTGCACAGATTTTTGCGTTAGTGGACCTTTAATTCCACATCCACTTAAAAGCACTGATATAATAAAAAACGCTAAAATAATTGAATTTTGTTTACGCATACTTGATTTATTCGATTTTTTTCTCATGATAGACGTTTTATAATCTCATGACCAACAAATAGCTAGCAAAGATGAATAAATTTCATTGCGCTAGAAAAGGAAGCATTAATGAACGACAGCCAATACAATTTACTTGCCGATGAAATTATTCTTCAAATAGAAGAAGCCATTGAAGATTGTGGTACCGACATTGATTATGAGGGTGTGGGTGGCATGTTAACACTGACCTTTAAAAGTGGCAGCAAAGTCATCATTAATAAACAAGCACCCTTGCAGGAAATATGGGTAGCAACTAAATTTAATGGTCATCATTTTCAGTGTGAAGATGGCCAATGGACAGACAAACGTGGTGGTGGCGAACTTTGGCAATTCTTATCAAAAGCGATCAGTATTCAGGCCGACACCGAAATAACTATTAGCGCAGGATAATTTAATGAGCACAACAACCGTACGCATTGCCACACGTAAAAGTGCACTCGCTTTATGGCAAGCCGAATATGTAAAAGCACAATTAGAGCATTTTCACGCTGGCATTATTGTTGAACTTGTTCCCATGACCACCAAAGGCGATATTATTTTAGATACACCTTTAGCTAAAGTCGGTGGTAAAGGTTTATTTGTTAAAGAACTCGAAGTTGCCATGTTAGAAGATCGTGCTGACATCGCGGTTCATTCAATGAAAGATGTTCCCGTAGAATTTCCTGAAGGGCTAGGCTTAGAAGTAATTTGTCCTCGTGAAGACCCTCGTGATGCCTTCGTCTCCAACACCATTAACAGTTTAGCCGAACTGCCACAGGGTGCTGTTGTTGGTACCTCAAGTTTACGTCGTCAATGCCAAATTAAAGCCATGCGCCCAGATTTAGACATTCGTGATTTGCGCGGTAACGTAAATACCCGTTTAAAAAAATTAGATAATGGCGAATATGATGCCATTATACTTGCCGCAGCCGGATTAATACGTTTGGCGATGCCTGAGCGAATTCAAGAGTTTATTGAACCCGAGGTCATGTTGCCAGCAAACGGACAAGGTGCTGTCGGAATTGAATGTAGAACGAACGATGAAACCCTTAAAGCTTTACTTGCGCCATTAGGTTGTGAAACTACCCGTATTCGGGTGTTAGCAGAACGAGCGATGAACCGCGCTTTAGAAGGTGGTTGCCAGGTCCCTATTGGGAGCTACGCTGTTATTCAAAACAATGGCCAAGTTTTTTTACGTGGTTTAGTGGGCGCAACTGACGGTAGTGAAATACTGACCAGTGAAATAACTGGTGATAGTAAAAATACTGAACAACTAGGTAATACACTGGCTGAGCAACTCCTTGAAAAAGGCGCTGATAGAATATTGCGTCAGGTTTATGCACAACAGTAACACACACGTTTTAATCACACGTCCTGAAAAAGTAGGACGTGCTTTAGCGCAACAGTTAAAAAGTATCGGCATTGACAGTCACTGCCAACCGTTCTTTGACTATCAATCACTTGCTTGTAAAATCACCACTAAAAAGCTCATCAAACAATATCCGCAAGCCATTGTTATTTTTGTTAGTGTCGCTGCGGTTGAGTTTGCTCATTGTGCTGTTGATTTTTCTCAATGGCAACAAAAACGCATTATTGCTATCGGTAGCGCAACACTAAACGCTTTAAAAGCAAAAGGGCTTAGTGCTGTTTCCCCTGAACTTCATACCAGCGAAGGTTTATTAACACTTAATATACTTGATGAAAAAACAATCAGTGGCGAAACCATTATTATTGTTCGTGGTGACGGTGGTCGAGAGCATATTGCCCAGCAACTCACCTTGCGAGGCGCCAAAGTTCACTATTTAGAAAGCTATAAAAAAGTCTGGCTTCCCGTCACGCAAAAACAGGTTCAACAATGGCGAAATCAGCGAATAAATTGTATTGTCATAACCAGTAACGCTTTGCTAGAAAGCATAGTACACTTAATAAAGCATTCAGAGAGTTATTGGCAAACTACTTGTTTATGGATTGTCGCTAGTGAGCGCATTGCCGAACAAGCGAAACAACTAGGATTACTCAATATCATTAATGCTAACGGTGCTAATGATCAAGCCATGCTTAGTGCAATCACTTCATATGGAAAAAATAATGACTGATAAAAAGCTAAACGAGTCAAATACTTCAGAAACAAAAGCGACTGACGAAAAGTCAGAGCAAGGTTTTTCAACTTCTATTTCACTAGCGTCAGCGACAACAGCATCCTCGAGTGAAGAACAGAAGTCCCCCGAAAAAAATAAAGCCTCCGCTGTGGTTAATGAGAAAAAACCAGCCATTAAAACCTCGGAAAAAAAAGCTAAATCACCGGTGGCGAATGATACAAAAATGAATAAACAAAAATTATCTAAGACTGCCGTAGTTTCCTTAATCATAGCTTTAGCAGCAAGTGTTGGTGTCGGCGGTTTATATTACTGGGATATACAACAACAAGCCCAGAGCAAAGCAGAGTTTTTACAACAAACTCAGCAAATTTTAGCCACTAGTGAGCAAAAAACCCAACAAAGTTTGGCCAGTAGTGAGCAAAAAGTTAAGCAGTTATTTGCTCAGCAACAAACCATGTTTTCACAGCGCTTAAACCGTGAGATTGCAACAATAACAACAGACAGCCAAGTTAAAATCGCTCAACTTGAAAAGACTGTTGAACGATTATCACAAAATCAACCCAGTGATTGGTTATTGCACGAAGCAGAGTACCTTATTCGTATTGCCACTCGCACGATGTGGCTAGAGCAAGATACAAAAGCAGCAATTGGCTTGTTACAAGATGCGGATATGCGTCTCAAAGAACTTAAAGATCCGCAGTTTTTACCTATTCGTCAATTAATTCGTCAAGACATCGCACAGTTAACATTAATACCTGTTGTAGACAACGAAGAAACCGTTATGACCTTAATGGCGATGAGTCATCAACTGGCAAACTTACCCTTGGCTATGGTTAAAATTCCAGATAATGACAACAAGAGCAGTGATTTCACATTATCTGAAAGCACCAATGATTGGCGAGAAAACCTCGCTAAAACATGGCAAAAAATTCTTGCAGATTTTATTACTGTCCGCAGAAGTAGTGGTAATGTAAAACCATTAATGTCGCCACAACATCAACAAAACCTTATTGAGAACCTTAGCTTAAAGTTACAATTAGCTCAGTGGGCAGTGACAGAGAAAAAACAGAAAATTTATAATCAAACCTTAAATGACATTCAACTATGGTTAACAGAATATTTTGATATGCAAAAAGTTGAAAATCAAAGCTTTTATCAAGCTATTCAAAAACTAAAAGGTAAGATAATCACTTATGATTACCCCAGTACGCTTTTATCGCTAAAAGCGATGAGTAAAGTGCTAGCAGAAACGCCTTTAAAACCAACACTTGAACAATTAACGCCTCAAGTAATGCCTGATAAATTACCCGAGGGCAAAGAAAAAGCACTTAATGGCTCATCTCAAACACTACCTGAAGAAGTTGCACCACAAGAGTCAAAAGTGCAGCCTAACAGCACGAATGAGGCCTTATAATGAAAAAATTAATACTGTGGATATTAATATTTTTTGCTGCGGTTGCTATTAGCCCACTACTAATAAATGAAAAAGGTTATATCTTAATTGCGATGGGCGATTTAACCATAGAATCAACCGTAGTAATGGCATGTATTATGTTAACGCTATTATTTATCGCCTTAGGGTTATCGATGACACTTGTGCGAGGCAGTCTACGTTTGGGTTTTGGCGGCTGGAACAAAATTGCTTTTGCTAATCGCCGTCGAGGTTTAAGGGACTTTAATCGCGGCATTGCTGCTTTTATTCTTGAAGACAACCAACAAGCAGAGCATTTGTTTGCTAAAGCGGCTGAACCCTCAAGATTTACTCATACGTCTTATCTATTGGCTGCTGCTGCATCGTCGAAACAATCGCTGCGCTCAAACACTAATCACTACTTAGCTTTATTAGCACAAGAAGACAATGGCGTTAAAGGCTCTGGTTTAGAATCAGTACTCGTGACGATTAAATTATTAATCTCTCAGGAAGACTTTGCACAGGCACGGAGTATTATTGATAAACATCACAAACAAATTGGTCATGATGCAAGGTTATTAAGCTTAGAGATCATCTTAAGCTTGCAAGAAAAACGTTTTGATTATGTGATAGAGCAACTTGTTTCAGCCCGTAAACAAAAAGCCATTACGAATGAAAAAATAGCACTATGGGAAGCAAGCGCTTTCTACGGTGCTTTTAATGAAACAATACGCAAAGAAAATAACGATTCATTGGCACAGCGGTGGCACAAACTTACTCGCAAATTAAAACATAATGAAGTTATTCTCTGGGCTTATTGTCAAGTATTAGCCGAGCAAAAAATCACTGAGCCACTCAATAAAATATTATTACCCGTGATTAAAAAAGGCGCAGACGATACTTTTTTAAAGAATATTCGCCAGCTACCTATTTCGGCGACTGATGAATTAATCAGTGCCGTTCAAAAACAGTTACATAATGATCCTCACAGCGGAAAATGGTTAAGTTGTTTAGCTAATTTAGCCGCAAAATCTCAACAACTGCCGATGGCAGAAAAAGCCTTTAATAGCCTAATTAATTTAGCAGGTACACAATATGATGTTATTGATCTGCTGAATTTTTCTCAAGTATTAGAGCAGCAAGGCGAATATAAAAAAGCCAATCAAGTATTAAATAAAGCTTTAGGTCAAATTGGCAGCTTTAAGAATAATACCTTAGTTATAAATAACGGAAACGAACAAAAATGAATTTAACAGTCGACTTTAGAAAACCTGAAATTGCCGGTGCTTTTGATTGGCAATTATGCCAAGAAATCAATGTAAAAAACGAGCAAGGCGATATTATTGCTAAAGCTGAAATTGAGCTAATCACCCTCAATAAACACCGTGATGCTGTTGGCTCTTATACTTTATTAGCCAACGAAGATACTGACTGGGAAATTCCACTTAACCTTTATTTTAAAGGCCAAAACCTTGAACAAGGCTTATGTGAACAATTAAGCATTACGGCTGAGACCAAAAAAGCTAAAACACATATTTTACTTGAAGCGATCAGTGTTCTGCCACAATATCGTAAACAAGCGATTGGGCAATACCTGCTTAAAGAAATTGTTAAACATCATCAAAAGGCTCAATCTATTACGGTCTTAAGCATGCCTATGCATCTCTTTGTTGATGCCGATGAATGTGAGGATGAAGGTATTAAAGCTTATTATCAAGCGGCTGATTTGCAAACTGAAAAAGTGGCGATAGATGATCTCACTCACTTTTTTACTAAAAGTGGCTTCGTTGAGTTTACTGTTGACGAAAGTTTACTGGCTGAGCCTTTACCCTATCAAATATTTGTTGCTAGCCCACAAAGTATATTAAAAGACTCAACCTAAAATTTTTAGAGCTTAAACACCTTATATCAAAAGCAAATAAAAGAGGCCCACTATGTTTAGCATTCACGGAGAATGGAAAATTGAAGTTTGTGGCAATGTTGTTGTGCAATGGTTTTCTGGCACTTGGAACGAAGAGGCTATTATTGCTTATGTTAAAGAGTTTCGTGCTAAAGCAAGCCCGCTTAAAGGTAGTCCTTGGGCTATTGTTTCTTCTTTTGATGATTGGGAGTTCGGTGTTCCTGCAATTGATAAACATGTTGAAGAACATTGCCAGTGGTTCAAAGACAATGGTTGCAGCAAAGATTGTCATATTTACACAAAGAGCGCAGCCAAAGAAATGCAATTAGAAAGGCTAATACCCCATACTGATGCGTATTATGAACGGCAAGTGTTTACCAATGCTGAAGATGCATCAACTTGGTTAGCGAGTCATGGCTTTTTAATTGATGGTTTAAGTATCAATCGAATCGCAAATAAATAGCCACTTAATCTAGTCAGCCATTCATTATAAAAAATAAAATAGTCATCGTCACCTACGCCATGATGACTATCTTCACAAAGCCCTATTTAATAAATACTAACGTACTAAGCATTCATTAAATAAGGTTCTCTACCTTGATGTTTGTTGCTACGTTTGAATGAACCTTTACCTTTTTTAGCCTGCACAACTTGCAGTTTATAAACTTTCGATGTGACAAGAGCCGCGAAAAAATTATCTTTGATTTTCCCTCGTCCTAAGTCTGTTGCTAAAGTATTTTGCAATACTTGACCCTGTTTATTTTTACTCATTAATTTTACTCTTCAATAATAAAAGCCATCGGTATGATGGCTTTATCGGTTATTCATTTAAAAACTTTATCTAATATTAAATATAGGCAAAAGCATCAGCAAACATATGTTCAACTAAGGCTCCTTGCGCTAAAAAGTCGGTGCGAACTGCGCCTACCATATCAAAACGTCCGGCCAAATAAATATCATAATCGGCTAAATTTTTAATATCTTTCATCACAACGTGGTGAACCATGCCAACTTGACCTTGCCAATTGTCATCAGGGTTCTCTACCACCGGGTGAAAAGTACCATTTTCTAGACCTGCAATAATTTTAGCTGTTTTTTCTAGTTCATAACAAGCACTTTGATCACGCAAACCCCAATAAACAGTAATCTTTCGCGATGACCTTTGTGACGCTAACAATTCATACATAGATTTTATATAAGAAAACCCTGTACCACCCGCCAAAAGTAAAAGCGGACGTTCGCTTTCACTGCGCAGCTGCGCATTGCCTAGTGGCATTTCAACAGTAACGGTATTATTGGCTTTAATATGTTCAATAACTTGCATTGGGTAACTGTCAGCACCTGAAGCACCAATTTGTAGTTCAATTAATTCAGCATTGGGTGCACTGGCAATAGAGAAAGGACGTTTATCATCCTCACTCATCACAAAATTTAAGTATTGGCCGGCTTGAAAATCGATTTGCTCACTTGGCTTTAATAGCACTTTATAAACAAACTCTGTCAGAGATGTTAATGATTCTACCTGACACTTAATTTTATTCATTTATTTAAACCTTTCATTATTCAGATCCTAAAACATGTTCAGGATAACAGTTACTAATTCTTTTTATCAGTTGTTGGAAATATATTAAGTTCATCCCAAATATTATCAACATCTGTTTTAACTTCTTCGGTCATCACAATAGGTTCACCCCATTCGCGATTTGTTTCACCTGGCCATTTATTGGTTGCATCCATACCCATTTTTGAACCTAAACCAGACACAGGAGATGCAAAGTCTAAATAATCAATCGGTGTGTTTTCAATTAATACTGTATCTCGACTTGGATCCATCCGCGTGGTCATTGCCCAAATTACATCTTTCCAATCACGAGCATTAATATCATCATCACAAACAATAACAAACTTAGTATACATAAATTGACGTAGGAAAGACCAAACCCCCATCATTACGCGTTTTGCATGTCCAGCATATTGCTTTTTAATAGTAACAATCGCCAAACGATATGAACAACCTTCGGGTGGTAAATAGAAATCCTGAATTTCAGGAAATTGTTTCTGTAAAATAGGCACAAACACTTCATTTAATGCCACACCTAAAATGGCGGGTTCATCCGGTGGACGGCCAGTATAAGTACTGTGATAAATGGGGTCTTTACGATGAGTAATATGGGTTACCGTCATCACAGGGAAGTTATCAACTTCATTATAGTAACCGGTGTGATCGCCGTATGGCCCTTCTGGAGCTACTTCAGCTGGGTCTAGATAACCTTCTAAAATAATCTCAGCCGTCGCCGGTACTTCTAAATCGTTACTAATACATTTTGCCACTTCTGTTTTAGCACCACGTAGTAAGCCAGCAAAAGCGTACTCTGATAAAGTATCAGGAACAGGCGTTACCGCGCCTAAAATAGTGGCAGGATCTGCTCCTAAAGCAACAGAAATAGGGTATTTTTCACCTGGATTGGTTTGCTTAAATTCTTGAAAATCTAATGCACCACCACGATGTGATAACCAACGCATAATAATTTTATTTTTACTGATTAATTGCTGTCGATAAATACCTAAATTTTGACGTTCTTTATGAGGACCTCGTGTAACCGTTAACCCCCAAGTAATTAAAGGAGCAACATCACCTGGCCAACATTTTTGAATAGGTAGTTTATTTAAATCTACATCGGCACCCTCAATAATAACTTGCTGACACAACGGCTTTTTAATCATTTTTACCGGCATATTTAAGACTTGCTTATAAACCGGGATTTTACTTATCGCGTCACGAAAACCTTTAGGAGGTTCAGGCTCTTTTAACATGGCAAGTAATTTACCAACATCACGTAAAGCACGCACATCAGGTTGTCCCATAGCCAAGGCAACACGATCAGGCGTACCAAACAAATTAGTTAGTACTGGCATGCCATGTGGTACACCATTTTTGTCGACGGGGTTTTCAAATAATAACGCTGGCCCCTCAGCACGTAGCGTACGGTCACTGATTTCGGTCATCGTTAAATCTGTAGAAATAGGCTGGGAAATACGCTTGAGCTGGCCTATTTTTTCCAACTGTTTTATAAAGTCTCTTAAGTCACTATATTTCATAAATTTAAATCACTCATCCGCTTAATAGTTTGACAGTGTTTTAAGCAAAAACGCCAGCTGTTATTGCTAACACTGGCGTTTATGTACAGGATGTACGGTATGTCGCAATCACACGGATGTGAATAAGCGACCAATAAACTATTTACGTTTCATAGAATCAAAAAATTCGTTATTCGTTTTAGTCATTGCTAGTTTGTCGATGAGGAATTCAATTGCACCAACTTCGTCCATTTCATGAACAATTTTACGTAAAATCCACATTTTCTGTAATTCTGCAGGTTTAGTGATCAATTCTTCACGACGAGTACCACTACGATTAATATTAATCGCTGGGAAAACACGCTTTTCAGACACTTTACGAGAAAGGTGTAATTCCATGTTACCGGTACCTTTAAACTCTTCGTAAATAACTTCGTCCATTTTAGAGCCGGTTTCTACTAGAGCTGTCGCGATAATCGTTAAACTACCACCGTGCTCAATATTACGCGCGGCACCAAAAAAGCGTTTTGGACGGTGTAAAGCATTGGCGTCAACACCACCGGTAAGAATTTTACCTGATGATGGAATAACCGTATTATAAGCTCGAGCTAAACGTGTAATTGAATCAAGTAGAATAACAACATCTTTTTTATGTTCAACTAAACGCTTAGCCTTTTCAATAACCATTTCAGCTACTTGTACATGGCGGTTTGCTGGTTCATCGAACGTTGATGCAATGACTTCGCCTTTTACCAAGCGCTGCATCTCTGTCACTTCTTCCGGACGTTCATCGATAAGCAATACCATTAACTCGGCATCAGGATGGTTATGAGCAATACTTTGCGCAATGTTTTGTAGTAATAATGTTTTACCCGCTTTTGGTGGAGCAACAATTAAACCACGTTGCCCTTTACCAATTGGAGAAGCCAAATCTAAAACACGTGCGGTAATATCTTCAGTTGAACCATTACCACGTTCCATGATTAAACGTTCATCAGGATGGATTGGAGTTAAATTTTCAAAGAGTATTTTGTTGCGAACATTTTCTGGCTTGTCGAAATTAACTTCTGCTACTTTTAATAACGCGAAATAACGTTCACCTTTTTTAGGTGGACGAATTTTTCCGTGAATAGTATCACCCGTTCGCATACTGAAACGGCGAATTTGACTCGGTGAAACATAAATATCATCAGGTCCTGCTAAATATGAGGAATCTGAAGAACGCAAAAAACCAAAGCCGTCTTGTAAAATTTCTAGAACACCGCCACCAAAAATATCATTATCGTTTTCGGCATGGGCATTTAATATAGCAAAAATTATGTCTTGTTTACGATTGCGGCCTAAATTATCAAGCTTCATAGATGCGGCAAGCTCGACAAGTTCGCTTATTGGTTTTTCTTTAAGTTCGATCAGGTTCATAGTGGGGTTCTTTAACTATTTATATTGAAGTGAGTTTGCCTGTTGGCATCATTGAAATTGGAGTTTGGTTTGAAATGTGGTTCATTAGAAAGCTAAATTTAGCACTAAAATTTAATCAGGTAAAGGATCAAAATTTGATCTATGGCTTTCTTCTTTAATTAATAAGCTAATATATACAAAAAAGGCTCGTAAATACGAACCTTTTTTTGAAAACTTATAAATTATTATCAATAAACTCTTTTAATTGAGTTTTAGATAAAGCGCCAACCTTAGTATCAGCGACTGCGCCATCTTTAAATAACAATAACGTAGGAATACCACGAATACCGTATTTAGGTGGAGTAATTGAGTTTTGATCGATATTTAATTTACCAACAGTTACTTGACCTGCATATTCTTCTGCAATGTCATTTAATAAAGGTGCGATCATTTTACAAGGACCACACCATTCAGCCCAAAAATCGACTAATATAAGGCCTGAGGCGGTAATTACGTCAGTATCAAAACTGTCGTCTGTTAACTGAACAATTCTATCGCTCATTTCTATCTCCGTTAAATGGTGGCATTTTGCCAATTGGTGGGGATTATAACGCCATCATTATGAATTACCAACTTTGATCTTATAACTGTTGGCTATTTCTAACATTAATTGAGTATTTATGAATACATTTACTCGATACCGTTTTTTATTAACTATATAACCTGTTAAGCTGTGCGCATGAATAAAACACACTTAACTGAAACTAAGTTCTCAGAACTTAACCTCGACACTAAAGTTGTCGCAGGTCTTGACGCTATGGGCTTTGAGTATTGCACTTCAATTCAAGAGCAATCTTTACCCATTTTATTGAAAGGTACTGATATTGCAGGCCAAGCACAAACAGGCGAAGGTAAAACAATCGCCTTTTTAGCTGCAACCTTTCATCACTTATTACAAAAACCAGATCCAAAGCATAATCAACCTCGTGCCTTAATCATGGCACCAACACGTGAATTAGCCGTACAAATTCACCGTGATGCTAAAGAAATGGCAAAAAGCACTGGCTTACGCTTAGGCGTAGTTTATGGTGGTGAAGGCTATGAAAGCCAACGCTTAGAGCTTGAAGCTGGTGTAGATATTCTTATTGGTACCTGTGGTCGTTTGCTCGATTATATGAAACAAGGTATTTATAACCTAAACAATATCGAAGTTGTTGTGCTTGATGAAGCCGATCGTATGTTTGATCTAGGCTTCATTAAAGATATCAGATATATGTTTAATCGTATGCCTGCCGCCACAGCACGTTTAAGCATGTTATTTTCAGCAACCTTATCTTTTCGTGTAAAAGAACTTGCATTTGAACACATGAATGAGCCAGAAAGTGTTGAAATCGCGCCAGAACAAAAAACAAACACTCGAATTTCTGAAGAATTATTTTATCCTTCTAACGAAGATAAAATGGCTTTGTTACAAACATTAATTGAAGAAGAATGGCCTGAAAAAGCGATCATCTTTGCCAATACCAAACATGTTTGTGAAAAAGTTTATTCACATTTAGAAATTGATAACATCCGCGTTGGTTTATTAACTGGCGATGTACCTCAGAAGAAACGTTTAAAGATTCTTGAGCAATTTAGTGCCGGTGAACTAGATATCTTAGTTGCCACTGATGTAGCCGCACGCGGTTTGCATATTCCTAGCGTAAGTCATGTCTTTAATTATGATTTACCAGATGATTGTGAAGATTATGTACATCGTATAGGCCGTACTGGCCGTGCTGGTGCAACAGGTCATGCAATTAGTTTCGCATGTGAAGGCTATGTTTTTAACTTACCTCCTATCGAAACCTATATTGAACATGCCTTACCGGTAAGTAAATATAATCAAGATGCATTATTAACTGATTTTCCTACTCCTAAGCCTCGTCCTCGTCGCCATAAGCCTCAAAATGGTGGACAAAATCGTGGCAGAACGGGTGGCAACAACCAGCGTCGCCACTAGACGACTATGACGATCACCCATACTGAGATTTCCACACCTCTTTATGCGGTGATCGATTTAGGTTCAAACAGCTTTCATATGTTGATCACCCGACAGCTAGCTAATAGCGTTCAGGTGGTTGATAAAGTTAAACGTAAAGTTCGTTTAGCCTCCGGTTTAAACTCAGACAACCAACTAAGCCAAGCCGCGATTGCTCGAGGGCTTGAATGTTTAAGCTTTTTCGCTGAACGGCTGCAAGATATTCCTCAGAAAAACGTCCGTATTGTCGCGACAGCAACCCTGCGTCTTGCTAAAAATCGTGAAGAGTTTTTAACACAAGCTAATAAAATTTTGGGACAAAAAATAAAGCTACTCAGTGGCAAACAAGAAGCCAAAAATATTTATTTAGGGGTGGCACATACCAGTTGTGGTGCTAAACAACGCTTTGTTATTGATATTGGCGGCGCAAGTACTGAGCTTATTTTAGGTGATGGTTTTGTAACTAAGCAAGTCGAAAGCTTAGATATTGGCTGTGTCACTTTTAATAGCCGTTATTTCTCGGATAATAAATTAACGGCTGAAAATTTTGCTCTTGCTATAGCTGCAGCAAAAAAAGTAATATTTCCTTTGGTTGAGCGTTTTAAAGAAACGGGTTGGAAGTTAGTGTTAAGTGGCTCTGGCACCATGCAAGCCCTGACCGAAATGCAACAATTTAACCATAAGAGTACTGGTGTTAATCTGCTTTTCTTACAGACTATTCAACAACAGTTAATACAATGTAAAACCATCAGTGAAATTAAGATTGCTGGGCTTAGCCAGGAAAGATCGCCCGTTATAGCCAGTGGCGTCGCTATTTTAATTGCCGTCATTGAAAGCTTCAACATTGAGAGCATTCAGTTATCAAGTGGTGCTTTACGTGAAGGTTTACTTTACAGCATGCTGCCTAAAAGGGTAGATATGAGTATCCGTCAGAGTACGATTAATTCTCTCACTGAAAAATTTCATATTGATAATCAACATTCTGCACGAATTCAAAGACAAGCGACAAGTTTATTTCACACCTATAAGGAAACTTGGTCATTAGATGAAGAAAACAGCTTAGCATTATTGATTGCTGCCTGTGAATTACATGAAATTGGTTTGTTATTAGAGTTTAAGCAGCATCAGCATCATGGTGCCTACATATTACAACACGCTGATTTACCAGGATTTAATCAAATTGAACGACAATTACTCGTCACCTTAGTCCGGTTACACAAAGGTAATATTGATGTCGATTTACTAGAAAATCAAACGGCAGTAAATTTTCAGCAAGCAAGCTACCTGTTAGTTATTTTACGTTTAGCCATCATTTTATGTCGACGCCGCAAAGATGATGCTTTGCCCGATTATCAAACCGCTATTATTAAAAGTACGGGTGATGATATTATCAATTTATGTTTACCAACGACTTGGCTTGCTGCACACCCACTCATCGCTGACGAACTGCTCCAAGAAAGTGCCCATTTAACAACGCTTCATTTATCACTTAACATCTTTTGTGAGACTCAAGAAGCCCTTAAATAACCATTCATTTATCGTTTGATATCGGCTCTGGAAAACTCAATAACACACTTAAATATCAATATTTAGTGATCATTAACTATTGGTTTTAGATGCCCAAAGATTGGTAAAAATAACAATACTGCCACCAATCACCATCATGAACGTTATTTGTTCACCTAAAAGAAAATACGCGGCTATAGAACCGTAGATAGGCTCTAAACTTACTGCGATACTTGCTGTTTGCGCTTTAACCACCTTTAGAGAATGATTAAATAATGTATGAGCAACTGCCGTGAAAAGAACACCTAAAATAATTAATACCGACAACTGTTGGTAAGATATGGTGATCGGATATAAAAACATTAAGGGTAATAAACATACCGTGGCACAAGCGTTTTGATAGAAGGCCACTTTTTTAGCCGATGTTTTGGCAACAAACTTTCGATTTAACAGTGTTAACAAAGCAAAACTCATCGCCGATGTCATTCCCCATATAACACCATCGATATCCCCCGCACTTAAATGGTCAAGTGGTAGAATAAATAAGATACCAACAACCGTCAGTAAAGCCTGCAATAACGCCTTATAATGGAATTTTTCTTTAAACAACATCGGTTCGAGGAAACTAACAAAAACAGGGAAAGTTGCAAAAGTGATCAAGCCAATTGCGACACTTGATACCTGAATAGCATAAAAGAAACTGCCCCAATGAAAAGCTAAAACCAAACCAGTAAAAGCAAGTGGCAATAGTAGTGACTTTTCAACTTTTAGAGACTGCTTTCTTATCAGTAAAACAAAAAGCGCAATAGTTGCCGCGGCAAAAGCAGCACGACCAAAAACAATATGGCTGGCTGGCATATTTAGCCACTTAGCAAAAAGACCCGATATAGCGAAAAGTAACACCGCACTATGCAGTGAAAATAATGACTGTTTGTGACTGGGCATTCATGCTCGATTAGTAAAATTAAACAAGCCATTCTACCAGCTAAAATAGCTCAGCTAATAGAATAAGTCGTTTGCCTATATATTTTTACTATCTACTTATAGCATTGCAAATTAAGATTTTTACAATAAGCCCCTTAAGATCGGGCGATCACATTATTGTTCTTTTAACCAGTAAGCCACTTTTTTAGCAAAGTAAGTTAAAATACCATCGGCGCCCGCACGTTTAAAAGCGAGTAAACCTTCCATAACACAGGGTTTTTCAGCTAACCAGCCATTTTGAATGGCTGCCATGTGCATTGCATATTCGCCACTCACCTGATAAGCATATGTTGGCACTTGAAAGGTATCTTTAACTCGGCGCACAATATCTAAATAAGGCATACCCGGCTTTACCATGACCATATCTGCACCTTCAGCAATGTCTTGAGCAACTTCATGTAATGCTTCATCACTGTTTGCTGGGTCCATTTGATATGAGAATTTATTACCTCCTTTAATGTTACTTGCAGAACCAACAGCATCACGAAAAGGACCATAATAATTAGAAGCATATTTTGCTGAATAAGCTAAAATTCGCGTGTTTACAAAACCATGTTTTTCTAATTCTTGACGAATTGCTCCAACACGACCATCCATCATATCTGAAGGGGCAACCACATCAGCACCCGCTTGAGCATGAGACAACGCCTGCTTAACTAAAATTTCTTTGGTGATGTCATTTAATACGTAACCCTCATCTTTACCCTTTATGCCAAGAATACCATCTTGTCCATGGGTCGTAAAAGGGTCAAGAGCAACATCGGTTATTACCCCTAATTCAGGAAACTTTGCTTTTAGTGCACGAACAGTACGTTGAGCTAACCCTTCAGGATTAAAGGCTTCTTCAGCCATTAATGACTTTTTATTTGCTGGAGTGACAGGAAATATAGCAATGGCAGGAATACCTAAATCAACCAGTTCTTGCGCTTCTTCTAATAATAAATCAATACTTTTACGTTCGACGCCAGGCATAGACGCTATAGCTTCGCGCTGATTTTCACCATCAAGAACAAAGACAGGGTAAATTAAATCATTAACGGTTAATTGATTTTCTGACATTAAACGACGCGAAAAATCATCACGGCGCATGCGGCGCATTCTGCGGGCAGGAAATTGCCCAAAAGCGTTACTCATAAAATTTTCCTATATAAATAAAGTTGATAAGTTAGCGGTTAACTATCGCTAACTTTGACAAAGTCTTGTTGTCTCACTTGATTGCGGCCATTATGTTTTGCTTGATATAAGGCTTGATCTGCTGCGGCAAAGAGATGCTCGGCTTGAACATCTTTTTGTTGTAAATAAGTGCTAACACCACAGCTAATGGTTAGACTTATGATAGTGTTATTGTAGCTAACCTGACAGCTAGCAATACTTTCCCTTAATTCTTCAGCCAATGCTAATGCCCCTTGGCTATCGGTTTCAGGCAAAATTAAACAAAATTCTTCACCGCCATAACGACAACTGATGTCTGCACTTCTTCGCAAGCAACTTTTAATGCAAGCAGCCACTACGATTAAACATTCATCACCGGCTAAGTGACCATAAGTATCATTCACTTTTTTAAAATGATCGATGTCAAGAATCACTAAGCTCAAGGGCGTTAAGTTACGGCGACTACGTCGATATTCAGCGAGTATTTTTTGATCATAAAATCTCCGGTTATACAAACCGGTAAGGTCGTCTAACGTATTCTTTTCTTCTAACTCTTTATTAACTTCTTCGAGTTCTTGCAAAGCAATATTGAGCTCTAAAGTACGCTCTTGTACTTTACTTTCAAGCTCATCGTTATCTTGAACTTCATTTTCAACGTGCTGATCTGTTGCATTGCTAGCAAGAGCGTTTTTAGTGTTTTTTTCTTGTGAAAAGACTAACAACGCCATAAAGAGAGCCATAATTAATAACAATAAGGTCAGCGATGAAAATTGCACAACTAACTGAATTATCGATAAAATAACCACTAATATTGCAACAATAAAAAGGTAAGAAGTTGACCGATTAAAGAGTGAGATCATTAACGCTCACCTAAGTTGAAAACTTTTCGCGCATTTTCACTGGTAGCATTAATAATGTCGTCGCTATGGCATTGGTACAATTGGGCGAGCTTCTCTATGACGTAAGGTAAATAGCTTGGTTCATTGCGACTGCTTTTGGGTTTAGGCTTAATGCTTCTAGGTGTTAAATATGGCGCATCTGTTTCAATCATTAACCTATCTAATGGGATTGATGGAATAAGCGCTTGTAATGGTTCTCCACGACGTTCGTCACACACCCATCCGGTAATACCAATATACATACCAGCTGATAAGCATTGATTTAACTCATTTTCATTACCGGTAAAGCAATGAGAAACCATAGCGGGCACAGCGGTTAAGTAAGGAGATAGTAATTGAAACCAGACAGGGAAAGCATCCCGTTGATGTAAAAAAAGTGGTAATTGAAGTTCTGCAGCTAATGATATTTGTTCAGCAAACACTTTTTCTTGTTGCTTTGGCGTAGAAAAATTACGGTTAAAATCTAAACCACATTCACCAATCGCTTTTACCGCTTTATTTTTAGCTAATAATCGAATGTCATCTAAATAGTTATCACTGACATTATCGGCATCATGGGGATGTATACCCGCTGTGGTATAAAGATAATCAGGATATTGTGCAGATAATTGTAAAGCTTTATGACTTTCAGAGATATTAGTTCCGGTAACCAACATAGCCCTAATACCAGCAGATTTAGCCCGCGCGATTAATTCATCACGGTCTTTATCAAAACGAGTATTTGTTAAATTAACGCCAATATCGATCATTAGCTATCCAGTTTCATCAAACTAAGCTTCTTCAGATTCGTTTTTTTTCTGGTAAATAGACGCGATAAAAACGCCTAATTCAAATAATAACAGCATGGGTACGGCCAATAATGTTTGTGAAATAATATCAGGCGGTGTTAACAACATGCCAACCACAAACGCACCAACAACAACATAGGGTCTTTTTGCACGCAAACTGTCGGGATCGGTAAAACCGGTCCAACACAGTAAAATAATAACAATGGGTATTTCAAAAACAATCCCAAAGGCAAAGAATAATTTTAGAACAAAATCTAAATAACTGGTAATGTCGGTGGCAATATTTACCCCTTCAGGAGCTACAGAAGTAAAAAAAGCAAAAATTATTGGGAAAACCACATAATAGACAAAAGCAATACCACCATAAAATAGCAAGGTGCTGCCGAACATCAGTGGAATAACTAAGCGTTTTTCATTCTTGTATAAGCCAGGCGCAACAAAGGCCCAAATTTGATAAAGAATAAAGGGCATGGCAATAAAAATAGAAAGTACCATGGTTAATTTAAAAGGAGCAAAGAAAGAAGAGGCAACATCGGTTGCGATCATTTGTCCCCCTTCAGGTAAGGTTTCCATTAAGGGTTTGGAAACATATTCATAAATTTCATTAGCGAAATAGAATAAGCCTAAAAAGACAACCAAAACGCCCACCACAACGTTCAACAATCGGCTGCGTAATTCGAGTAAATGATCAAATAAAGTATAACTACTTGCTGGAGATGGATTCATGGTGTTACTTTTTATTTTCTTGTGAAGATGAAAGGTTAGCAGTGACTGCTGCTTCTTCAGTCACCTTATCATTTTTTTCAATATTTTCTGAGACAATACTTTGTGAGTCAACTTTTTCAGGCTCTTTATCGAGTTGATAAGGACGATTGACCATCTCAGCAGCTTCCTGTAATGTTTTTAATGATTCAGCAATCTCAGGTGATAGATTTTTCATATCCGCTTGTTCAGCTTTTTTCAAATTAGCATGTAATTCTTGTATGCGTAATTCTTCGGTAAGCTCGGTTTTTACACTATCACTAAATTTACGAACACCACTTATCCAACCGCGCACCGTTCTAATAGCAACAGGTAAACGTTCTGGACCTAAAACGATCATACCTATTATCGCAATCAGCGACAGCTCCCAAAAGCCAATATCAAACATCGCTTACGCCTGATCTTTTTCTTTTGTTTTTACTTTATCTTCGGTGTCGGTAGTAACAGACTTATCAGCAATATTTTCTGCACTTTCTTCTTCCTTTTTAGCGTTACTATCTGTCATAGCATTTTTAAAACCTTTAACCGCAGAGCCTAAATCGCCACCTAGATTACGTAATTTTTTTGTGCCAAATAACAACACTATAATAACCGCAACAATTAATAATTGCCAAATACCCATATTTCCCATGATAAACCCCTATTATTTAGAATGGATTCATTATAAAGTTTTAAAATGAAAAATCATCCTTTGATAGACAAAATAATGCGATAGGACAAACTTTGCAGAAAAAGCACCTTATTTATCTGAGTTGCTTGTTGATGATCAGCATTACCTTCACTACTTTTCAGAGTAATGCTAGACAAGATCAAAACATGGACAGTGACACTGAAAAGCAAATAGCAAAACCTATCAAACATCCACAAAGGCATGTTGTACCCACACTTGTGCCCGATGACTGGGGTCAAGACGTACACGACACCATCGCTAATTCCGTTTATCAATCGGCGACTTGGTTCGATAGTTTTTTTACTGATATTGATAGCCAACAAATTGAACCCAAAGCAACAGCCAAAATACGTTTTGGCTGGATACCCAAAGCACGTCATTTGGCGGAGCTTGACTCTCGTTTTCGATTAAAAGTAAAGTTACCGCACTTTAAAGATAAGATGAGCTTGATTCTTTCCGATGAAGATGACGTTGAAGACGGCCAGTTACCCCTCGATGGTATTGGTACTCGCCCAGAAATAAATGAAGAAAGCTTTGCCGCTGCCTTACGTTATGTGGTTAAAAAGAAGAGCGATAGCTTAGTCGATACTCGATTAGGAATTTCAGGCGGTGATATTTTTGTAAAAATACGTAAGCGCAAGTTGTATACCTTCAATGAAAAGCATGGTTTTAAAGTTGAACCTTCAACCTATTACTTTTTAGGCGACGGTCTTGGAGCCAAGTTATTTCTTGAATATAATTATCAATATAATGAAAAATCACAATATAGGATCAATTATACTATTCGCGGCTCTGAATCATTTAGTGGCATTCGATGGAAACACGGCTTTTATCAATTAAATCAATTAGATTCAACAACGGCCTCCGTTGTTGGTTTGCAAGTTGAAGGTGAGCGTAATGGTCAATATGGTTTTTTTACCGACAAATATACGCTGAGTTATCGTTATCGATTCAATGCACTAGAAAAATGGTTGTTTTTTGAAGTAGAACCATTTTTAGAGTGGTCAAAAGAGGATAACTACACCACCACACCTGGAATTGCGCTACGCATAGAAGGTTTTTTTAGTAAAATATAATTGATTGTTAACGAAAAATTAGGCGCTAACTTTAACTACAACCTCACTTTTGGTTATTATTCGTGGCATTTTTATCGGTCGACTAATATGAAAGCCCTGACCAAATTCACAACCGGCGTTCTGTAACTTTTTCAACATTTCCTCTGACTCGATTCCTTCAGCGACTAAATGGTAGCCAAAGTTACTGCCCAAATCATGCAAAGCCTTAACTAACGATAAATTTTTATTATTAGTATTTAGCGTACGAACAAAACTTCTGTCTAATTTGATAAATTCAAACGGGTAGTTGTGTAAGAAATTTAATGACGATGAACCCGCGCCGTAATCATCTAGAGCGAGTTTAACCCCAAATTCTTTTAATCGACGTAAGTTCTTCAGGGCTAATTCACTTTGTTGAGCAAATGCAGATTCATTAAATTCAAGAATTAAACGATGAGGCTCTATACCTGCGTCTTTAATTTGCTTGATCAACTTATTGAGCTGATTCGCTTGAACTAAGTGACGTCCCGATAAATTAATACCAATAAAAGCATTAAAATACTCGGTATTTTGTTGCCAGCTTTTTAATTGTTGACTAACTTCTTTAATAACCCAAGCTTCGATGTCTAATATCATGCCGGTTTCTTCGGCCATATATAAAAATTCACTTGGCGTTAGTAAGCCTTTAGTTGGATGCTGCCAACGTAATAAAGCTTCAAAACCAATGGTATTCGTTAACGTTAAGTTGGATATTTGCTGATAATGCAGTTCAAATTGACTCTTGGTAATGGCAACGCGTAATTCTTGCTCTAAAGTCATACTTGCCATAAGTTGTTCTCGCATGCTTTCATCAAAAAAGACATAACGACCACGACCTAAGTTTTTCGCTTGGTACATAGCGGCATCAGCATCACGTAAAATTTCATGAGAATCCTTATAATGACTGCTACATTGCGCAATACCTATACTGGCATTCGAGTAAAGTGTATGACCACCTAAACTGAAGGGTTTGGCAACAGCGGTAATAATGCGTGAGGCCACTTCTTCAATATCATCTTGACATTGTAGTGAATCAAGCAAAATAACAAATTCATCACCCCCTAAACGCGCTAAAATATCATTATCTCTGACACAGTCTTGTAATCTGAGTGCTATCTCAATAAGAAACTCATCTCCAGCATGGTGTCCCAATGTATCGTTAATCATTTTAAAGCGATCTAAATCGATAAATAACACGGCAAAGCGTTGATCGGGATGACGCTTTAAATGTCGTAATGAGTAGCTCAATCGGTCTGAAAACATCGCTCTATTGGGCAGTTTTGTTAGGCCGTCATGGTGTGCTTCATAGTAAAGTTGCGCTTCTGCTTTTCGTCTCTCATCAATTTGCATACGCAAATTTAAATTACTCGCTTGTAGCTCTTGGGTACGTTGATTAACCGTATTTTCTAATTTTTCATGGTGTTTTTTTATTTCTGCTTGCGAACGCTTACGTAAAATAGCGGTATCAACGTGCTGGCTAATAAAGCGTATTAAGGTTAGGTCACTCTGTTGATAGGCTTGCGAATCTTGGTAATGCTGAATAGCTAAAATGCCGAATATCTTGCCATCTTCCATCAATGGTGCAGCAAGCCATGCTTGTGGCATTTTATTTTTAGGATAATCTATCGTCAGCGGTTCACTCGTTATTTCACCTTGCTCAGATAAATAAAAGACTTCACCTTCGGTGATCAATGTCGGTGCAACAGCATTTATCGCTAATTCTGTCAGCCCAAAACCTAACATTCGAGGCAGAGGTGTATGCACTTTTTCATCGTCATAATAGGGGAAAGTCACGATAGAGTTATCTTTGTTATCACCCGTATCTAACAGAGCAATATATAAGTTCTTTGCGGGTAATAGAGTATTAATTTCTTGATGGATTGCTCGATAGAAGCAATCAATATCTTGTGAATTAGCCGTAATTTCTGAAATTGATAATAAGGCTTTATGCATTTTTACCGCTTTCTTACGCTCAGCAATTTCAACTTGTAACTGCTTATTCATTTCGGTTAGCGTTTCAGTACGCAGTAAAATACTTTCTTCTAATAATTCACGACTACGTACACGATCAATAGCGGTCACTAAATGCAAGGCAATAAATTCAAGCAACTGACAATCATATTCATCAAAGTAAAGTTTATCATCGTAACTTTGTAATGCCAGAACACCAATAACCTGATTGCCACGTCTAAGCGGAACACCAAGCCAATCAACACAGGATGAACCATAAAGAAAAATATCGCCTGATTTTGCTAATGCTAAACGCTCTTTAGCAGAGCAATGCATCGGTTTTTCATTTTCAAAAACCATACCTGTTAAGCATTTTCGCCAATCAGCAACTTTTAAATGATCATGTAAACGAATTTCTTCAGGGTTGTGACAATGAGCAAGCTCAAGATTATCTTTTGAATTGATCAGGGTGATGTGAAAACTATCGGTAATTAATAATGTTTTAATCACCGATTTAAGCTCAGCATAAAAGGCTGCCATATCGGTAACTGTGCTTGCCAATTCAGACAACTGCAACAAACCCGACTGCATGGTTTTAACCTGCCGATACTTTTTAAGTAGAGACTTTAATTTGGGAAGCTGACGTAATGCCAGAATGTCTTCCTTTGCCTTTAATTCCGTCAAGGCGATTCCATAGTTAGTTATTAGTATTATTTTTAAGCGGTTAGTCTACCAAATTAATATCACTTGGCTAGTACCTTATTTGAATTGATAAGATCAATACAGTATATGTCTATTTTTTGTACACTATAATTGACGAGTTGCGCAACGTTTACCGAAAAGGGACAAAAGACCGTTAATGATTAACATAAGCAAGCTAGTATCAGTGCTCACAAGAGAAAGTCTACAAAAAGCAGACATAAAAAAACCGACGTAAATCGGTTTTTTTGTTGGTACAGACATGAGCCAATAACTAAGCAGCCATTGAGCCTTTAAGTTTATTAAGGGCATTTTTTTCTAACTGTCTGACACGCTCGGCAGAAATATGATACTTGTTAGCTAAATCTTGTAACGTCGTTTTATCTTCAGTTAACCAACGGGTTCTTATAATATCTTGGCTGCGTTCATCAAGAATGACTAAGGCATTAGATAAACGCTTATTAGCATGAGAAGAGTGATCTTCATCTTCAACCTGAACAGCGAGATCTGACTGATGATCTTCAAGATATAAGGCTGGAGAGTAACCTCCACCAGCAGAATTATCAACATCGTCAGATGACAGCTCAAAAGCCTGATCTTGATTACTCATTCTAGATTCCATCTCTAAAACATCTTTAGGTGTAACACCTAGAGTCTCTGCAACATTATTAATTTCGTCGTTACTGAACCAACCTAAACGTTTTTTGTTTTTACGAAGGTTAAAAAACAATTTACGTTGTGCCTTGGTCGTTGCCACTTTAACAATACGCCAATTACGTAACACAAACTCATGAATTTCAGCTTTTATCCAATGAACAGCAAACGACACTAAACGTACACCCACTTCCGGGTTAAAACGCTTAACAGCTTTCATTAAACCAACGTTACCTTCTTGAATTAAATCGGCTTGAGGTAAACCATAACCTGCATAACCTTTTGCTACATGAATAACAAAACGTAAATGCGACATAATAAGCTCTTGTGCCGCTTGTAAATCATTTTCTGAATATAAACGAGTGGCGAGTTCATTCTCACGCTGTGCAGTAAGCATAGGAATGCCATAAGCAGACTGCATGTAAGATTCAATACTACCGCTACGTGGAACTGTTAGCGCCATTGATTGTATCGGTTTACTCATTTTAAAAACCCCTCTTTATTGCTCTTTAATAACTCTTAAATAATTTTTAACTTTCTAGCTCGCTATAATAGCATACATCGACCGTGTAGGCGAGCAACGCATCACACATTACCTTACAACACAAGACGAAACAACTCAGTCTAGTAAATTTATCTGCTTTTTTTGTGTACATTTGTTAACATAAAAGCATCAGAAAACACTTAAAGCCTACAAAACAATAACTTAGCTTTTGTGTCAAGATGTAATTTAACAAGGATGTGGCTATTACTTTATGTATTTAAGTAACTTATAAATTGTATTTAAGTAACTTATAAATGAATTTTAGAGGGTCATAATTTGTACTCATATGTTGCTCGTCAACCCATCTTAGATATTAAACAAAATGTTGTTGCCTATGAATTGCTTTTTCGCGATGGTAAAAGTAACAGTTTTCCTGATATTGATCCTAACCAAGCAACATCTAACATACTAACTAATAACCATTTAAGCTTAGGCATAGAGCAAGTCACTGGTGATCTACCCGCATATATTAACTTTCATGCTGATACCTTGATTTTTCACTTCCCAAGCTTCCTTGATCCCAAAAACGTGGTATTAGAAATTTTAGAAGACGTTCCGGTAACCCCTGAGCTATTAGCTGCTTGCCAGTCACTTCATGAGAAGGGTTATAAATTAGCCTTAGACGATTTTGACTTTGATGAAAAGTGGGCTCCATTTTACCCCATCATAGACATTATCAAAATTGATGTCCTACAATTTTCTATTCTAGAAATTAGCAAGCTGGTCAGAAAACTTGCCGGACTAAACGTAACACTATTAGCTGAAAAAGTAGAAACTTCACAACAATTTGAACGATTAAAAATGCTGGGATTTACACTTTTTCAAGGTTATTTTTTTGCAAAACCAGAAATGCTAAAACAGCGAAAAATTACCACGGCAAAACAAAACATCCTCAAACTAATCAGCCAAGCAAGCCAAGTAGAGTTAAACATTAACAAAATCAGTGAAATTTTTGCCGTTGACCCCGGCTTAACCTATAAATTACTGCGTTTTATCAATAGTCCTACCTATGGTAGTAGCCAGGAAATAACCTCGTTAAAACATGCTCTTGCTTATATAGGGCAAGTTGAACTGAAAAAATTTATCGCGTTGCTTGCGCTGTCAGATTTAAGCTCAGATAAAAATCCAGAAATTATGCGTCTTTCTTTAGCACGAGCTAAGTTTTGTGAAAAAATAGCCCTTTGCCGCTTTGAAAGTGAAAATCCGCCTAAAGCTTTTCTCACCGGTATATTATCGTTAATCGATGGTATTTTAGACCATGAATTAGAATATGTATTAGGTGTATTACCTATTCATCAAGGCATAAAATCGGCATTAAGAAGCGAGCAGTGTGACCTTGGAGATTACTTGTCATTAGTAAAAAACATTGAACAAGGCTTATGGGCAGAGGGTGAAGAAATTGCTAAGAGAATTACCTTAGAGAGTGAACTTTGTTTTCAAGCTTATAAAGACTCACTGTCATGGGCAGACGAAATGATCGCCTGTGGAACTTAAATCGACATTTAGTAGGCTTTATTAATCAGCGGTAGGCTCTATGGCACGAATATGCTTACGCACTGAAATATAACTTCCTGATAAACCGAGTATAACGGCAAATAATATCAGTGTCATCGCTTCTGAAAAGCTTAAACCACTAATAATAAAGTTACTCTGATATAAATGGGTTAATTCAGAGAGAGCTCCCGATAAATATTTAGCGAGCAGAGCCACACATAACCAAGAGACCACACCCCCCAAAATACCATACCAAAGGCCCGCATATAAAAAAGGACGCTGAATAAAGCTATCCGTCGCGCCGACAAGTTTCATCACAGCAATCGCATCTTTTTGATTTAAAATAGCCAAGCGTATAGTGTTGCCAATAATGAGCACCACAGACAAACACAGTAATGCACCGATACCTACCACGATATCTTCAATAAGTTTAGCAATAGCTTCTAATCGAGAAAGCCATTCGAGGTCTAATTTCCCTTGCTGAACCTCTCGTTCTTTTTCTAGCTTCAATAGTAACTCTCCAGCCGCCTGTGTTTGACTAGCACGCGTTGTTGGGGTCACTAACAGTGTTGCTGGCAAGGGATTTTTATCTAAATATTCTAACGCCTGTCCAAAACCAGATAAGGTTTTAAACTCTTGTAAAGCCTGCTCTGCCGAGATGTAAGTAACTTTGGCAACCTCAGGATAAAGTTCAATTCGATGAACTAAGTTTTGTGCCGCTTTGTCAGTCACTGACAATTTCAAAAACAAACTGATTTCTGAGGCGGTATCCCACTGTTCACTGATGGCTTTAGCATTTTTAACAAATAGATGTAACGTAGCCGGTAAGGTTAAACTGATACCTAAAACCAAAACCGTCATTATTGAGGTGAAAGGAGTACGCCATAAATCGCCTAAACTACCTACGGCTTGTTGAACATGTCGAATTAATCTATCTGTTATTTTTGCTGCAAAATTTAATTTCTGCGAAGGTTGGCCAAAACGGGTAGGTTTATTCATTGTTTTCATGCCTAACTTGTAAACCTTCAACGATACCATCGGTGATCATTGAACCTTGCTTAAGCGTCAGCGTTCTATATTTCATTCTAGCAATTAGCCCCAGATCATGCGTAGCTATGAGTACGGTAACGCCAAAATCATTAAATTCTTCAAACAAGCGAATAATATCTAAGGAAAGCTTAGGATCTAAGTTTCCGGTTGGCTCATCAGCAAGCAAGATTAATGGTTTATTCACTAATGCTCTAGCAATGCCAACTCGCTGCTGCTCTCCACCTGACAACATATTAGGAAAACAACGTAACTTATCGCTCAAATGGACTTTATCTAGCGCTGCTTCCACGCGTTTTCGGGTTTCCTTGTGGCTATACCCTTCAATGACTAAAGGTAATGCAACATTATCGAAAATAGTTCTGTCCATTAATAGATTATGGTTTTGAAAAATCATTCCTATTTTTCGGCGAGCATAAGGAATATCTTTATACTTTATATTTGATATTTCATTACCGTTAATTTGGATTTTACCACTGGTCGGCTTTTCCATTAAGCTCATTAGCTTTAAGAGTGTACTTTTCCCCGCTCCTGAATGTCCGGTTAAAAATGCCATTTCCCCCGCAGCCAATTCAAAACTAACATTTTTAAGTGCTAGAAAGCCACCGGGATAGGTTTTACTGACATTGTTAAAGTGGATCATAAAATGGCCATACTCTTATTTTTATTATTCTTCACATAGTGTAGTCGGGCATCAAAACTATACCGTAAATCTTAGCTATCTTGGGTGAATAATGCATCAATAAAATCATCACCGTTAAACGGACGTAAATCATCAATGCCTTCACCGACGCCTAAATAGCGGATAGGAATCGCATTTTTATCAGCAATAGCAAACACAACACCACCTTTAGCCGTACCATCAAGCTTGGTTAATGTTAGTCCCGTCAAACCAACCGCTTCATTAAATAATTTTGTTTGGCTTAACGCATTCTGTCCAGTACCTGCATCTAAAGTTAACATCACCTCATGAGGTGCTTTATCATCAATCTTTTTCATAACACGGACAACTTTTTTCAATTCATCCATTAAGTGACTTTTGTTCTGCAGCCGGCCAGCAGTATCAGCAATGAGTACATCAACACCACGGGCTTTTGCGGCACTAATCGCATCAAAAATAACAGATGCACTGTCTGCGCCAGTATGCTGGGCAATAACAGGAATATCGTTGCGCTCGCCCCACACTTGTAATTGCTCAACCGCCGCTGCTCTAAACGTATCACCGGCCGCTAGCATGACCGATTTACCTTCAGCTTGAAATTTTTTCGCTAATTTACCAATAGTGGTGGTTTTTCCAACCCCATTAACACCGACCATTAAGATAACAAAAGGACCTGAATCATTGTTAATCTCTAAGGGCACACTTGCTGGCTCAATAATTTTCTTTAACTCTTCTTTGAGTAAATCATACAAAGCTTCAGCATTTTTAAGCTGTTTACGTGATGCACTCTCTGTAAGTGATTTAATAATTTTTGTGGTCGTTTCAATACCCACATCAGCTAACAGTAAATGTGTTTCAAGTTCTTCAAATAACTCGTCATCAATTTTTTTGCCACTGAATAAAGTAAATATTCCACCACCAATATTTTGGCGTGTTTTAGTCAGTCCTTGCTTTAATCGAGCAAAGAAACCAGCCTTAGCTGCTGGCTCTGGCTCTG